>CAIYZV010000188.1 GCA_903930765.1 uncultured Pirellula sp.
GCGAGCAACGTACAACATGAAAACAGGTTGGCGTCCCGATCCGACTCTGGTCCACCCATCCATCGGAGCGGTCCTGTGCCATCAATCCGAAAGCAATTTGGAAATCCCGCGCCACGTCTCGATCCTCGCGGGACAATGGCCGTCGCGAGGTGGTTATCTCGGTAGCCAATGGGATGCGTTCCAACTTTTCGATCCGAAAGATCCTCTTCCGAATCTTCGCAGCTACGTGGACCGCGATTCGTTTGACCAACGGGTCAAAGACCTGAGCGTGGTGGAAAAGGCATTCCGACGAGGGCGATTGAAGGATCTGGATCGGACCAAAACCCTTCATGCGAACTCCACGCAGCGCGCAACCACCATGATGGATAGCTCGCAGATCCAAGCGTTCGAGATCGAACGGGAATCATCGGAGGTCCGTCAGTCATTCGGTGATACACCCTTCGGGCGGAGCTGCCTGGCTGCTGTCCGGTTGGTCGAACAAGGCGTCACGTGCGTGGAGGTCGAACTGAGTGGCTGGGATAGCCACGTTGAGAACTACACGCTGCAGTCAGGTCGTTGTGCGATCCTCGATAGCGCGATCGATGGACTCATCCGCCTGCTGATCGATCGGAATCTTTTGGACTCCACGATCGTCATGTGCGGCGGTGAGTTTGGCCGAACTCCGAAGATCAATATCGCGGACGGTCGAGACCATTGGCCAACCGGTTTCAGCACCCTCCTTTTCGGTGGCCCATTCCGACGAGGCTACGTGCACGGCGAGACGACGAGCGAATTGCCCCCGTCCGGAGAAGATGCCTTGCGCGGCGTCAGAGACCCTGTTCGCATCGAAGACTTGCACGCGACCCTGCTGGATGCATTCGGCGTCCCTATTTCTGAAGAGATTCGGACTCCGATCGGTCGCCCCATGGCCAGAAGCCAAGGGACCATCGTTCGTACTCTCTTCCAAGAGAGTTGAACCTCCAACGAAAGTGGATGCGTGTGAGCGAGATTGCAAGGGATGCGATAAAGATTTGGCAAGCAGGCGTGGAGGCGGTCCGCGCAGACCGAGTCCTGCGCGATACGGTCCAATGGGATGGACGCTGGCTCCACGTGGATGGTGAACCCTACGACTTGCGAGGCATAGATCGCATCATCGTCGTCGGTGCCGGTAAAGCGTCCTGCGGGATGCTGGTCGGTCTCTCCGACGCGCTTCGCGCCTCCGGTGTCCCGTTACCCATGATGTTGGGCTGGGTGCAAATCCCCGAAGGTTCCGTCGACCCCCGCGCGCACGATCTGGATTCATTAGGGTCATGGCGCGTCGAGATCTGCGAAGCGAGACCGCGCGGGGTGAACGAACCAACGGAAAAAGTGGTCGCGGGCACACGCGAAATCTTGCGACTCGTGGAATCGGCCGGCCCGAACGATTGCGTGATCCTGCTGCTCAGCGGTGGCGGCTCGGCGCTCCTGTGCCTCCCCGTAGACGAGATCTCGCTGGCTTCAAAAATCGAAGTCACTCGAAGCCTATCCGCCCTCGGCGCGTCCATCGAACAACTCAACGAAGTACGTCGATGCTTGAGCCAAGTCAAAGGGGGTGGACTGGCGCGTCGCTGCCATGCCAAGCTGATGCTGACCTTGATCATCTCGGATGTTCTCGGAGATCCCGTCGAATACATCGCCTCTGGCCCGACCATCCTCGACCCGCCTCCCAACCCCGCAAACGCACTTCGCATCCTGCAATCGTTCTGTCCTGATGGGAACGAACATCGAGCGATCAAGGAGTATCTACTGCGAGCATCGCAACTCGCTGCACCATCAAAACCGATTCACAGCGGCTCCGTTCTCCGAGGTTTCTGGACTCGCCAATCCTCGATCCAGAACCATCATGTCTTGGCCAATAACGCCACCGCCGTCGACGCGGCAGGAACCTGCGCGGTGGAGTTGGGATACCGTTACTGGATGCACTCGGCAAAATCGGGAGATGGCCCAGCGGACCTATTCGGTCGAAAATTCGCGGAGCAACTTTTCATGTCCAGCCGCGACGCATTGGTGGATTGCCTCATTTCCGGCGGCGAACCCACCGTCGTTTTGCCAGAAGCCTCGCGACGAGGACGCGGAGGGCGAAACCAACATCTCGTTCTATCCGCCGGCGAGTGGGTCTGTTCCCATTGGTCCAAACTCGCCCCTCGCGAGTTCGCTATCTTGTCAGGAGGCACCGATGGGGAAGATGGCACCACCACGGCTGCGGGTGCCTGGATCGACCACGAATGGGTTGAGCGATGCCTCCGGGAAAACCTCCCCCTGACGGATTACCTGCAACATTGCGATTCTAACAGCATCTTTAAGAAGACAGGGGGACTGCTCGAGACCGGTGCAACCCATACCAATGTCTGCGATCTACGTGTTGGGCTTTACCGAACCCGTGGACTTTAGGGTCGGGCTACGCACCGATTCGACGAAATGAAGCAATCAATATCCCCCCCCTCCCCGATTGTTGCTATGCTTGAGAAGTGGACACGGCGGAGCAGAGTTAAAGCGGGAGCCTTTGACCGAAGCTTCCAATTCCTGGAGCCAAAGTTCCTTCGCAATCGATCTCGATACAAACGATCTCAAAACCATGCACAACCGAACTCTAGCCAAGTACATCCATGCGATCATCGCTGGATGGTTGCTATTGGCTTCGGTTGTGGCTGCAGTCGAGCCATGGCTTGGTGGCAACGCGGAACTCGTCTGCGCCGACTTATCGGAGGAAACCGAATCCGATAGCGAAGAGGACTTTCAAGAGTCATTGCATCATTGGTTCCACTCAGACAGCACAGGGCATCTCGAACTCAACCTAGTTTGGATCCCAAGGCACACGGAACTCGTTTCGGAAAGTGCTCCGAGTGATTTAAATACCCAGCGGTGGCAGCGACCTCCTCCAACCTCGCGCTAATCCCTCTCATCTAGGTTCTCTCCTCCTAGAGCGCAACGATCTTCTTTGGATTCGAGTTTCATCGACTCACTCTCTATAGAAGCCCCCGGAAAGCTGCACCGTTCCGCGGCCTTGCGGGCCCATAATCCGCTTCCCACACCAACGTTGAACGCTTTTTAAACAAGCCGAACGCTTCTCCGAAATAGCTATGTTATGACTGAACACAAAGCAGATATCCCAGTCGGTAACCTTCTAGGTTTTAAAAAATATCTCAAATACGATGCCCTTGCGGGCATGATGGTATTCCTGATCGCACTTCCATTGTGCCTCGGGATCTCTATCGCCAGCGGTTACCCACCGATGGCTGGAATTTTTACCGCCGTGATCGGGAGTATTGTCACCAGCCTCATCAGCAACAGCGAACTAACGATCAAGGGCCCCGCTGCTGGATTGATCGTGATCGCGATCGGCTGCATCAACGACTTCCAAGGAGACGGTTGGGGCAATGGTGGCTCGGACGCAGACTGGGGCGCGTACCGCGCTGCCCTTGCGGTAGGCGTCGTCGCTTCGCTCCTGCAAATCGCGTTCAGCCTGTTCCGGGCTGGCATCCTGAGCGAGTTCTTTCCCAAATCGGCTATCCACGGCATGCTCTCAGCGATCGGCGTCATCATTACCGCCAAACAGATCCCGGTCATGCTGGGAGTCACCCCCGAAAGCAAGGAACCACTCGATCTCCTCCTGCATATCCCTCACTACATCGCCGAAGCGAATCCCGCGATCGCATTGATCGGCCTGATCAGCTTGCTGTTCCTGTTCACTTGGCCACACATCAAGAAGAACTGGCTGAAATGGGCAGCGATCCCTCCGCAATTGATCGTGTTGGTGATGGCTGTCCTCATCGGCTTGTACTTGAACCTGATGCAGGACCACGCCTACAAATTCCTCGAGAAAGAACATCTCTTGGGCGAGAAATTTCTCGTTCCGCTTCCAACGGAAATCCTTGGGATACTGACCCAAGTCACCTTTCCTGATTTCACGGCACTGAACCAGTTGAAGGCATGGAAGTGGATCTTTATGTTCTTCATCATCGGCACTCTGGAATCAATCCTCAGCGCCAAAGCTGTCGACTCGATCGATCCCTGGAAACGAAAAACGGACATGAACCGAGATATGCTCGGTGTCGGCATCGCCAATCTCCTCGCCTCGCTCGTCGGTGGCTTGCCCATGATCTCGGAAATCGTGCGGAGTAAAGCCAATATCGATAACGGCGCTAGAACACGGTTCGCCGACATGTGGCACGGTGTTTTCCTGCTCCTGTGCGTTTCATTCCTCCCAGCAGTACTGCACATGATCCCTCTTTCGGCACTCGCAGCCATGCTGGTTTATACCGGGTTTCGGTTGGCGCACCCGAGCGAGTTCATGCACATGTTCCATGTAGGTCGCGAGCAACTGATCATCTTTGTGACGACACTGATCGCAACCCTTGCTACCGATTTGCTGATCGGTATTGCTGCAGGAATCGGGATGAAGTTCTTCATCCACCTTCTCAATGGTGTCCCACTCCATTCCTTCTTTAAGGCCTATTTGGATGTAGAACAAGTCAGTCCCGATACGGTAAAGATCCATGCGAGCGAATCGGCGGTGTTCAGCAATTGGATTCCGTTCAAACGACAGATCGAACACATTGGGCTCGTGCAGCGCAATAACATCATTGTCGATGTGTCGGACACGAAATTGGTTGATCATACAGTGATGGAGAAATTGCATGAGATGCAAGGCGAAATGCAAGAGGCGGGACTACGTCTGGAACTCATCGGACTCGAGCAGCACCAAGCATTGTCTGCCCACAGCGATGCTGCGAGAAAACGTGGGATGGCCAAAATGCGACGGATCACCATCGTCGCCGAATCCAGCCTCGAGGATGCATTGCAGCGCGAATGCATCGCCCGAGGAGCAACCGGTTTTACGGCGATGCCGTCCCGCGGGATTGGACGGCACAACATCGCCAACGGAGTGTGGCAAACCGAATCGAATGTTCGTTTGGAAACGATCGTTCCCTACGATGTTTGCGACGACATTTTGAAATACCTCAAGGAGAATATCTTGAATCGCTACCGGGCGACCGTTTGCGTCGAGACAATCGAGGTTATATTGGCGGAACAGTTTACGTCGCCGAGCAGCGACACGGAAAAGAAACATTAGCCGTGTGCCGCTCCCCTTCGCCGACCCTCCCACCCAGCGAGAAGAACCAATGTCCTCTGAAACCACCGTTGTCTCTGTAAGCATCGATCGAGTCGGTCTGGCGGAATTGCGTAACAAGTGGGGCTGGTTCGTCGGCCTAGGGGCTCTGCTGATCGCTTTGGGCGCAGTTGCCATCGGTGCATCGACCTTGACCACCATTGCCACCATGGTCTTTCTAGGTTGGTTGATGGTCCTCGCCGGGGTCGCTTATTTCCTCCACTCGTTCTACTGCAAAGAATGGGGAGGGTTCTTCATCGAACTGCTGTCCGGAGTTCTCTACGCCGCATCCGGCGTGATGATCATCGCCAACCCGTTGATCTCAGCGGAGTACCTGACGTTGCTCATCGCCATGCTCCTCATTTTCCAAGGCATCTTCAGGGCGGTGGTCGCTGTCGCGGTTCGATTCCCCAATTGGATTTGGCTACTGCTCAGCGGCGTCGTAACTTTCCTGCTCGGTCTGTCGATCTGGCACCAATGGCCACTCTCTGGCCTTTGGGTCATCGGACTCTTCGTCGGTGTCGAAATGATCTTCAACGGCTGGTCGCTGGTCATGCTGGGCTTGGTCGCCAAAAATCTACCAACAGCTCCTGCCGCTAAATAATGTTCCCGCAACTGGTAACAGTGTCTGTTGGTGACAGTGGCTGTTGTGAGCACCAAGGCGCTCGCCGATGATCAATACTGCGATGGAATATTGATCGTCGGTGACACTTCGTTGATCACCGGTGCGTTTCCTAGGGGCTGATTGGTGTTCCCCAAGGGCTGATTGGTACCGTACTGTGCTCCGTAATTGGGCTGCTGACCATACCCCGACTGCGAACCGTAGACGGGCTGGAAATCACCCATGGGCACATCGCCATACCCCGATTGCTGCATCGCTCCGCCGTTCTCAACACAAGGCAAACACACCCCATTCCCATCCTGCGGAGCAAAGCCGTATGCTGCCGAGGTGATCTGGCCCGGATCGATCCAGATGTTGTCCGCGTTGACGCGGATCGTACCCAGGTCTTGATCCAAGTTCCGTCGTTGGGCTTCGTAGAAAACCCATACGCCGAGGAACGTATTCTGAGCACTGAGCAAATCTTGCAGAGCCGAGACGCTGTCTCGAGCCGCCGTCGGTCCGGATGCTTGGTTCAAACTCTCGCGAATCTGACGCAAATCCTCATTGATCGTGATCTGCTGTGCTGCGATCCGTACCGCATAACGCTGCAACTCAAAGTTGTATTGGTTGTACCGAATGTTCCGGAGGTTCGCGCGAAGCGACTGCCAGATGGTGTCCTCATATCTATAGTAACCTCGCTTGGCTTGCTGGTACTCGATCAACACTTGGCGGTAGTTGTTTCGCTGCTGCAATCGAGTCAACGCAGTGTCCCATTGAAATCCTGCACGGACCCGGCCCCTTGATGGGGTGTAAGTCCCCGGCGTATTGGTAAGTCCACCACTAAAAATAATATCGACGGCACTTTCCAAGGCGTCAGCGACGGTTTCAATCGATCGCCACGAGTCCACCAGCGATGCTCGCGCATTCATCCAGTCCAGCCGATTCGCACGAGCAATCTCAACCGCTTCCTCTGGCATAAGATCGACCTGAGGTAGAACGACACTCTCTACTCTCGCCCGCGCCTGCAACACTTGCAATGCCAACACATCCTCAGAGAACTCAGCTAATAGCGACTGGCTCGGCAAAATAACTTTGTCTCGCAACAGGTTGAATTGCTCGCGTCCATTCACTCCCTCCGCAGGTGTGGCGAGAGCCTTTGCCGATGTATCCTGCAACTCCTGGACCTTGGCCTCGCGAGCACGGAAGCGATCCTCAAGTTTGTTCAGATCCGCGGTTAGGCTGTCAGGTAAAGAATCCATCTCGGAAGATTCTAGCAATGCCACATCGAGCGTGTCGGTGGGAAGCAGATTGCACACCGAACCTCTCTCCTGCTCATAGATCTGCCGCAAGCGCGCCAATTCCTGTTCACGGCTCGGCAATACCGAACGCAGTCGTTCGATATCTCGTCTTACTTCGTCAAAGTCTTTTCCGAGCAAGGTCTGGCGAACGTTCTCCAAGGCACCAACGCCCCCTTGGATTTCGGATACGGCTTGCTTTGCATCGTTGTTCCACTGGAGCGATCGGACCTTGATCCCAGTCGTAGGATCGGTCTCGGTTGGGCTCAACTCCAGCAACTTCGTATTGTCATCCCCAATCGATTCGCGCAGTCCCGCGACCTGATTGCGGCGTTCTTTAATGTCCTCGCTGATCAAATTGAACTGATCCAAAATAGGATCCTTGACCTCAACACACACGTACGGCGGTAAGCCGAGGATGTTGACTTTGAAGTTATCCATGGCTTGTTCGTAATTGAACTTGAGCTGCAGCAAGGTCGCTTGCGAGTTGATCAACGCTTGGCGAGCCTGAGCGACTTGCAGCTGCTGGCTCGGGATCGTGTCCTGCGTCGCAGGAATAATGGTGAGTTGCTCGCGAAGCGTGTCCTCGAAACGGGCCAAGTTATCCCGAAGCCGCGCGACATTCTCCTCGGCATTGCGGATCTGAAGTTGGTTCTGGACCAACCCTAGGAACCCGCCGACTTGTGGAACAGCACCACCACCTCCACCGAAACCCGCACCACCCGTTGCAACTTGGTTCTGGGCAGCACCAAGAGCACCGAAACCACCGCCGAGACCGCTGAAGTTATCCAAGCCCGCACCGCCGAGCAATCCACCCCGCCGGGTAGGCCCCGTTTCAGCATTTCTTCCGACAGTGACCGTGATGTAGAACCCGGTTCTGTAACGTTCAAACGCTCGAACATTATAGAGCAGTGTGCGTTCGGCAAGAGTCAGTCGTTCCATGACGACATCGCGTCCGGCATTGCGCAACAAGGGTTGGATAAAGGTAAAGTCAACCAAGGTACTTGTCGTCTGATCATTAGGCCCCGCCAATTGCCAAGTAAGGTTGTTGGCGAAACCTACAATCATGTCAGCGCCAGTGGTAAACCTCCGTCGCATTCCAAGTCCACTACCACTTAAGTTGCCTGCATTTGTAAAAAATGAATTTGAGACCACCGACTGACCTGCACTATTACTCGTGTTACCGTTTAGCGCTCCATTCGACGAGTAAAACGACCCATAGCCCCCAAACAACTGGTTGCTGAGCAAGAACCGCTCGGAGCTCACATCCAGCGCTGAAAGATACAGTGTCTCGATTCTTTGTTGGTAGTTGGTGTTGTGCAACGTCGCAACGCGCACCGCCATGTCGGCATCCAGCACCAACACGCCTCGCTCATCGAGTGGCAAATACTGCCACCAGATGGGGTTTTCTGCGGTGTTGGTTCGCCCGTTCACATCCCAAAGGGGATAATGCTTCTTGCCATCGAGCACCTTCATGTACTCGTGCGCCGTGTTGTCATCCTCGGGCATCGGTGGTCGGTCCGGATTGAACGGGTCGAACATCCGCGACATGCGATCCACTTGAACCGATCGGATCGGCTCCGACATCGCATCAGAAATCTTCTCACCGATCAACTCCGTCACTTCCTGGTCCGCCCGCGTGCGATAATGGGCTCGGTTGCAACCCACCAATCCCGATACCAGGACCGGTACCACGGCCGCCGTCAGGCAAGCCCCTCGGATCGATGACCGAATCCACGATTTTCCGCGTTGTGTTTGCGACATTTGGCATACCCGAACAAAGTGAGTGCAATAACGGTTCCTCCTCTCATTCGGCTATTACCGATCCTGCGGTTGATTCCTGAACTACCAGCCCTACACGAATTGCGGAATATGCACAATTTGCCAAAACCTCCGATTGTGCCCAGAAAATCGCTAGCGTTTCCCGTTGGCTGCCCCCCTAACAGCGCTGGTGCCTCACTCCCATTAACAACCCTAAAAATCGAGCTTTTTGCGGGCTTTCCCCTTTCCTTCGGTCCCCTTCCCCCCTATCACATCATTGCCGACACGAAGGTGCCCCCGATATAACAACTCCTTCGCGGATCGGATTCGACGACCTCTTCGTTAAACTCCAACAGCCAACCATGTCTGTATCAAAGTGTATCCCCTCTCCTGGGCCATCCATCCAAGGAGCGATTTCAACCCAAATTCTCACGGTCATCGGCTTGGGGCTCGCTTGGTCGCTGCTGATTTCATGGCCTGTGACGACCTCATGCTACGCGGCATTTCCTTTTGCCGCTCCTCCACAGTCCACCTCGCCCCCGACATTACCATTAGCTGGGGCAACGAAATCGGTAGCTCTCCGCGATATCCATGGCAGCGACATCGTCTGGAACGATGCCTCCAAGCTCCGCGTCTACGCGTTCCTTGGTTGCGATTGCCCCGTCGCCAAACTTTATGCGCGACGGCTTGAAGAACTTAGCCAGCGATTTGCCTCTCACGGAATCGAGTGGGTCGGCGTGATCAGCAACCCACAAGACAGCATCGATGACATCGAACACTTTGCCAACGAGATCGAAGTTACCTTCCCTTTCATCAAAGACTCCGACCAATCGTTGGCCGATTCATGGAAGATATCTCGGACCGCAGAAGTCGTCCTGGTCAACTCTCAGAACGAAGTCCTCTACCGCGGTCGCGTCGACGATCAGTATGCGCCCGGAATCACTCGCTCGAAAACCACACGCGAAGATCTCGCGTTGGCCATCGACTCCGCCCTCGAAGGGAACACTCCCGAAATCGCCGTCACGGAACCGGTGGGTTGCAAGATCGCTTACGTGCGCAAATCCAATCCATCGGAAACTCCTGAAACTCCCAAAGTCACCTACGCCGACTCGGTTGCGGCGATCTTTAACAAGCATTGCACCGAATGCCATCGCCCGGGCGAAATCGGTCCTTTTGACATCACCAATACCGATGAACTTCAAGGTTGGTCGGAGATGATCCTTGAAACGATCGACACCCGACGTATGCCCCCCTGGCACGCCGACCCGGGCCATGGTTCCTTCACGAACGCTCGCTCGATGCCTCGCGAAGAGATCGAAACCGTTCGCCAATGGGTGCGCACTGGTGCACCGCTGGGTGATACGAGCCAATTGCAGATCCCGAAAATTGCACAATCCGATTCCTCATCGGGTTGGCGACTAGATCGCCAACCCGAGTTGATCGTCCCTATGCGCACCAAAGCGTTTAACATCCCCGCCGATGGAACCGTCGAGTACCAGTACTTCATCGTCGATCCCAAAATCGAGGAAGACAAATGGGTGTCGGCCGCTCAAGTCATCCCGGGCAACGCGGCAGTCGTTCACCATGCCATCGTCTTCATCCGTCCCCCCGACGATAAAGAGTTCACCGGGATCGGTTGGCTGACCGCTTATGTCCCCGGTCAAATGGCAACCAAATTCCCGCCGGGCTACGCTCGCAAAATCCCCGCTGGATCGAAACTGGTGTTTCAAATGCACTACACTCCCAACGGCAAAGAAACCTCGGACCAGTCCCAAATCGGAATGACCTTTATCGACGACGCGGCGGTCACCCACGAGGTGTTCACGCTCGTCGGTATCGATCAAGATTTCGAGATCCCGCCTGGTGCTCCCAACCATGAGGTGGTCGCCCGCGTCCCGTACTTGCCTCGCGACGGTGAACTGCTCGCGGTCTCGCCCCACATGCATGTGCGAGGCAGTAGCTTTGAGCTCCGCGCTACTCGCGACACCGATACCTCGATCCTCTTAAAAGTTCCCAAGTACGATTTTAACTGGCAACATACCTATGAGTTCAGCGAACGAATCCCGTTCGCCGATTTAAAAAGCTTGGAGTTCACCGCCAGCTTCGATAACTCGGAGAACAACCCCACCAACCCGGATCCCAAAGAGTACGTGATGTGGGGTGACCAGACCTGGGAAGAAATGGCGGTAGCGTTCTTCGAAGTCGCCCGCCCTCGATCAGGATCTATCGGCGCGAGCATCGCCGACCGCGCCGATCGAAAAGAGAACAACAGCCCCTCCAACTCACAGATTCCATCCGGTCGTCATCCAACTACGAATAATCCAAGTACCGATAGCCCAAGTACCATTCCAGCAAGCGACACTTCTGAAGGCAAAGACACCGCTGAGACCAGAGCCGCAAAGTTCGCCGACGAATATCTAAAGAAACTCGACACCAACCGCGATGGCTGGGTCTCATGGGACGAAGCACCCCGCGTCGTCCAAGACTACTCGTTCGGACAACTCGACCGGGACGGAGATCGACGGATCTCGCGCGAAGAACTGGTACGTGCCATGGAACAGCGAAGTGGCAAATAACCCTAACTCGCACTCGTCCGCATCGGCGAGTTTTTCGGGCAGGCTGTTCGCCTCCGTCATGGACTACCCGTTCGCCTGCGTGGTCCTCTTGGTCCTCATCACAGCGTTCGCCGTTGGCGGCTATCTCAATCCGAGCTGGCCGCAGCAGTTGCTCAGGAAATGGAACGGCACGCCCGAACCCACCCTTCAAGAAAAACTCACCGGCAGTACCAACACCTCGGCCACACCCAACCCTGGTGCCTCGACTGCAACCACAGCCTCGAGAGACGCCGCGCGGGGACGCCGCGGCTTCGGTGGGCGAGGTGGAGGTGGGCGGGGCGGTATGGGGCGCGGTGGCGGTGGCCGGGGTGATGCGATCCTCGTCGTTCAATCGCCAGCCATCTTCACCCCCGAAGGCTCCGAAGCTTTTCGCGCGGTGCTGCAACGGGTCGAATCCCTCGATGTCGTGGCTTCGGTTCGTTCGCTCGATCAAGCACCCCCGTTGAACATCTTTGGATTGTCCGAACCGATCCTCCCGAAAGCAAACTCAACCCAACAGCGCTTCGATGCGGCCAAAAAGAAAGCGGTATCGCATCCTTTGGTGGTCGGTCAGATGCTCTCTCCAGACGCACAAACGGCTCTGATGGAGATTCAATACGATTGGATCCATATTCAGAAGAACGCAGATTGCACCGAACCGCTCCTGGCTGCGGCACGACAAGCCGCATCGGAACATCCGTCGGTGCCTATGTCGTTCCAAGTCACCGGCGCGGTACCCATTCGATTGATGCTTTTAGAAAACAATCGGAACAACGAAATCCGATATCAGATCACCGGCTACGCGATGATTCTGGTCATGTCGATCTTTCTCTTTCGCGGCCTGTCGGTCGTCTTGGTCGTCGCAGCGGCACCCGTTATCGGCGTTTTTTGGACATTGGGGATCCTTCGCTATTTCGATTGGCAAGACAACCCGTTCAGTTTTGTGATCTTGCCGGTCCTGCTCAGCCTGGTCGGGTTCACCGATGGTGTCCACATGATGATCCATATCCGAAAATGCATGCAGGAAGGGATGGTCGCCCGCGATGCGTGCAAACGGACGCTCGAACTGGTGGGTCTTGCCTGCTTTCTAACATCGCTGACCACCGCCATCGGGATGGGATCCTTGGCGCTAGCGCACCACCAAGTCGTTCGCGAGTTCGGATGGTCCTGCGTCATCGGTGTCGTCGCGACATGGATCTCGGTCATGCTGGTGATCCCACTGGTCAGCATGACACGCTGGAGTCAGCGATTCAGCCGCGGTTCTCAGCGGGACTTCCTCGATCGCGGACTGTCGGCGATGGGGCCTGCAATCCACTGGATCGTCCAACGGGATCGAGCAGTCAGCTTCTTCGCAATCGCCTTGACCCTACTCCTGACCGTGATCGCCTTGCAATTGCGTCCCGACGATCGCAAGTCGAGTGCGTTGCCGACCGGTAGCGACGCGTTGGCCGCGATGAATCATCTCGACTCGGCCCTCGGTGGTTTGGATGTTTGCTCGATTCAATTGAATTGGGATCCCTCCAAACTCAGCTCCGAAAAAATGGTGGTAGTCATCTCGGAGATTGAAGAGACCTTGCTAAAGGAGCCGTGGATAGGGCACCCGCTCTCGGTAGTAACGCTCCTCAACGCACTTCCAGGCGATGGCACAGCGATCGACAAGATATCCATGGCCGAACTTCTCCCGCCACCTTTGCGGCAACGGCTCTTTTCCGAGGAAAACTCCCAAGCCATGGTAACGTTTCGTTGCCAAGATCTCGGCACGGCCCATTACAAGGAAACGTATGAGCGGATCGAGAAGAACCTGGACCGGTTGACGGCAGAGAACCCGGGACTGACGTGCGACATGCAAGGGGACGCGATCTGGCGATGGCGAAACCTCTACAAGATCGTGACCGACCTAACCGCCAGCCTCGGCAGCGCAGCGGTCGTGATCTTTGGGGTGCTAGCGATCGCTTACCGATCCTTGCGACTAGGTTTGATTGCGATCATCCCCAACATGCTGCCCCTACTGAGCGCCGCAACCTTCATGACGCTTTCGGGCCAATCCCTTGAAATCGTCAGTGTCTGTTGCTTCACAATCTGCCTGGGCATCGCCGTGGATGACACCATCCACTTCATGTCCCGCTACCTGGAAGAGAAGAAGCATGGCGGGGATCATCATGACATCATCGAGCGATCATTTAACGCGGTAGGCACCGGAATGGTCATGACGACGGTCGTCTTGGTCGCTGGTTTCAGTTCAGTTCTATTCAGCAACACCAAAGACCATCGGGTATTCGGGACGTTGGGGGTGATCACATTGGTCATCGCCTTGCTATGCGACATGCTGCTCCTCCCCGCCCTCCTAGCGTATTTCGACCGTCCGAAAAAATCATCAGCCGAAATACGCTAGCATAGGTTCGCTCCAAATTAGCCGAAATGCGTTAGCATCGGTTTGTTCTCGAAACAACCACCAATCGCGATCGCTCAACCCATCATTCCGTGCACTCGATAGCAGCCATCGATTACGATGACGAGCACCGCTCCGCTGAGCACGAGCACGGTGAAAAATGCCTTCGCGTCGCGATTCCGAGGCCTCCA
>CAIYZV010000189.1 GCA_903930765.1 uncultured Pirellula sp.
CTGGTTGTGGAGTTTCACGATATGCCAACTCTGCGAAACCGATACGTTTCACTTGATCGCCGGCGTTATCATAAGTGCCGGTTAGAACATAAGGCTGTAGTCATTTCGGCGACCCACAATCGAATCTTGCTTTCGAAAAATGAAATCTCTAATCCGCATAACCAAGGATCACGATCGAAGCCCATGTTGAAGGGTTGAACCATTATGAATAAATTCCAACTCATCGGCCCTGCTTCGTTCACCACCGTAGGTTTCGCCACCGTGGTTTTCGTCATTCACTTCATTTTGAGCGTTCTCATTTCCCAGCAAGCAGTTGCTGCGGATGGGGATGCCGCTATCAAATCCGAGCCACTTCGTGTTTACATCCTCGCGGGGCAGTCCAACATGCAAGGCCACGCGAAGATCAGTACTTTTGAACACATTGGGATGGACAGAGCGACCCAACCGATGCTCCAGGAGATGCTCGGTGCCGACGGCAAACCCAAGGTCTGCGAGCGAGTCTGGATCTCATCGATTGGTTGCGCGGATTCGGAACAGACTGGCAAACTGACCGCTGGTTTTGGTGCCTCCACAGACAAAATCGGCCCAGAGTTTACCTTTGGGCTCTCCATGCAAAAGTTCACGAATGCCCCTATTCTGATCATCAAAACATCTTGGGGAGGCAAAAGCCTGCACACTGATTTCCGTCCGCCAAGCGCTGGACCGTATGTCTTCAACGAAACGCTGCTAAGCAATCTGCAGAAGCAAGGCAAGGATCTTTTTGCGATCCGAGCCGACAAGGAGCAGGAGACGGGCAAGTGCTATCATCAGATGATCGATCACGTGAAGTATGTACTCAGCGACATCAAACGCGTTATTCCGGAATACGACGCGTCGCAAGGCTACCAAATCGCTGGTTTCGCTTGGTTCCAAGGATGGAACGATATGGTCGACGCTGGGACGTATCCAAATCGCGATAAGCCCGGCGGCTACGATGCTTACAGCGTGGCCTTAGCTCATTTCATCCGTGATGTCCGCAAAGATTTGAACGCTCCTAAGATGCCTTTTGTCATTGGAGTGCTCGGTGTCGGCGGGCCAACCGCCGAATATGGCCCTGACCAGCAGCGTTACAAAAACACCCACGATAACTTTCGAGCCGCAATGGCCGCTCCTGCTCAATACCCGGAGTTCCAAGGCAATGTCGCTACGGTACTGGCCGAGAAGTATTGGGATCGGGAACTGACATTAGCGAAGTTCAAGGAAAGCCAGATCGATCAAAAGGCGAAGAGCGTTGCCAAGGAGGAAAAGCTCACAAGTGCCGAAGAAAAGGCTTTGATCGAACAAATGCGCAGCGCAGGCCTCACCGACCGCGAGCGCTTGATCATTGAGAAAGGGATCTCCAATTTCGAGTTCCATTACTTGGGCTCTGCCAAAATCCTCGGGGGTGTCGGCAACGGTTTCGCAGAAGCGATGGCAGGGCTCGAATCAACGACTGCGTCTCAGGCCCCCACGCCTGCATCAAAGCCATCCACGCTGGTTGAAAACTGGACTCACTGGCGAGGCCCTTCCGCTGATGGCCACGCAGGAAGCAATGCAACGCCACCCATTCATTGGGATAAGGAAGCCAATATCGCTTGGACAGCTGAATTGCCGGGCGAGGGGTCGGCGACACCGATCGTGTTCGGCCACCAAATTTTTGTTTTGTCGGCCGTCAAGACCGAACGCAAAAGCGCCACGGCGATTGTCAATGACCAGCGCGCCAAAACAACACCCGACGAACTGTACTATCAATTTGTGGTCTCAAGCTACGATCGAGGTTCGGGGAGACTTCTTTGGCAACGCGTCGCGATCGAACAAGTCCCACACGAAGGCAAGCACGAAACGAACACTTATGCGGCTGGCTCGCCGACCACGGATGGCGAACGTCTGTACTTCTCATTCGGATCGCGAGGTGTTTTCTGCTACGCACTCGATGGAACGGAACTATGGAACATCGATCTAGGGGATATGCGCACTCGAAATGGTTGGGGGGAAGCTATCACGCCGACATTGACGGACGATGCGTTGATCATCAACTGGGACCAGGAAGAAGGATCTTTCATCGCAGCGGTCGACAAGCTCACTGGGGAAATCCGATGGAAAGCGGATCGATCCGGCGAGGTGACCTCTTGGAACACCCCGTTTGTGACGACCTATGAGGGGAAGCAACAAGTGATCGTCAATGGCACGGGTTCGGTCAAGAGCTATGATGCCAGCGATGGGACCGTGCTGTGGGAATGCGCAGGCCAAACCGTAAATGCGATTCCGTCACCGATCCGCTTTCGTGATTCCGTCATCTGCACGAGTGGCTACCGCGGTGCACTGGCGTGCTCGATCCCCCTCAACTCCCGAGGCGATGTCACCAACAGCTCGTCGATTGCTTGGAGGGTGACCCAGAGTACGCCTTATGTGCCCTCTCCAATTCTGAGCAACTCACGGCTTCTATTCACGGCGGGTAACACCAATTTGCTGAGTTGCATCGACGCCAGCAATGGTCAATCGCTTCTCGAGCGCATGCGGCTGACCGGGATCCGCACGATGTATGCATCACCCATTTTGGCCAACGGTCATTTCTATTTCACCAGCCGCGAAGGGACCACCGTGGTGGTGAAAGACAATGAGCAATTGGAAATCGTCGCCACCAATGATTTGGAGGATGTGATCGATGCTTCGCCGATCGCAGTGGATAACCAGCTCTTTCTGCGTAGCTGGAACAAGCTTTACTGTCTCGAGCAGATGCCGGTAGCTACGTCTACCAGCACGGGCCTAATGCCGCCAAATCCAGTCGCGAATCGAATCTCATTGAAACAAGTCGACCTCGAAGGATCCGCGGAAACATCTGCCAATGCCAGCCTCGGAGATCTGGATAACGATGGCGATCTTGACATCGTATTGGCCAAGGGGAGGCACTGGCCTCTCCAAAACCGGATTCTTTTTAACGACGGCAAAGGAAACTTCGAGGCGCAAAATTTGGGCACTGTTCCAGATCGAAGCTACGCCGCAGTCCTAGGTGATCTAGACGGCGATAGGGATTTGGATATTGTCGTCAGCAATGACAACCCGGACGATAAAAAGGTATATCGGAACGAGGGCCATGGACGATTTGTGCTTGCGGGTACCTGGGGCGAGCCTTCCTGGAACACCAGGAATATCGTGCTCGGCGATCTAAACGGAGACCACCATCTCGATCTGGTGGTCGCCAATCGCAAGAGCCTCAGCTACATCCTTGTGAATGACGGACACGGGAATTTTCAACGGAACCGCTGGATTCCTATTCCTTCGGAGTCCGCAACGACCATCGTCGCCGCGGATTTCAATGGCGATGGTTTATTAGACCTCGCTGTGCCACATCGAGATGGAGGTGTTAGTCGTGTACTATACAACGATAACACGATGAGTTTTCGCACGACAAGCACGTTCGGCCCAGAGGTGTCTTCCACGCGGGCATGCGCTGCAGGAGATCTCAACCGAGATGGTTCTACGGACTTGATCGTAGGCGACGATCGACTCGGAACATCCATCTTATTGAATGATGGCCATGGGAGTTTTTCCGGGGCGATTCCTGTTGGGCAGCCTAAGCTAGTAGCCTACGCGATCGCAACGGGAGACATGAACCACGATCAACACCTCGACTTGATTGTTGGGTACGCTAGCGGCGGTAGCAGGGTGTTTTTGAATGATGGAACAGGAGCGCGTTTTGAGGAGATTTCCATCGGGGATGGGAAGGGATCTGTGTATGGAATCGCCATCGGCGACCTTAATTCGGATGGCAGGAACGACATAGTTCAAGCCCGCAGCGATGCTGCCAATTCCGTCTACTTCAACCAAGCATTGGTGGAACAAGCGTTGGTGGATCAACCCGTCCGTTCTGGACCGTAGCGTTGTTTAGACAGCGTTGTTTAGACAGCGTTGTTTCTACGGCGTTGTTTAGAATGCAGGGCGTGCCGAATGTCCGTGGTGAGCAGCGAGGCGCATATCTTCCATGGAAGGCCTAGGTGGCTGCAACGGGTACTTTCAACGGGGCGATTTGGTACGCTCGCGATCGGAATAGGAAATCGATCAAATTACCTTCGTGCGGCTGCAGCCAATTGAGTCGATTGGTGGGAACGGGTCCGATGTTCAATCGATCGATATTGACGGCATTGGTCAGTTCATCGATCCATCGCTCGTCGGCTGTGATTGCCGTACCGATCAGCGTTTGGCCGATCGATTTGATCATGTCCTTTTGCTCGCATTTCACGACGGACGCGAATGGGAACATATATTCTTTCGCAGCGACCCCTCGGGCAGGTGAATCGGCATGAACGACCATCGGTCGGAGGTACGCGCATCGTTCTCTTTCGATGAGACGCGGGCCGTAGGAGGCAGTCATGTCTTGAACGCCCGCTTCGCTGAGGTCCTGTTGGATCATGCTCCACGTTCCCGTAGCCATTTGCGGGTTGGTGAACGCAGCAAGTTCGGATTTCTCGTCGATGGGTGAAAGGGCATTGATAGGACCGATACGAGCGGCCAACGCTTCAGCGATTTCTCGGGTATGACGAGAGGCCCAAATGCCGGAGCAGTTGATGCAACCGCGTCCTGAGTTGCTGGCGACGCTCTCAACCATCAGGTCCAAGTAATCCTCCCAATGATCCACGATATCGTCGCCGAGCAGGATCTTTGAAAACCCTGGCCCGTGAGCTTGGACACGTGGATTGCCCGAATACTGTTGAACGGTCTGAGCGCTTCCGAAGATCATGCTCTTGTCGCACTTGCTCATGATCGTTCCACCGACGTCGTGACCCCCTGGGTACATGCAGAATGCTTCAGCGGGGATACCTGCGGCGATGAAGGCATTGATCATTCGGTAAGGAGTCCAGGGCTCTTGCGAGCCCGGCTTGAGCACCAAGCCAACTTGGAGCGGTACGGCTGGGAGCCAAAGGGTGTGTACGCCTGGTGAATTGTTAGGCAACACTGCCCCGAGAACGGGTGATTGACATTGCATGCTAACCGTCACATTGCGGCCTTCTTCGCCGTAGCCTCGACGCAAGATTTCCAGATCGAGTCCTCGCGTCAGGGCATCGAGAATCTTTCCCATGTTGCTGAGCACGAAGCAATTCTTTTTCATGTTGCTTCGGCACATGTGTTCGGGCAGTCCCGTGCTGGCTGACTGTTGGTGGACGAACTCGGCAACCGACTGCGTTCCATCCCCGAGGGGTAACGTTTCATGTTCGAACAGATGCGCGGCCTTTTCGCACATCTTGATCAATTCATCGGTCGGGATAGCGCGGAGTGCGTTGCGAGCGTTCTGAGCCTTGCGCATGTCCATTTGCACCATGCCGCCGTTGACTTGTCCGATTTTCGCAATGGCTTCGCCCGTATCGAAGTGAATGACGTCGTACGTATCCAGGGACTTGTAGGGCTTGCCCCAGCGGAGCGGGTGAACGATTAGCATGATTAACTCCTTAAGGATGCTCGCCCCACCGGGTCCGAGCGAGATGCGGGTTCCAGAGTCGGTCTCGGAGAAACGATTCGATCCGAGACTCGCACAGAGAGATTGAAAGTGACTGGTCCCCAGCCGGGGTGTGCCTGGTCCCCAGCCGGGTGTGGCTGATGGTTAGTAGACACCTACCGTGGTGGAAGATGCGAATCCACGGTAGGGGCGAACTCCGGAGACGCCGTCCCAGGGGTATTTCTGGAATGGGCGTTCGCGCTCACCTTCGTCCCGTTCCATGAATCCGGGGACGAAGAACTCTTTGGTCATTGTGTACAGTTTCACCCGACCTGTTTCACCATAGCCGACAACTTTATTGATGTCGTCGAAGTCGACGATTTCAACGACGGCTCGCGGCTGGGGTGCATAGTAGGCGATGGTGTAATCGTCTTCGTCGGTGATGGGTCGTGAGCACGCCAATCCCATCAGGGTGTTTCCGTACGTTGGCGTCATGTAAACGCCGCTTTCTTGCGGCAGACCTTCGAGGAGTTCCTCGACGCAGAAACGGGTCCATTGCGGAGTGAACTCGGTGCCACCGGAGAAGATCCCTGTGATTCCCACATCCTTGATGCTCAAGCCTTTCTCGGCCAGTCCCATCGCGAGCGACTCAAGCAGCTTTGGCGTTGCAAACATGCACTTGATATCGTGGTTTGCGGTCAAAACGGTGATCGCTTGGTCGATGCAGTGCTTCTTGTACTCTTCGAGATGCTCCATCCATCCTTTCTTGATCAACTTGATAACCCACCGGGGATCCAAATCGATGCAGAAGCATATACCGCCGCGGTATTGGCAGAGGTGTTCCACGGCTAGTCGTAATCGTCGTGGCCCCGACGGTCCCAGCATCAACCAGTTAGCTCCTTTGGGGAAATATTCATCGGGGAGGGTATGGCTGAAGGTTTCGTAGTCGATGCGAAAATCGTCGATGACGACACGGCTTTTGGGAATCCCTGTCGTTCCGCCGGTTTCGAACACGTAAGTCGGTTTGCCTAGAAGGCCCTTTGGAATCCAGCGTTCTACTGGACCGCCCCGCAACCACTCGTCCTCAAACTCCGGGAATTTCCTGATATCATCGAAACCCTTGATTTCCGTGAGCGGATCGAATTTTAGTTCCGCTTTTTTTGCCAGCCAGAACGGCGAACCGGTGGAATCATGGAAGTGCCACTGAACGGTCTCGTATGCGTGTTGATCGAGGATCTTTTTGGCTTCAGCGATTTGCGAATCGGAGGCCAGCCATTTTGGGTCTGCCGCTGTCATGGGTTCGTCGGTGATGGGGGGAAGGGTGGGTGAGTTGCCAGGCATCGCGCCTCGGGACCATTGTCCGCCGGCTATTGTAGCCGAAAATCAAGTCCCCAGGTTAACCGCTTATCTGCTGGCGGGTCATCCAATTCGAGATACATTGCCTCAAACCCTCCCGGGTGTCACGGTAGGAATGGTCAGCCCCATCGATAACCTTCACCTGATGCAAGGGTTCGGAAAGGTCCGCTCCATCGGTTTTCTCTCTGGAGGACTTCACGGCGCACTGCTGGATTGCGTCTC
>CAIYZV010000190.1 GCA_903930765.1 uncultured Pirellula sp.
GCTTGACGATTCCCCATTGCACGGGCGAGGTGTCTTGGAACTCGTCGAGCAACAGATGGTCGACAGAGCAGTCCATGCGGTGCGCAATGCTTTGCATGTTCGGCTTGTTGTCGCTCGTTTCTTGAGCGGCATCACCGACTGCAACTGGCTGGCCGACTTCCTTGGATCGGTTCTCTTCCACCGTCGCTCGCATCCATTGCGATAACCGTTCGGCCACATCGCTAAACGTAACCATCCGCCGCGTTTGCTTGATCTCCCTCAAGCAACGATCGAACTCCACGAGGACTTGGTAAGCCGCTTCATTTTGCAAACGTCGGTAGGTCAAGGCGGAGGTGAGTGCGTACCCTGACAAGACTCGGACTGCATCGCGCATCGAGACACTGATCGGCTTGTTGTAGTACGTGGGTTCGTTTTCAAGGCACGCGAGCGTCAGCGTGGACGTGAGGAAGCCTTCCCAGTCGCTCTCGAGGAATTGGACGCGGAGTTTGTCTTTTCCTTTGGTCTGCTGATTATTCACCATGGAGGTAATCTCCAGGATTTGCAAGGCTGCGTTGACATGTTCCTCCGCTGGTGCCGACGGAACATGCATCCGAGTCCAAGCTTCCTTGGGGGCTTGTCGGTAGAGTTCGTACGCATCCGCGACGACCGATTCGATTTCCGCGCGAACGCCTCGAACCGCCTCACCTTTAGAAAGCTGTGAGATCAATGATCGCAAGTGCCGGTATTCGATCGAGTCGAACATGCGCGTGATCGCTTCGCGGTTGACTTGTTCTTCCTGCACCGGATCGATCAGTGTCCAACCGGGTGGCAATTTCAATTCGAGCGCAAATGATTTTGCGAGCTGTGAATAGAAACTATCGAGGGTGCTGACTCGAAACCGATGGAGATGCGAGCAGAGTCGCGACAGTTGGTACCGCGCGGTGTCATGGGTGATTTTCATCGGTTGCAAAATACCGCACAACCGTTCAAATCCTTCGTCGGTCTCGCAGCCATCGGCCAGCCAACTCAAGACGCGGTGCAGGATTTCTCCCGCCGCTTTCCGGGTGAAGGTCGTGGCTAGAATGGAATCGAGCGGTTGGTCGGTGAATAGCAATCGGATGGCTCGCGAGGCGAGCTGGTACGTTTTACCCGTCCCCGCCGATGCCAGGATCATTGACGGGTGGAACCACTCCGCAGGCGGGACGCCTTCGGCGAGCACCGGCTCCACCGAGATCCGCTTGGGGACGGGATCCGTCTTCAGCAAGTGCGGCCGCTCGGCCAAAGGATGAGGAACGTCGAGTTTCGAATCCTGGAAGCTCTCTATCGCAGGAGTACCGCTCGGCCCGCTTTCCGTGGTTGGTTCGCAGCCTGACGCTCGAGCTTCGGCGCTAGTCTGAGCCTCGGCGCTAGTCTGAGCTTCGCTTCCATTTCGATCCGCTGCCGCAGCTTGCAACTTTTCCTCGAGCTCCCAACTCCATGGACGCACGACTGTCCGTTGGACGATCCCTTTGTAGTCATCCCAATCCAGAAGAATCTTGTTGCTCGGCGGCCAAAACTCCCCTTCCAAAACACGGTTGGCGATTCCTTCCGCCGATTGGATGGCTGCGGCATGTTCCTCAAGCGTGAAATCGGCGGTGACGAATCGCGTTTGTTTCGCGTTCTTGGGGAGCAAGATATAGCCGAATCGGACTTTGCTTAGGTCCTCGATCTGTAGAGTAGATATCAGTTTTCCATAAAGGGGAAGTTGCCAGTCTTGCCACGTCCCATCGGAAGCGAGATGGTTCTTTCGAGGCTCATCGGTGGTATCCCCGGTCTTGTAATCCCAGACAGCGTACTCGCCTGTTTCCTTCTTGTAGTCGATACGGTCGATACGACCGTGGATTTCCATGATTCCCGCGGGCAACTCCCACTGGATTCCCTTTCCTCGCTCGACCGTGTGCTCGATGTATTTGATTTCCCAGCCATCGCGAGCGTGGTTCGCTTGATGGATCGCAAACTCCTCGAACCGCAACTTCGCTTGTTCGATCTGGATCACCAGCGCGGGTGGCTGCAATGAACCAAACATCCTCCGTGCGACCCGTGCCAATTCATCATTCAGCCAATTGGAGATCGCCTTTGGGTCGATCGATGTTGCGACATCGGATGTGATCAATCCTTCGAGGACTTTATGGACCAAATCGCCAAATCCGCCTCCATCGAGCTCCAGAGGAAGATGATCGATCGTACTCGCCCGTTCGATCTTTCTTAAATAAAACCTGTAAGGGCATTCGCTATATTTTTTGAAGTCGGTGACCGCCATGTCGTGGATACGACGGGCCGGATCGGGTTTAGGAATCGGTACGTTCGATTGCCCGTGTCTCGCTTTCCAGCCTTCGATGACAACATTGCTCGGCTCGGGATCGGAAATCAACATCGTTACGCGTTGGGCGAGTTTCTCCGTCGGAACCGTCATCATCAATCGGCTAGGCGTCAATGAGTCACCATCACTGCTCAAGCGGTTCATGATGAACTCAAGGTGCTCTCGCGTGTGGAGCAAGGTGAGCATCACGTACGCATCCCGAGCGTACCGCCTCGCGTTATCGATCAGCCCGAGTTCGCTTCGAAGTCGATTGGGCAAAAACGCGTCGGAGTTCACACTTTCGGGAAGCACCCCGTCGTGCATGCCTGTGAGTATCAGCACTGGCCGATCGTCGAGCGACAATTCCAACCAACCGATCATCTCGATCGCAGCATCCTCCACCAAAGGTGGGATCTGTACCGAGTGCAACTGTTGATGGATCCAACCCAAGCACTCGGCGAGATCGATCTCTGCATCGAGGGCCGACGGAACCACTGCCAATCGGTCGAGGACTTCGTTGATCGCCCGGCAACCGCGGTAGACGAGATTCCCATCCGGTTGATCGCGATCCACCGTGGACCGCCCATGCAATTCGATAAAAATATGCCGCCACGGATCAGCCCATTGGCTCAATCGACGTTTTCCGTCGCGAAGGGGTTTTAACCACGCATCGATCGCCTCGACGGTTGCAACAAATTCAGCGCGTCCTTTGGCTTGAGGCCATTCAGGCACATTCACCGATCGCAAGAGTGTCGCGGCAAGGTACCCATCGATCGCGGCCAGGAATCGCGACGGCATCGGCTGAGTTTTTGGTTCCTGGACCTCGCTCGAAGGGGATGTCGCAGTCGTGTTCGGGGTGTTTTTGGAGGATTCTACCTCGATCGCGATGCGCCCATGTTCCAGCAACCAATCATGGACCGCAGAGGTGCGAATCAAATTCGAAAATGCCTCCATCGTTGCGTCGATCAAGTACTCCTCGATCGATTGCAGGACTTTCATTGGAGGCGTATTCCGGACTGGGATTCCGGGGCCGTACCGCAGTGGAACGCGGGACCGAGAGAGCGACTCCCGCAACGAAGGAATCAAACTCACATCAGGCACACCCACCGTGATATCGGAGGGGCTACGCGTCGAACCCAGGTCTGCGAGTTGGATCGCCAATTCGTCCGCAGCATCGCTGATGGTCGTGCGCACATGAATCTGTTCTTCGGAGATAGGGATCTCGAGATTCTGCCAATACTCCGACCGCAAGG
Source organism: uncultured Pirellula sp. (assembly GCA_903930765.1). Classification (GTDB taxonomy): domain Bacteria; phylum Planctomycetota; class Planctomycetia; order Pirellulales; family Pirellulaceae; genus JBKCUI01. Next base: position 3,571 of record CAIYZV010000190.1, read on the forward strand.
TGCCATCCCGGTCAAACCCTTCAGAATAGGACTCAGGAGCACCGACGAGCGCCTTCACATTCGGTGCTATCGCCGCCAGAAAACGCCGTTGAGCTTGGTTCAGATCGACCGTACCGATCAATACAACCTCATGGTCAATCCCTGTAACTTCGCCATGCTCGAGCGCGTATCGTCGTGCCGATTGCACATCCCATAGCCCCGCTTCGTGCAGCACGTCCAAATACCGTCGCTGCAACCTGGAGAGAACGTGCCAACGCGCTTCCTCGGCCGTCCCGGCGAGCGCATTGGAGACATCATGGAAGTCGACCAAGTCCGAGGCCAGTTCCCGGTGCAAACCCGATAGGAGCCTAGCCAGATCCATCCACGTTGCCAAATGATCATTCGCGGGTACTTCGAATAGCAGCGGTTGTAACTCGGCAGAGGGTGTCGCGCGCAGCACTCGCACCCACGCCATGGTCTGCGTCAGTTCCGATGCAAAGGGCAATTTCGCTTGATACAACTCCTCAGGCAATTTGCCGAGCGTTAGAAAACGAGGAGGCCGCAGCACGACCCGTTCGCGCGACCCTTTCTCCGCCAATAAGACTTGCAAGCGTCGGCCAGCCAACGATCCGGGCAGTACCACCAGCATTCGATCGAGATCCCAATTCGTCCCGCGTCGGTAGTGCTTGAACAAGTACTCCACGGCCGCGTGCAAGATCGGCTGGTCCCAGCCCAAAAACTCGAGTTGGATCGATTTCTGCAAATCGAAGAGAGGGCGTTGGTCTCGGAGCGTTTTCTTGGCAGTGGACATCGAAGAATCCGGTGCGTGAATGTCGAAATTGGTTGCTCGGTAACTCATCTCCCCAACGTATTCACCCTTAGTGACACGTTTGGTCAACCGCTCCATTCCCAGACGGAATGGTAGGCTCCGATCGATTCGAAATAGGCGATCAAGCTAGCATAAAATTCGTGGCGAGCCAGTGTCGCTCCGTCGCCGATCATGATCAGTTTTCGTTTAGCCCTGGTCATGGCCACGTTCATCCGCCGTTCGTCCCCGAGAAAGCCGATTTCCCCAATGTCATTGGAGCGGACCAGCGTGATCAAGACGGCTTCTTTTTCACGACCTTGGAACCCATCCACGGTATCGATCTCTACGTCTCGGTACCGGCAACGATCGCGGAGCCATCGGACTTGGGCCGAGTACGGTGCGATCACCGCGATCGCGTCGGGCGGGATACCTTCTTCGACCAATCCTTCGACCCGTTCCAAGATCCACTGCCCTTCTTTGGGATTGAATTTGCTTTCTCCCTCGGGATCGATCTCTTCGTCCCAGCTAGCTCCCGCAGTATCGACAAACGTGATGGGAGCTTCCGGGAACATGGTGCAGAGTCCCGGCGAAAGGTCCGTCAGCATGTGGGATGCGACACTCTCGTGGGCGCTCAGTCGATTGTCGTAGAATCGAGTGGATGGGAATCGCATGATTTGTTCATGCATGCGGTATTGAACTTGCAATCCCACAGTGACTGCATCTCCGCGGGTTTGGACCAACCGTTCCATCATGCTCGTCGCAAACCCCAACTGGGCTGCTTGGTTGGAGAGCACAGTAGGGGGTAGTTGGCAATGATCACCGGCGAGGATCAATCGCTCGGTCCGGAGCACGACAGGCCAATATCCAGGTTCGGTGCTTTGGCACGCTTCGTCGATAACTCCTAGCGGAAACGTGCGATCACCGAGCACTTCTGGGTCGTAGTTGGTCGTTGCGCAGATCACATCGGCCCGATCGAGGATCGAGGCGATGATCTGTTTTTCGTAGGTCTTTGCATCCTCTCGCAATCGACGCGCCTCGTAACGCAACTCCTCACGAGCCCCTGGAGCCGGTTTCCCTCGCGTCCATTTTCCAGATTTCGCCATCAATGATTCGGCTTCTTTGTGCATCTGCCGAACCAGCTTCATGGCCGGATCGGAATCGGCGAGCGCGTCCAAGGTATGGTGCTGCAGCAATTCATGCACGCGGGCCGGATGCCCGATGCGCACTGCGTGGACTCCCAAGCCGATCAGTTTCTCGAGCAAATTGTCAACTCCGGTATTGCTCGGCGCGCAGGCGAGCACCCGCTCACCTCGCAGCACGGCTTGTCGGATCAACTCCGCCACCGTCGTGGTTTTACCGGTTCCAGGTGGGCCGTGGATGATCGCGAAATCCCTCGCGGAGAGTCCGAACTGGACGGCTTGGATCTGCGACGCATTCAGATGCTCGGCGCCCTGTATCGGCTTTGGGAGATCGAACTGGGGGAGTCGTTCGCCGAGCAATAGATCGCGCCACTGCGACATGCGCCCGCGAGCTTGTTGCGCTGCGGCCATGGCGGCCAATAGCCGGGCTCGTGTGACTTCGTCGGCGGACAATTCCAATCGAAAAAAGGTTCCCTCGGGAAGTTCATCAAACACCACATCGATGGTTTGGGCATTGCGTGCGGAAACAATTCCGTTCCCGACATCATCGAGCGAAACTTCGTCCGAGGCGACGACGGGGGCACCCACGCGAAATCGGTTCCACGGTAGGGCTTGGTTCGGATTCCGTTTTCCAAAGGTGACGATAGCGCGTCCACCCAGTCCGGTTCGGTGATCGATAACCACGAGATGGGTCAAGGTATCCCCACGCAATTCCAACGCTTTGGTGTTGGAGTTACCCGTCTGCGCGCGCCGGGACCGGCGCTGTGCCATCCTGGCTCGTTCCGCCTCGGATTCGAGCGCAAGCGCTTCGCGCATGCGGTCGAAGTAAGCCTCGGGATCGCTTCTAGTCATTCGGTAGCCGATAGAACAAGGCCAACGGGAGCAGCATCAGCGCCATCATCCAAAACACCGAGGATACAGGCCAACCCAACCCGGATGCAACTTCGACAAACAGCTGGTACAGGGGACCAGCCAGAAGGATTCCGACGAAGTTGGCGAAGTTCATGGTGGCGATCATCCGGCCCTTGATCTCCGCAGGCGGACGTTGCTGCAGGAAGACTTGGAGCGGGATCACAAACACGGCGGCACCGATCCCGGCTAGGATCAGGAAGAGCAACGAACCGGCGTAACCGAGCATCGGTTTTCCCCCGGGGAGCCAGAAGCCGAGGATCAGCATGGATACGATCATGATGATCAAGCCTAAGCGTACCTGTGTGGCCGCCTTCATTTGCTTGAGCACTAAGTTCGCGCATACCGCTCCGACGATGATTCCGATAGCAAGTCCGCCGGTCAAGACGCTCACGGCCCCGTCGGATGATAAACCCATTTGGATTTTCCCGATCGCATTGACGACCGGCATCACAATCCCTCCGGTGAGCCAAAACACGCTCGACACGACGATCGCGATCAGCAACGGCGTGTCCCGTTTGAACAACTTGCGAACATCTTCCGATGCGACAAAGTCGGCCATGACCAATTTCGCGTTAGGCTGAGCAGGTGGAGTTTTCCGGATCATCATCGAAAAAACAGTTCCGATCACCGCAACACCGGTGCAGACCAACGAGCCGATCCATAAGCGGCTGAAGTCTTCGGTCCCATCGGGATTCTTGATGACCAACAGATCCTTGATGACTCCCGCGAGAACCACACCGAGAATGATCGCGAGGAAGGTGGACATCAGGATCAAGCCATTGGCACGAGGCGCATCTTTCTTTTGGAACAGCTCGGGAAGAATCCCATACTTGCCCGGTCCAAAGAAGGTGCTGTGAACGCCCATCAGCAACAGCACGCTCCATGTTCCCCAATCTCCGAGATCCCCATAAAAGAGAAATGCAAGGACCGCCAATAGCGTTATCCCAATTTCGGCGAACTTGCAAATGACGATGATGGAGCTTTTGCTGTACCGATCTGACAAGAACCCCGCGTAGCTGCTCAGCAGCACAAACGGCAAACTGAAGAGAGCCGTCGCCCAGCCTTGACGATCCCCACCTTTGACTGCCGCCGCCACGCCGGGAAGAGCCATCAGCAGCATCATCTGCTTGTAGAGGTTGTCATTGAAGGCACCCATGAATTGGGTGATTGCGAGTCCCCAAAAGGAGCGATCTTTCAGGAGGGTACTCTTTTCATCGCCGATAGAGTCGTTGGTCGTTCCATCCCTAATCGCCGATGCAGTCGCATACGGGTTCCGCGGATCACCGGCCCCCGACGTCTGGTTTGAATCCATACGCAAAACCTATTGCTTTCCCGTTTTTTCGAGTGCCATCTTCTTTAGTCCTCGCAAATCCAATTTGCCAGTTCCCAAGATCGGTATCGCATCGACTTGAATAAAGCTATCCGCGGATGGAATGTAGATTGCCGGATGCCCAGCGGCGATCAATTGCTTGACCAAGTCCGCAGGCTCGATGCCGTTGAGATTGGTGTAAAGAACGATCAACCGCTCTCCTTTCTTTTCATCCGGAACACCGCTTACGGCAACGGTCATCGTCTCCTCGTTACCACCGACAAGCGCGGTGATCTCCTCTTCGACTTGGATGTGAGGAACCATCTCACCGCCGATCTTAGAGAATCGACTTTCTCGACCCGTGATGTATATAAATCCGTCGGCATCCACATGCCCGACGTCGCCCGAGATGTACCACTCGCCATTCATGACCTTGGCGGTGAGTTCGGGCTGGTTGAGGTAACCATGCATGACGTTCGGGCCCGCGAACTCGAGCATTCCGGTTTCGTCAGGACCGAGGACATGCCCATCATCGAGCGACACAGCGCGAGCGAGGACGCCCGGAATGGGTCTGCCGACTGACCCCTCGCGCGTCCCCTTTTGGGCTTCGGGGGTTGAAGCGCGATTCGGGGGAACGTTGACTGCGACGACAGGACTCAATTCGGTCGCACCGTACCCTTCGATCGGTCGAACACCGAATCGTTCTTGGAATGCATCGGCGAGCGGAATCGGCATCTTCTCCGCGCCGACCACCACGACTTCGACGGTCTTAAACTGCTCCGGTTCGATCCGTTTGAGGAAGCCACGGAGGAAGGTTGGCGTTCCGAGCACCACCGTCGATTTGCTAGCCTCGATCAACTTAGCGATTTGCTTGGGTTCGAGCGGATTGTAGTGGTATGCACCCGACGCAGGTGTCGTCATCGCTCCCCATAGCGTGACCGTAAAGCCAAACGAATGGAAGAAAGGAAGGATCCCCAGGAAGCAATCCGAATCCTTGACCCCGATGATCGTATCGAAGCCTTGGACGTTTGAGGCAATATTCGTAAGAGTCAACGGAACACCCTTGGGAATCCCAGTCGAGCCCGAGGTGAAGATGATGGTCAAATAATCATCGGGCTTGTTTTTGTTCAACTGAAAACTAGAGGCCAGCAACGACTCCGGCATGAACTTGGTCTGAAGGTACGCCATGATTTTGTCCGAGTTTCTGGCTTTATCCTTCAAGTCCTCCATGTACACGATCTCGGCATCGAGTTTCATGGATAGCTTGTCCATCACCTTGCGGCTCGTGAGGACGTGCTTGATGCCGGCTTGTTCGATGCAGCGATTGATGATCGACTCAGAGACCGTGTAGTTCAGGTTCACGGCGACTTTACGCGAGAGCGCGAGCGCCATGTTCACAACAACAGCCGCCGCGGTTGGTGGCAGCAAGACGCCGACATTCTTTTCGTCGGCCGAAAGAACTTCGCGGTCAATGATTCGTTTGAGGGCCAACGTGCGCAGCAACAAATCATTGCCGCTCATGCGTGTCCCTGCGGAGTCGTAGATTTTGATACCGCTCCCTTTTTCGCGGCAGCGGCGGATAAACAATCGAGGCAGGTTCCAATCCCATTGGATCGGCGTTTGGTGGATCGGCGTTTGGCTGGAGGTAGCTGGAGCGGTCATATTCGTAGATGCAGGGAGAGAAGGGGACTTCATTCTCCAGCATTCTATCGAAACCGCTCGGTCTCGGGTTAACGGTTCGACATTTTGATAGGATTGATCGAGAGGCTCCTCTTTTCCCACCGCTTGGCGGAGCCCCGTTGCTACTTCTTTCGCTTGAACTCTTCGGTCAGTTCGGGGACTGGAATGCCCAAAACGCCTCGTCCTTCTTGCAAGCGGAAGCTGACGTCCTCGCGAATATCGTCGTTATCGATTTCCCAAAAGAGTTGGAGATCTTCCGGGGACAAGGGGACGTGCGATCGCACCAATCGCATACCGACCATACGGGCCGGGTCGGTGGTGTACCACCACGGGCTGAGTGGCACGTTCGGGTCCCGTTCCTTCCAGTCTTCGTCGGCCGATCCCATGCGGGCAGCCGACCGCAATCGTTCCGGAGGATCTTGCCATCCTCCTCCACGAACACACCGCATCTCTTTCGTGGTGGGCTTGGTGATGGCTTCGAGCACGCTAAGCGATTTCCCTTGCTTGTCCCCAAAGCCATCCGCGGTGTATTGATCGACGGTCCATTCCCAAACACTACCGTGCATGTCGTACAATCCGAAAGCGTTCGGTTTCTTGCCTCCGACCTTTGAGGCGCCCTTGGGGCTGTTTTCAGCAAAGGAAGCGTGATCCGCCAACTGCGCCGGGTCATCACCGAACGAGTAAGCGGTTTTGCTGCCGGCTCGGGCTGCGTATTCCCATTCGGCTTCGGTGGGGAGTCGGTACTGAACCGAGGTGATCCCACTGAGCCACTTCGTGTATTGCTTGGCCGCGTACTGAGTCATGGTCACTGCGGGTTGCTTTGGATCATCTCCATACTCGTAGGTGTGACTCGGCTCGTACAACGGTGTCGGCACGGTGATCGCATCGCTTTGAGCCACGTTCTTTGCCTTGCGAACTCCTTGTCGGGACAAACGTTTAAAGATGTCGTACGACTTCATGAACGTCTTGTACTCCGCCCAAGTCAGCTCCGTCTTGGCCATCCAGAATGGCTCCGTCTTAACGGTGAACTGGGGGCCTTCGTCGTCAACTCGCCCTGCTTCGTCCGCTGGGGAACCCATGACGAACTCGCCGCCGGGGATCGGGATCATCTCGAAACGGATGTCGGACGATTCGACGGTTTGGGTATACGGGACCATGAATGTCCCATCGGCAAGCTTCACGAATGGGCCGCTGGCAGGTTGTTCTTTGCTGATTCCTACGGGGAGCGATGGAGCGTTTTCTTGGGCGGATTCACTCGCTTCGACGGCTGTGGGGACGGAGGTGTCGTCGGCGCCGATACCGGCCGATGGGATCGAACTTGAAACGATGGCTCCCAAAACCATCCATGCCACAGTGTGCAGCTTTGCAATTTTAAGTGGATTGAGGGGCATACACTTCCGTGCAGGAGGGAGCACGGATGGATGTAGGAAGGATCGAGAGAGAGACGGCGAGGTGCCGGAGGTACTTCTTTTCATTTGGTGTTTGGCCGTTGCCAGGAGTGCTGACGGTGAATAAACGATACTTGCAGCTTCTCCCAGGGTAACTGGAAAATGGACAACATACTAGGGTCGTAATACTAGGGGCGTAAGCCAGTCGTGTCGCAAGCTTGGAGTGCCGAGCTCACGTAGGGTGCAGAGGCTGCCACGGTGACAGGCCTAGATTACGGCTTGTGATCCGACGGGGATTTGATAAATAAAGACCGAGTTCGAGCCTGTCTTTCTACTCTGCAACTGGAGATTTGTTGCCCCATGGACATTCATACCTTGACCCGTGAGCTGCAATTGGACAACGGCAGCAAAATTGTAATGCTCGTCGCGGATGGTCTTGGCGGATTGCCGATGAGTCCAGGTGGATTGACCGAATTGGAAACAGCGAAAACGCCCAACTTGGATGCTCTCGCCGCGCTCGGCGTCCAAGGTGCCAGCATTCCGGTGAAACCGGGGATCGCTCCTGGGAGTGGTCCAGGGCATTTGGGCCTATTCGGCTACGATCCGTTGCACTATCAAATCGGTCGAGGTGCCTTGGAAGCCACCGGGATCGGGTTCGAGCTCAAAGAAGGTGACGTCGCAATCCGATGCAACTTTTGCACCATCGACGCGTCGGGCAAGATTACCGATCGCCGCGCTGGTCGAATCAGCAGCGAAGAAAGCGCACCCCTCGCGATCTCGCTTCGACAAATCAAAATTCCGGGCGTAGAGATTTTCGTAGAACCCGTGAAAGAGCACCGATTCGTCGTTGTCTTTCGCGCTCCGGGCCTCGGTGGCAACGTCGCCGACACCGACCCGCAACAGACTGGAGTGGCTCCTCTCGATCCTGTTGCCCAAAACCCACAAAGCCAACGGACTGCCGAAATCGCCAAAGAGTTCCTCGCACAAGCGAAGAAGATACTCGCTGGGCATCCGAAAGCCAATTTTCACACCATGCGAGGCTTCGCCAATAAGCCATCACTGCCGAGCTACAAGGAGGTTTACGGCCTCCGATCTGCAGCCATTGCGGTTTATCCCATGTACAAAGGTCTCGCGCGACTCGTCGGGATGGATATTGTTGGCCAAGCTCAAACGCTGCAAGAGCAGATCGATGTCCTGAAAGAGAATTGGGACACGTACGATTTCTTCTTCATCCACTTCAAGTACACCGATAGCACGGGTGAAGATGGTAACTTCGCGGAAAAGGTCGCTCGCATCGAAGAACTCGATGCGATCATGCCCCAAATTGCGGCACTGAAGCCGGAAGTGTTGATTGTTACGGGTGACCACAGCACGCCGAGCTATCTTAAGAGTCACTCGTGGCATCCAGTACCAACCCTATTGGTTTCCGATTGCTGCCGACCTGACCCGCACAAGGCGTTCAGTGAAACGACTTGCATCACCGGGGGCCTGGGTCATTTCGAAGCTCAGTACCTGATGGCATTGGCCCTTTCCAACGCAGGTCGCATGGGCAAATACGGGGCCTGATTTTTGGGGCTTACGCAGAATCAGCAGTGGGTCACTCTCAATTTGCAGGTTGGCATCGTGCGTTTCGTTTTTAGTCACGGTTTGGCACGATCCGAACGGGGTGACGTTGTGTGTGCCGTCAAATTGCGGCACAACGTATTGGTTGCATCCGCCATGTGGCTTTCACGGTTTCATCGATAGGACTCAACGACCATCCATGTAAAAATCCTAACGATGGCAGGGTAGAACATGATATCGCCAACGCTAGTTAATGCGTTGCGGCATGTAAGCGAGTACTGTCGTAATCGAAAGGGATTGAAGATGAGTACAGTTAGCAAAGAGGTCGCAGCAAATTCGTGCGATGGAAAATTTGTCAAAGTCTCAGGCGACCAATTGACGTCTACTTGCGGGAAAGGCGAAGAGCACCGCTACACCGTCGCAAAGGGAGCGAAGGTCACTTGTGATGGCAAAGAATCCAAGCTATCCGACCTCAAGGCGGGTTCCAAGATTCGAATGACCATGTGCAAGGATGACAAGAACAAGATCCTAGCCGTCGATTCCGGAAAGCTCATCGAATCGCTGACCCATGCGTAGGGCAGCTAGGGCGCTGTAATCGTCAAATCC
>CAIYZV010000191.1 GCA_903930765.1 uncultured Pirellula sp.
CTCGGCTGAGCAACCGAACATAATAGCCGCAGCAAACAAAACAATGAGAGCTACGGCCTTATTTGCTGACTGAATGGATAGCATGAGATGCACCCCCGAAACATAACGGAAGAAGCGAAATCCTCAATCGACTCGGCTCGATGCGTTTGTCCGCACTTCGAAATCAAAACACAGCAAACCCTCGGATGAAGCTTACGTTGACGATTACACCGCGTGGCATATCGCCTCATTCTCAGAAAACAAACAGCGAACGTTTTGCCGTTACCGGCAGGTTCTAGGGGTTATGCGGATTACCCAGCTCCATCCGTCATTGCGACTCTCTCGCTAGCGGCATAAGAATCTTCCCTCAACCACCATCCTGGGGAGTTTTGCACGCCGCTATATGGAGCAGCATGCATCGCCAAGGCTATTCGAACTCAAAAACCGGCATTGCCAGTTTTGCGATGATTTCATCCAAACTTTCTCGCTGCCAGTCGTTTTTTCGAGTCGCAATTCCGCGAAAGATTTGCAAGCCTTGCTTGCGTGCTAATATTTCTCGGCGCGAGCGAAACTCGGGCCCATCCGGCCAGTCCGTCTCGATGGGCTGCCAATCGAAAATGCTTTTCATGGCCGTAGAGATATAGTCCCAATACGCTTCGCGATCGGTCTGAATGTAGACGCGACCGCTATTGACCAAGCATTCATGCATCCGGAGGATGAACTCAGGTGTCAGCATCCTCATATGCGACTTGTTAGGGTCGGAATAGGGCTGCGGATGATAAATATGGATCTCGCTCAGCGATTGGTCCGAACAGCAGGTGTGCAACATACGCCAACCATCGATGACCGCAAACCGGCAATTGGCGAGCCCGCGTTGGTTGCCCCGTCGTGTTCCATACCGGACTACCGCTGGCAAAAAGTCGATAGCGATGTGATTCCATTCGGGTCTGGCTACGGCCGAGGCAATCGTAAAACGACCATTCCCACAACCGATATCCAGAGCCAAAGGACCGGGGCGAGAAAAGACCTCATTCCAATCCATCGGTTCATCGCCCATCCGTTTGATAGCGGTTTTTGCCCACTGCTCTGGGGGTAGGATGGTTCCAGGGATAGGAATACCAAACTCGTATTCGGTCTGGCCGGGTTTGAGCGGCGGAGCAGTAGGTCGGCGGAAATTACGACGCTTCATTTTTGGATTCCGAATCGAACTGCTTTTGGTACATCGCTCCGATCTCTACGTAATGCTTCCAACCGCGTTCGATCATGGAATGTTCACGCTCCGTTGCCTCCCGAACAACTTTGGCGGGAATTCCCATTACGAGCGAATTCGGAGGAATGACTTTACCCTCGGTGACCAAAGCTCCCGCCGCAACCACAGACCCCCTTCCAATCACGGCGCCGTTCAAAATCGTAGCGCGGATCCCGATCAAGCAATCCGATTCTACCGTCGCCCCGTGCACAATCGCCCCGTGGCCCACTGTAACTCGATCACCGATGTGACACGGTAGACCGGGGTCTGCATGGACACAAACCAAGTCTTGGATGTTGGTGAAATCACCTACATGGATACCGTCCGCGTCGCCGCGAAGTACCGCGCCAAATAGCACAGTGCACGATTTCCCGATTTGCACGTCACCACGAACCGTCGCGTTGGGAGCAATAAACGAGCTTTCTCCTACGAGATCCCGTCGGAATGACAAATCGATCGAACCTTCGTCCATGATAGCCCCCCTCCACTCCAATCCAATCCACACACTGAACAAACTCATACGCCGGCACTGCGCATGCATCGCAATACCCTAGCAACCATGGTAGCCACGCTGTTTAAACGCCGGAACCAAGCTGAACAATACTATATCGCTTCCAGTAATTTCCAGTAGGCGCTTTTCCAACATGGTTCTGCGACGGGGGCAATCGTCATCGAGATAACTCTTCGACACGAGCAGATGCAAATTGGAAAACGTCGAAAAACCAGGAGTATAGACTCTCAACGCAGCATCCTTGGTGCGATTGCTGACCTGGAGATTGCGATAAGGCCTATCGATTGTAGGGATCGTATCGATTGCATCCGGTTCATCAGCAAGATCGAAGGTGCTTTTTGTAACGAGGGGCAATGGATTTTTCACCTGCTGCGATTCGGTTTTCTACAATTTCGATGGCGCACTACGCCGTTACCAAAGGATTGGCGACATCCGTTTCATGCGATGTCGCTGCGTCCGGTCTCTGCCTCATGTTGGACTCCTGTTGGTCCACCGGCAAAGATCGATCTTGAGCAACGGCGGAACGCGTTGCGTTTCCCATCCCAAAGTTCACAAGCGATGACCGAAGAAAAAAACCCTTCCTCCAATCCACGTTCTGTCCGCTGGGATTTGGTGGGTACTTGCATGTTCGCCCTCGCAGCATTGATCGGTTTGTCCCTGATCACCTATGACCCGGCGGACGATCTATCCCGAGTCTTTGGCAAACCAACTTCGACGGGTACGGAAACCTGGTACTCCGCGAAAGCGTTTCCAACCAACACGAAAATTCAGAACGCATGCGGAGTTGTTGGAGCGATCGTTAGCCAAGCCCTTCTGCAGGGTACGGGTCTCGGGGCCTATTTGGTTCTTTTCTTGACCGCATTGGCAGGTGTGGTCTGTATACGACAGAGGCCGTGGGCATCGCCGATGGGACGAAGCATCGGCTGGACCCTCGTATTCGTTGCGATTTGTACCCTTCCTGGTAGGTTTGGCATTCATCCCAACATCTCTGTACCTATGGGAGGGGGAGGGTATCTAGGCGCCCTAACCAACTTGTGGATGGATCGGAACCTAGCGCACGGCGGGGGGGTGATCCTGGTATTGAGTTGCTTCGTGGGTGGTCTGCTCCTCAGTACAGAGTACGCCATTCTTCGGTACTTTGGATATGCAGCTACAGGGAGCATGATCGCAGCCAAGTACTTCGGTGTTCCACAATGGTCTCTGAAACGGCACCGTGAAATCATCTCGGGGACGTTTTCTCCGACCCGATCCGATCTGCCCGCTTCGTTGACGATGAGAACCAATCCAGCGTCGATCAGCTCGACAATTGCACCCGAAGAAATCGCGAGCTTCGTCGAGTCTGCGAGAAAGCCATACGCAGCTGGGAATCTCGTCGACGCAACGACCAACCCTACGAACAAATTGGATTCCAACGACACGAACATCAACGGAACCGACTTGCCAGCCTCCCTAAACCCCAGCATCAACGCGGATAACGTCGAATCCGCAGACAGCAAACAAGACCCCAACGGTCCTGCCATCCGAATCGGTCGACGGGCCACCACGAGTTTCTCCACCGCAGATCTTACCTGTACCTCGAAAGCGATCGGCAGGACGGACCTGGTCACGCCGAAACC
>CAIYZV010000192.1 GCA_903930765.1 uncultured Pirellula sp.
GTCGGAACCCCAGTCACAATTTTTCCCGAGCTATCCTTTACGGCAGCAATGCTCTTAAACGGAGCACACACCGTCGATTTTCCCTCGAAGACCTTCGATAAAAACCCCTTGTACTGATCCATCGTCTGCCCGATCAATTCCGGGTTATTTCCCGCGATGACCTTGTTCTCTCGTGTCGCGATGAGGTACCCGGAGAAGTCGTTGGCAGATAGGGATGGGCCGAGTTCTCTCGCCAACTGCCCTGCGATGACGGTTCTGTCGAGTTCTTTGGACTCCAAAACAGGGGCTCCCGGAAGGGGCGAATCGAATTCCACCAAACGGCCGATTTGCTCCCGAATGTTGTGGTCGTTAGCCAACGTGATGGCGCTGGACTCTTGCTGATGAAGCCACTTTTCAATCATCGCCCGCTCGACGCTGAGCAAGGTATTGAGCTGTGCTTCGAGGTTTCCTTCCATGGTCAATTGGATGCGACGCGTGATCGTATAACCGATGAGGGTTAAGAGCAGTACCGCGATGATCGGCCAAATCCAAAGTTGGCGACGTAGGATCACGCTGGTTTGCTTGATCCGATTCCCCATGGAGGTACGGGCGAACGTCATGTGCGCTTTGGTGACGGCATTCTTTCCCAACAGTCCGTCCAACCAACCCTTCAGTGTCGTCCACATACCCTTACCTTTTGCGTAGTCAATTCTGCGTCGCTCTCGTGCGGGCCGACGTCGAGGTCCTGCTTGAACCCATTCGATTTCCAAAGCTTTCGAGAGGTTCCCTGCCCGTCGGAACGCCCTTAAGGATAGTTCAACTTTTAGGGAACTCGTTCAAAAAAGCGGGTAGCTTGCACGCTTGACAGCCGTTTTTGGGGGTGGGTCCCCGGGTTTGTCAGGGAAGCCTTGCCGCTGTCGGAATAACCCTCAGGATCGGACCCGAGGAACGACTCCTGCAACAGCTAGCCAACCTGGAACAGCCAACAGTCAACCTGGAACAGCCAACACGGACTAGCGTTGGTACGAAATCAAGTAACCGAGGATGGCACCGATGAGGAGTGCGGGAGGGAGCACGATCGCAATGGTCATCGCCACCAGCATGGCGGGTGACATTGCGTTTTCCTGTTGTCCTGACTGGCCGATAAACTGCGGTGGCGAAACCATCTCTCGCGAATGCCGATCGGCGGACTCCGAGGCCCCCACGGAGAGATTGCCTCCGGCCCGCGATTGGCTGGTCTCCATCGAAGGCATGGAGGTCTCTTGATTGGCCTCATCGCTGACATTGGCTGCCGCATTCAAATCCACCACCGGTGGTGGTGGCGCCAACCATGAACTCCGGGTGAGGGTTGAGGGCGCGAGGGGCATGGAACTGGTTGCCCATACCTCCAGCCTCGCTGCAACCTCGGCCATGGTTTGAATACGATTCTTGGTATCCTTCTCCATCATCTCCGCGATGATCTCTACGAACTCTTCGTTCAATTCCGAATTGAAATTCCTAGGATGCAATGGGGTCGAATCAAGATGCCGTCGGATTTTGGAAGCGGTATCTCCACCGGGAAAGGGAGCTTTGCCGCTGACGGCATAATAAAGGGTACAGCCGAGGGAATAGACATCGCTGGCGGGACCGACATCCAGTGGTGTCCGAATCTGTTCCGGCGATAAGAAGTCGGCTGTTCCCACGATCTTGCCTGCTCGCGGATCATCGAGCATCGCTGCGGTGAAGCTGGCCAGTCCAACGTCCGAGACTTTTGCGATCGAGTCTGGTGTTACCAAGATATTCCCTGGCTTCACGTCCCGGTGCACCATGCCTTGTTCGTGAGCGTAACTCAACCCCAAAGCGGCCTGCATCACGATCCCAGCCGCTTGATCCTGGGTGAGTTTTCCCCGCGACTTCACCAGTCGTCTCAAGTCCATTCCGGGAACATATTCGGTCACCAAGTAATGGACGCTACCGTCTTGACCCGCATCATGGGCTCGCACCAAATAAGGGCAATCAAGCTTGGCCTGCAATCGAATCTCGCGCATGAATCCGGTCAGCGATTCCTCGGTAATACGGTGCAGCGGCAGAACCTTTACTGCACATTCCCGCCCCATCACCTGATGGATTGCTTTGAAAACCTGCCCCATTCCTCCTTGACCGATAAAATCGGTAATGACATAAGGCCCTAGTCGAAACTTGGTTTTTCCATCAAGCAACTGGAGGGCCTGATACTCGGTCAAAGCACCTTGTTCGACCAACACCTCACGAAGGATCTGGTCTTCATCGACGTCACTATTCTTGGCTTGGGCGCTCAGCATTCGGTGCCGCAGCAAGCGCAAACAGTATTCCCATTGCTCATTCGCAATGAGTCCGCTGGCGACCACCGATCGTCGAAAGAGCGTATCCAAGGATTTCTGGTCCCGTAAATGTTCGTTGATGGAATTGATCTTGCCAGACAATTGTTGTTTGGCCAACGGCTGTTGTTTGGCCAACGGCTGTTGTTTGGCCAACGGCTGTTCATCAGTTCGGACAACAGATTCGTAGCGCCGAGACATTCCCGGCGCGCGGGAAATGCCCCCTCGCCGCGGCATCTACCCCTCGCCACGGCGTGTAATAGTATACATCTCTCCAAGCGACCTGCTGCATGGCCTGGAAAGCTGGGAGCAATTCCCTGAGCATTCCTGCGAATCACGGGGATTTAGTTGCGGGATTTACTCGTCGGTTTCAAATGGGCATAGCTCAAAGCTCGGATTGCGAATATCCTTGATTGTCCCGGGTTGTCATGACAGCAAAGAATCCATTCCTCTATCGGTAATAATCTCTCCGACCCTATGCCGCGAACGATTGCCATCGGTGACATTCATGGTTGCCTAGCAGCATTTGATGCCCTTCTTCGAGCCATCGCGTTGACCCCCGAGGACACGCTCGTCACCGTAGGTGATTACATCGATCGCGGGCCCGATTCCAAAGGTGTCATCGACCGCTTGCTCGAACTTCGCGAGCAGGTAAATTTGGTACCTTTGATGGGCAATCACGAGGAGATGATGATCGACGTTTTGGAACGTCGGATAGAGCCGTATGGATGGCTGAATCATGGAGGGGTTCAAACCATGGAAAGCTATGGTTTCAGCGGCGATCTGAACGTGGTTCCACAGGCCCACTTGGACTTTCTCAAGAACCTTCGCCCCTACTTCGAAAATGACACCCATTTTGTGGTGCACGCCAATTACGATCCTCGGAAACCTCTTGCCGAGCAACCGACGGAACTCCTTCGTTGGGTCAAATTGACAGAGCTGATGCCACCTCCTCACGTATCGGGCAAACTAGCTGTCGTAGGGCACACGCACGATCGCAACGGTGAAATTCTCCGGTTGCCGCACCTGGTCTGCATCGACACCTATTGCTACGGCGGACGCCGTTTAACCGCGATGGAGCTGCAGTCCGGAGAGATCTGGCAAGCGACGCGCGAAGGTGAAATCGTCGCCGGGAATTGAATCCTGACACCTGACAAAATGGCTGGCCGTGACTATCATTCAATCCATCGCGGTCGATGCGATTGTTTGGAAGCTCTTGAAATGATTGGGATTTACGGCCCAAATCGTCGAGTTTCATCCGCCACGTCGGGAGACGTTGCCTGGCTAAACCCACGTCGAAAGACGTTGACTGACTAAACACAGTCTGCCGGTATCGCAATGAGTTCGACCGGGAAACTCTATAAGGCGATCGCTTGAGCCATGCCAAAAAAAAATCGGCCGCAACCCGCGGCACCCGCTGTCTTCCAAGGTGAACAGCGCATCAACAAAGTACTCGCAGCGTCTGGACTGGGTTCTCGACGGCTGGTCGATGAATTGATCGAACAAGGCCGCGTGGAGATCGATGGTAAAGTCATCCAACAAGTCGGCGTCAAAATCGACCCGGACGCGGTCACGATTTCGGTCGACGGTGAACCGCTAAAACGGCATCGCCCGATCTACTTTGCACTTCACAAACCCGAAGGTGTGCTCTGCACCAATCGCGACCCCCACGGTCGCGCACGGGTGGTCGATATGGTCCCCAATCAAGCTCGATTGTTTCCTGTTGGGCGATTGGATGCCGCCAGTACCGGCTTGATCCTGTTGACCAACGATGGTGAACTATCCCAACGATTAACCCACCCTAAACACGGTGTGCCAAAGCGCTACGCCGTTGTCGTGGCCGGCCAAGTCGAACTGGATTCTTTGAAACGACTCCAACGCGGGATCTACCTCGCCGAAGGTCGAGCAAAAGTCGACCACGCCAAATTAAAGCGGGTCCGCAAAGGCTCCTCCGAAGTCGAAATCACTTTAAGCGAAGGCAAAAACCGTGAAATCCGACGTGTACTCGCACGACTCGGTCACAAAGTTGTCTCTTTAAAGCGGATCGCGATCGGACCACTCAAACTCGGTGAACTCCCAGAGGGCGCTTACCGTCCACTCAGCACCAACGAAGTCTCTGCGCTCTACGCTGCAGTCGAGGAACTTAAGCGAGCCCGGCGACTCGAAAAGAAAGCTCGCAAGAAGAAACTCGCCCAGGAATCATCAACCATTGAAAGCGATGCGCCTGCCGCAAAACGACCACGCAAGGAAAAGGATCCGCAGTGGGATAGCCTTCCAAGCCTCAAGAAGAACCCATTTAGTACCGATGAAGATATCGATGCCGAGGATGACGATTTCGGCGACGAATCCATTCTGGTCCGAGACCATGCGTTACCTCATGATGACGATGCGTGGTTCCCAACTTCATCGACTCGATCCGGTGCTGTGATCGCAGACGAAGAAGAAGTTGAGGGGCACGACACGGAGGGAGGCGAGTTCGATGACGACGAAGCGTCGTTCTTCGATGATGATGAAGATTTCGATGATGACGATTTCGACGGTGACGATTTCGATGATGAAGAATTCGACGGTGACGAATTCGACGGCAACTCAGGTACCTCCTCCAAACCGAAGCGAGCCGCTAAAGGGTCCCCTGGACTTCGAAGCGGAAAACCGCAGTCCGGAAAACCATCGAGATCCGTAGCCAATAATCCTCGCGCTGGAAAGAAGCCGGCAGGTCGCAACTCCGGTCGCCCCGCCAACGCTCGAGGATCCAAACCACTTGGAAAAACCCAGTCCAATCGCGGCCGTTCAGAGACATCAGAAAATAGGGATGTAGACGTCGCCGGCGATTCGGGTCAACGGAAACGCCGTCCACCATCGCGAGGATCCGCGAAACCTTCGAGAAAGGGCGGCCCCACCAGCCAAGGCCCCGGTCAACCTCGTTCAGGTAGACCCACCAAGGGGCGTAGCAACCGCGGAAAACCAGCGGCAGGTCGCGGCGGCGCTAAAAGCGCCACCGGTACGCGAGGGGCTCCTAAGGGAAAATCGTCACGAAAGCCCAATAGATAAACCCCGCAGTAGAGTAGCCTCGCAGTAGAGTAGCCTCGCAGTAGAGCAGCCTCGCCCCCCAGATGCGGCTTCGCGAACCCAAAGGATCGCGATAGCTAGCAATGCAGGTTCGAGGTTGGCACGTGGGCCGAGAAATGGTATTCTCCCGTGCTCGTTATCGAACAAGGACTCGTTCACAACGCACGGCATGGATTTGCCAATGGCTATGGGATCATCAGCTTCAAGAAAACAATCGAGCTCCGCGGTGTCCCGCAAGGAACGCATTGCCCGTGGTATCTCCATCATCCAGCACAACGCTTCGGCCCTGACGCAAGTCTCTGGATCGATTGACGAGGAATTCGCATTCGCGGCCGAACGCATTGTCGCATTGCGAGGTTGCTTGATCATTTGCGGAATCGGCAAAGCGGGATTGATCGGCCGCAAGCTCGCGGCGACCTTTGCCTCCACCGGCACACGTGCTCACTTCCTGCATCCATCAGAAGCCATCCATGGCGATCTCGGATGCATCGGACCGACAGACTTAGTTCTGATCTTGTCGAACAGCGGTTCGACAGCCGAAGTCGTTGAAATTCTGCCCTGCATCTCCAGGCGTTCGTCTGGCATATTGAGTATCACCAGCGGTGCGAATAGCCCGCTAGCCCGCGCCTCCGATGTCGCATTGATCCTGCCACCGCTCAAAGAGGCCTGCCAACACAACCTCGCGCCGACCACCACTACCGTCGCAATGTTGGCGTTGGGCGATGCGTTGGCCATGGTTGTTAGCGAGGCCAAGGGATTCCGGGTTGATGATTTCGCGGAATTGCACCCGGGCGGCGCGTTGGGCCGGAAGTTGGCCACTGTTGATGAACTGATGCGACCTCTTTCGGAATGCAGAATTTGCACCGAGTCCGTTTCCATTCGCAACATGTTGGTCGATGTTTCGAAACCTGGTCGACGCAGCGGTGCCGTGATGATCACGGATAACCATGGAATATTGACCGGGATTTTTACCGATAGCGATCTTGCAAAAATGCTGGAACATCACCGCGAGTCGGAGCTCGACCGCCCGATATCCGAAGTGATGACAGTGCGGTTCTCTGCGATCCAACAAGGAGCGAGACTCGATGATGCCATTTCCATCATGGCCCATCGAAAAATCAGCGAGCTGCCGGTTGTCGACTCTTCCGACCGCCCTTTGGGCATGATCGATATCACCGATATCCTTGAAATTGAACAATCGCCATCGACGAAACCGTTGGCTTCCGTCGCGACACTTCCTGAGGAAAATGCCTCCTATGGCGATCCGAACTCGAACCCGTGCAACCCATGGGATCATGGACCGACCAGCCTACGAATTTTTGGCCCCCTAACGTAACATCGCCGGAGAGAATCACTTGGCCATCCGAGATTCCGAAATCGCAAAGCCGATCCGCTTGATCCTCTCTGACGTCGACGGCGTATTGACCGACGGCATGATCACGATCGATAACGCAGGGGTTGAGAGCAAGTCGTTTTACGTGCGGGATGGACATGCCATCAAAATATGGCGCAAGGCTGGATTCGAGTTCGGTCTATTGACCGCACGGAACTCGCAAGTGGTCAAGTTGCGGGCAGCGGAGCTCGGCATCTCCATGGTCCGCCAAGGTTTTTCCGACAAGCTTCCTGCCGCCAAAGAGATGATCCAACAAGCTGGGCTTACTCCGAGCGAAGTCTGTTACATCGGAGACGACCTCCCGGACTTGTCCGTCATGTACGAAGTCGGACTAGCGGTCACCGTGGCAGACGGTGCACCGGAAGTCAAGCAAGCGGCTCGCTGGGTACTTCAATCACCTGGGGGAAAGGGTGCCATTCGCGAACTCATCGAGCGCCTGCTCAAGGCGAAAAGTCGATGGGAGGACTTTATCCCAAATCGACTCTCATGACGTTCTGGCGATCGTATCTACAAACCCTGATCCCCTTGCTTTTCCTGTTCGGCGGGTACCAAGCGATCGTCGTCCCATTGCTTGAACCAAAACCCCGCGCGAGCAAGTCGAAATGGGTCGCTACGAATAATCCGTCAACTTCAGAAACTCAATGGTGGGAGCATTACTTCGTCGAAGGTGCATGGCAACGAAAATCGCCTTTGATCATCGAACGCGAGCAATGCATTCTCCTCTATCAAGAACGAGAACAAATCACCGACACCCGTTGGCGTTTCAAACCTTTGACCATCGTCATCCCACAAGGGAGCGAAAAAGGAGGGAAACGCGCGATCTTTATCGAAAACCCCCGCGGCGCTGAAATCCAGTTCAAATCCGCGTTCGATTGGACGGCTGGGCATCCTCCACCGGTGATCAACGGTCAACTCCTCGGCGATATCAAGATTTACTCGCCGCCCGATCCAAGTTCTGGCCAAGGCGAAATGCTGATCGAGACCAGAGACATGCGAATCGACAAGCGTCAAATCTGGACCGACAAACAGATCAAGATGAAACTCGGTGACTCCGAATTGGAAGGTAGATACCTCTCCATTTACATGGATCAGGATCTCCTGTCCGATGCTCCGACCACGTCACCTCCAACCGATTCACCCTTCAATGGACTGGACTACCTACAGCTGATTTACGTCGACAAAGTTCACCTCGGCCTGCAACCCGGCGGCCTATGGCCGAGCGATCGTATTCCCAACGCCAAGCAACTCCCAGCATATGCCAAGTTGGACTGCCGAGGTCGCTTCGTCTTTCAATTCCATCAATCGATGGCGACGTTCATGGACGGAGTTCATATGGAACACCATGTGGAGGGAATGCCTGTCGATACCTTTGACTGCAACGAACTGAAATTGAACCTCGGATGGTCAGCGGCGAAAACAGCGACCCAGGTAACAACGCCTGCTGCAAGCAGTTCGCAAACCTCTAGTCAATGGAAACTGAATCGACTCGAAGCGACTGGGCTGCCAGGTTTGGACTCGAACGATCAATCGCGTTGGATCAAGCTGAATGCTCCAGGAATGCAGTCGGAGGCGTACGGCCAGCACTTGGTCATGGATTTCGTCAACGGTATGGTCAGCTTGAGCAACGTACTCCCTGGCACCGCACCTCGAAATTCATCTCGCGTATTTTTGAAGCGAGAATCGTTCCAGGTATCGTCCCCACAAGTGCAGTACCAAAACCCCGGGTTAATCAATACCGACAACACGATTGCCGACAAACGGCTTGGCTGGGTACTCGCTGACGGGATAGGCAGCGCTCAGATGGAGTCGGAGAATGAGAACTGGAGCCTGCGTTGGAGCAAACGGCTGGTCATTCGCCCTCATGAGGATCGCGATTTGATCATGATCGAAGGAGGTGCCAATATCAGCAGTACCCAACGTGGACGATTTGTGGCCGAGAAACTGAACATGTGGGTGACCCCGGTCACCCCTTTGCTCGCTGAACGACTTCGTCCCCATTATCCCGACGGCAATATCCCCGATTTCGTACCGGAGCTAATCCAAGCTGACGGCGATGTGATGGTGCAATCTGAGGAACTCAACGCTCAAGTCCAATCGATGGCGGTACGATTCAGCTTTCCAGACATCACGGAGCCACCTATCCGCGATACCGTTGCGCCAAATGCCTCGATCGCGAATCAACGCAATGGGAGCACGCAGGGCACGGGTGGAGCAGGCCCGAGCAGTGGTTTGGTGATGACTCCTGCGACACCACCTCTATCTCCGCCTCCTTCGCTTCCTGGGGCAGCCCTACCCAACGGCATGCCAATTCCAACCCCCACACTCAAAACTTCCCCGTCGTCCCTGGGACTTTCCCAGCGCCCTGTCAAGAAATTATCCCCCATCAATGTCACCGGTAATAAGCTCGATGCAACGGTCAGCCGGATGGGCAAC
>CAIYZV010000193.1 GCA_903930765.1 uncultured Pirellula sp.
ATCCTCAATGCCAACGGTGACCTCATCGCACGCAGCGATAACAGCACCGCGGAGCAACTCAATCCGTCCTTGATCTATCGCGATCCTTCCCTCGACGTCGATTCAGTCAACCCGATCGTACAGAAGAATCGTTCGACAGCCCGTCGCAATGAATCGGGATTGATCAAAGAAGACGGCACCTCCAACACGGGTGATGCCGGTCTGCGAATGATCCTTCCGGGCGTTGCCGGTGCGACGAGCACCTACTTCTTCCGCGTTCGAAGCGCGAGCACGAACATCGAGAACCCAGCTGCGGGTATCACCAGCGGCTCCTACACGGTTCAAGTTCGCATGCGAGACGAACAAGAGTTCGCAGGTTCCACCGTGCAATTTGCGGACATTCGGTACGCAACGAATGGCATCCAAGTCAACGGGTTGCCCAACAATTCGCCGCTGACCGGCGAGGCAAACTCCAACATGTACGATGGAGTTGTCGAAAGCGGTATAACGCCAACCGTCACCGACCTGGGCCCCTTGCACTTGACCTCAAAGAGTGCGATCAGCGTCGCTGGAACACTGAATGCGGGCACCAACCGCTACCGATTCACCGTCGGTGATTTGGCCAGCACATACGTTGGTACCCCGAGCGCGTCGTCGACCTACCCAGTAGTGATCGATGTCGACTACGCGGATGGACTCAACCGCAAGCGGTTGAATGTCCAAGTCCTTTACGACGACGACAACAACGCAACGACACCTGGCGTTCCTGTCACAGGGATCACCCGAAGCCGCTCGTTGATCGTCGATGACGTACCAGGGCCACTATCCGGTTCCGATCTCGATGACCTGTCCCGGGGTTCGGTTGGCACCGCGGATCCGTTCATCAGCTTCATCGGGACCGCTGAACTCCGTCGAGGCACCTATGAAGTCATCGTAACGGACAACGATATCGGATCGACCAAGTCCGGTATCTACCAGATGGAAATCCGCCAAGGGGACAAGATCGCGGGCACGTTGCCAAACAACTACCGCGGTTCATACAGCACCACGATCGCATTCCAAGCAGGCTTGACCGCCGCCAACATGGCAGGAAAAACCGTCACCGTCTCCGATGGATCCAGCCGAGTCTCGTTGGAGTTCACACTCACTGGAAACGTTGCCTTTGGAAATATCCCGGTGGTGATCGCTGCGGGTGACTCCCCAGCACGATTGGGTGACAAGTTCCGTGACGTGATCAACCAACTTTATCTCCAGAAGCAACTCAATGTACGCGCTTCGGATAGCAATGGCGTTGTCAACGGAAATGGCAATGGCATCATCGACTTGTTCGGCAAAGTCCAAGTCCTCGATCCGTCGGGCGCGTTCACTGTCAGCGGCACTTCGGGCATCCAAAACTTTGATGGTGCGGGCGACCAAAACGTTGTGCGCGACCAAGGACAACTCATCGTCTCGAACAACGTGATCACCAAGGCCCGCGACTGGGCTGTTTGGTCGGCACCAGCGGACAAGTACTACGCAGATGGTCGAGCCCAACAGGCTCGCACTAGCGCCTTTGGTGGAACCAATCCGGTTGCCCCGCCAACGCTCGGTGGAGCCTTTGCTCGCAACTTGCCAGTCGCCAACGAAGTTCCATTCGGCGTTGTAGTCGGATCGGTTGCGGAACGGGCTGGGGTCGCCCCAGGAATGATCGTTGTCAACAACATATTTGACGAAGCTGGACTCGGTGGATTGCATATCCAAGGTGAAGAGCCAACATGGCGGCTCACCGTTCGACCAGGCATCTTGGATTCAAGCTTTGATGGTGCTACAGGAAACCATGCCGGTTCTCGATTCCATGATTCGATCCCGAACCGTATAGAGGTCGGATTCGGCCGGCAACGTGTTCGATTCGAATTCGAAGACATCGCTGGGGCAGTGACAGGGGGCCCAGACTTCGGTAGCGGTGTCACCGGTGGCAATGGTTGGTCTCCCGACTTTATTCCGATTTACTATCGCGAAGACGCAGGTGCTGTGTACTTGCGACCCGACCCAACCAATCCTGGGTATGCCGCCGATGAAATGGTCAAGGCGATTCGGGATTCGTTCTATGGAAGCGCTTTGACGACCAATGGAACGACCCAGCACATCTATACTTGGTTCGAACCACAGAATCCAATCGTCCAAACAGATCCTGCCGACCCAGCCACCTGGATCTATCCGTCCGCAACTTTGATCGTTCGAGGACCTCAATACTTTGATACCCTCGGTACGGGTGTCCCAATCACCTTTTCGCGAGTCGGCGACTACACCGCAGCACCGTTTGTCCGCGCCGTGAACAACACGATCGTCGGCAACGATGGACGCGCAGCCTTCAATCCGATAAGCGTGGATCTCGATAACAACGACACATTGGCGGGTGCCGCTGAAACCTACCAAGGTGTCAACATCAACCCACGTCAGTACACGGTCAACGGTACTTTGTCACCGGATCCGCTGTCCACTGGCTCCAGCGATGTCGACATCTACAAATTCCAATTGGAAATCGGTGAACGAGTACGGGTCAACGTCGATACCGGAGCGGGATCCAGGCTGGATGCAGCCCTCAAGATCTTCGATGCGAACGGCGTTGCTCAAATCGTCAGCACTTCACAAGACCCGACGACTTCGAACAATAATGCAGCACCGGGCGAATCGTCAGGTTTGGATCCGTACGTCGACTTTACTGCGACCAAGGCAGGTGTCTACTACGCCGCAGTTAGCGCTGCCGGCAACACCAGCTACGATCCACTTTCCCTCGCCGATCGCAATCGCGGCACCACGAGCGGTGATTACAAACTGACACTCGAAGTCTTGCGTCCAGAGCAATTTGTCATCACGGTGGATGAAGTCAACACCTACGCAGATGGCGAAACGTTCACCATCAGCCAAGTCGCTGATTTTATCGGAACCACGAATAACTCGAGAACCTTTGAGTTTACGCGTTCAGGAGCAGTCTCAGCGGGCAACATCCCGGTTTATATCGGCAATGAATACCGTGTACCCGATCTAGCTCGATCGATTGCGATGGCGATCAATTTGGCCGGAATGAGTAACACTCAAACGCTAGGAAACGGTCCCTTCGGCGTTGCAAGTCCTCTGGCTCCTGTTTCGGCGATCGCTCCTGGCGGGGTCAATGGATTCAACCCATCGACTGGAAACCTGCCTGCTCCTGATCTTGGTGTGAACTCCGGTAACATCCGTGGTGCAGAGCTTGAAGCAGGCCTCAATCGTACCCAGGACGCAACCAATGATCGATCGCCATTCGATGCGGGTTCCGGCCCAGGCGGCAATCATATGGGGCTCGGCTTCGGTCACGACCGAACCATGTCAGGCGGTTTCGGTACTGCCCAAGGCAACGGCACCACCGAGAAATTCGTGGTGATTCGAAATGCGTACTCGATCACTTCGAGCGTGACACGACGCATCAATGCACAAGTCGGTAGCAACAACGCGAACCAGTTGATCCCAGAAACGGGCATCATGGTCTCCGGTGGTGCAACCCCGACGCTTCTCAACAATGCGTTTATCAACGTACAAAGCCCGATCATCCAAGAGGTCGCAGGCGTTCGTCCTGCTGCAGTGATTGTCGGTGGCAATACCTACCAGTACATCGAAGGGGCCAAGCCCGATTCGAACTTGACTTGGGCTGGAATCGAAGGCGTTCCTACGAACGTGCCGAACACCAACACCGACTTCAACTTTATCGCTGGCAACGCCGAGAAGCTTCTTTCCGACTTCCCTGGAAACAAATTCCTCCCAGCCTCAGGATCGCAAATCATCGATAGCTCGATCGATTCGATGCCAGAGCGTGAGAAGTTCCGTGCGACCAAGGCTGCCGTCGGTATCGCTCCATCTCCAGTCCTAGCACCAGACCGAGACTACTACGGGCTGCTGCGAGCGGATGATCCGAGCGTCGCACCCCCGAGCGGCTTGGGCGGCAACGTCTTCAAGGACCGTGGAGCTATCGATCGCGCCGACTTTGTTGGCCCATACGCTGTCTCGCTCAAACCGATCGATAACGACGCTCAAAACGTGGATATCGACAAGACCGAATCGGTCATGCAACTGACGGCTGGCGTATACCCAGAGTTCCGAATCCAACTCAAGGACGGATTCGAGTCGGCGAACTTGGGTGGCGGCACGGGAATCAATGACGATTCAGTGACTGGGCGTACAGGTGGCAATCGCCTCCCAGGTTCGGTGGTAACCATCACCGAAAACGGACGACTGCTCGTCGAAGGAATGGATTATGCGTTCTCCTACAACACCACGACGAACGAGATTGTTCTCAAACCGCTCGCAGGCGTCTGGAAGAATGACCGGGTGTACGATATTGCGATCAACAACAAAGATCGTTTCGTCGTCAACGCCCCTGCCGGCGATCAGATCGAAGACGGTGGCATGTTCACGATCCGAGATGCCAACGGTGGAGACGTTACGTTTGAATACGACAGCGGATATCGGTTGCAACTGCCGCAAGGCTTGCAATTGAATGTTCCGCTCGCAGGTGGTGGAGCCGGTGGAATTATCGATGGTGACCGCTTCGCGTTGACCTCGGGATCAAAGACCGTATTCTTCGAGTTCGACAACAATGCCAACATCATCGACACGACCGCAACCGTGATCAAGTTCACTTCGCTTTCGACCAAGTCGGAAGTCTCAGACGCGATCATCGCAGCTATCAATGGCGCATCGCTTGCTGGTGTCACCGCTAAAAAGGATTCCGTCGGTAACGTGTTCATCGGCGCTCCGCTCGGTGCCTATATAAATACCGTGGCTGCTCCGTCGGTCACCCAACCCAAGCAGACCACAGGCTTGCTCGTTCCAGCTCTCGGCACCCGTCCAGGTGGAATCTCGGATGGCCAAACCTTTAGCCTCTCCGATGGTCGCATCGCTGTTGTCTTCGAATTCGATGCGGATGTCCAACCTCAGGTCCAATCCGGAAACATCCGTATCGACATTTCGAACGCAAATACCGACGCTGAAGTCGCCATCGCGATCAAGAACGCGATCGACAGTTCCTCGCTGGCCCTCGATTCTCTGGTCGTCAATAACAACATCGTTTACCTCGGGTTGCCTGAAACGGGCCGAGTCGATGTCGTTAGCTCGAAACTCGATGTTGTCGGTGTCGCCAGAACGATCCTGGATGGCCAATCGATTACGATCACCCGAACTGTCGGCTCGTCGGTCATCACGAAGACCTTCGAGTTCACCACGGATGCAACCGTGGCAGCCGGTAACATCCCTATCCCATTCACACTCTCCAGCACTCAGTCGGAGATCGGTGACACCCTCGCTGCTGCAATCAAGAGCGCAGGGTTGGGATTGGCTCCTGCCCATGTCGGCAACGGAAATGTGATCATCGGTGGATCAACTGAATACTCCGTCTCGGTAGCGAATGCTCCGACGGTTGGCGTGTTCGGTCAACCTGGTGTCCAAGGGAATACCACCCTCCAAATCTTCGGTACCCTCCAGTTGCTGGTTCCATCTCGCGGTGGAGCCGATTTGAAGGACGACACCACGTTCACAATCACTAGTGGTTCGATCACTGCGACTTTCGAATTCGATGGCAATTTCAGTGGATCGACCGTACCGGGTAGCAGGACCATTCGCTTCACTCCTGCCTCGACCCAAAGCGACATCGTGACGTTGATTGTGCAAGCAATCAATGCAACGACCGCTCTGGGCATCACGGCACGCGATGCCGGACTGGGTCGAATCGATCTTGGGCTCCTCGAAAACTCGGCGGTCAATGTTCGCGATAGCAAGCTGACCACCGACCGCGGAAATGTCCAAGATGGCGATTATTTCACCATCAGCAACGGCACCACGGCCGTCACGTTCGAGTTCGAGAACCTGAGTCTCGGCAATGGCTATAGCCCGAGCCGAACTCCGATTCGGTTCACCAACGGTGATTCTCGCCAACGTGTCTACGAGGCAATGCAAGCCACCATCAAGTCATCGGCGTTGAAACTCGACACCGATATCACTTCGGATGGATTGCGTCTCCGCGACAATGCTAGTTTCTTGATCAACGCCGACAATGCACCATCGCTCCGCAAGCTCGGGGTACCTGGTGGAGCGATTGCAGTGCCATTCGTTCAAGACGCCTCGTTCACCTCGGAACAAGTTCGCGACTCGATCATCCGAGCAATCAACGCTGCATCGGCTGCGGGCAAGACTCCGCTGGTCGCGAAGGTGCGTGGTGGTTCGACCCTGTTCGTTGAAAATGCGATTAGCATCAGTCCAGACGTTAGCAGTTTCTACCTGCGTGGCGTCCAAGACAACGCTGGCAACTTCTTGAAGAGCAATCGCATCACCAATGAAACGCAGTTCACGATCATTATGCCAGGTGTTGAATTGGACTTCGGTGATGCACCAGATCCATTCAGCACGACGCTCGGTCGTTATCCAACCCTCAAGGCAAACGATGGAGCTCGCCATGTGATGACCGACAACGGTCCACGATTGGGCGCCGTCATCACTGCCGAACGGGATGGTCAACCACAACCGCTCGGCGACGGTGATATCGGAGATGACGGTGTTTCATTCCAATTCCAAACGAATGTCTACACGCTCAATTCCTCGCCGCTGTTCAACAAGAATGTCGACACCTCCATCACCGTTTCGATGACGGCCCCAGGCGTACTCAATGCATGGGTTGACTTCAATGCCGACGGTGACTGGGAGGATCCAGGTGAAAACATTCTCACCGATGCAGTCTTCAACGCTGCCACCTTGGAACAAACCTTCAATGTTCGCATTCCTGCGACATCGCCAACCCCAACCACGGCTACGCCAGCCTTTGCACGATTCCGAGCATCCACACTCGGAACGAAGCTTCCGACCGGTTTGGCACTGGACGGGGAAGTCGAAGACTACCGCGTTATCATCGCTCCGGGCACACCTCCAACCGGAGTCAATGATGCCTACTCGATGAACGAAGATCAACCAGGTGGACTGTCGACAACCGATGCTCTGGGGCAAATCACACCAGGCTTTGGCGTGGATGACGGGGTATTGGCCAACGATACCAACCCGGATAACAAAGCGTTGACAGCCTCGTTGATCACCGAACCCAAGTACGCTCAGTCATTCAATTTCCGCCCGGATGGAACCTTCGACTACGCTCCTGTGGCGGACTTCTTCGGAACCGATACGTTTGTGTACAAAGTGAACGATGGGGTCCTGGATTCGCTCAACTATGCCACTGCGGTCATCACCGTTCGACCTGTGAACGATGCACCGATTGCGGGCAATTTGAACTACACCATCCTCGAAGATCAGATCCTCGAAGTGGCTGAGTCCGCAGTCATTGCAGTCTCGTCCCCGGGACCAGCCAACGAATCGGATCAGATTATCAAGATCCAGTCGGTCGATGCGCTGTCCAACAAGGGTGGTAGCGTTCGATTCATCGGTGGAAAGATCACGTACCAGCCACTGCCGAATTTCAGCGGCAGCGACTACTTCACCTACACCATCGTCGACAACGGAGTGACCGGAGTCCTCGCGGATCCATTGACCGCGGTCGGCACTGTCTTCTTGACCGTCAAGGACAAGAACGATGCACCGATCACCACGCCGAAGACACTCAACACGGTCGAAGATACGCCAGCGAGCATCTCGATCGCCGATTTGATCTTCGGTGACGTGGCAGGTCCAGCCGATGAGCAAGGCTCCCAAACCCTCAACTTCACAGGAGTGAACTCACCGAGTGCTAAGGGTGGAACCGTAATCGTCGTCGGTGACCGCGTGGTCTACACGCCACCGAAGAACTACAACGGTGTCGACACCTTCACCTATGTCGTGACCGACGACGGATTGAGCGACGGACAACCCGATCCACAGTCAGCTATCGGAACCGTCACTGTCAACATCGAAGCTCGCAACG
Organism: uncultured Pirellula sp.; assembly: GCA_903930765.1. Lineage (GTDB taxonomy): Bacteria > Planctomycetota > Planctomycetia > Pirellulales > Pirellulaceae > JBKCUI01. Next base: position 7,889 of record CAIYZV010000193.1, read on the forward strand.
ATGCCCCTGAGGTTGTCAAACCGTTCGGCACCGTTTCGATGAAGGAAGACGCTTCTGAAATCGCGTTGCCTCTGTCGGATTACTTTACCGATCCAGACATCATCCTCAACGGCGATGTTTTGACCTACACGGTCATCAGCAACACGAATGCAGGCCTGATCGAACCCACGTTCGGTAACGGCAACGTGTACTTGAAGCCCAAGGCTGATCAGAACGGCCAAGCCACCATCGTGATCGAAGCGATGGACAAGGCCGGTCTGAAGGTTACCAACACCATGAAGGTTGTGGTAACACCGGTCGACGATGATCCTCGGTTGGTGACTCCGCTGCCAGACCTATCGGTCTCCGAGGATTCTCTCCCACTGAACATCGTATTGACCCCGACCTACTTCTTCGATCCAGACGTGATCAACGGAGACAAGCTTTCGTTCGAGGCGACCAGCAGCAACACGGACATCGCCGAAGTTCGAATCTCGGGCGACAGCCTCCTGATCACCTTGGTGCCAAACGCAAACGGTCAAACGACGATTTTCGTGAAAGCGACCGATTTGACAGGTCGATCGGTATCCGATTCCTTCGTCTTGACGGTCACCCCCGTCAACGACGGCCCGGTCACGGTACCCGATAGCTACACCACTCCACAGGGGGTAACGTTGATCACCACGGACGCCCGTGGAACGCTGACGGTTACCACGACCGACGACGGGGTACTGGCAAATGACAGGGATCCCGAAGGAGATTCGTTCACCGCCACGGTAACGGTCCAGCCAACCCGAGGCTCGGTGACGATGAATGCCGATGGAACCTTTACCTACATTCCTGGTTCGACCGCACTGGCCGGAACCACAGATACGTTCAAATACGTGGCCAAGGACAGCCAGGGTGCTGCAAGCGTCGCAACGACGGTTACAATTACCATCGGTCGCCCGCCACAGCCGAAGTATCAGAACCCAACCCGCAAGCAAGACGTCAACGCAGACGGCTTCATATCCCCAATCGACGTCCTGATCGTGGTCAACCTGCTCAACAGCCGTGGCCCATCGGTACCCGTCGAAGGTCTCCCTGGACCACCGGATTATGTGGACGTCAACGGTGACAACGTCGTCAATCCACTCGACGCTCTCGAGGTGATCAACTACATCAACTCGCAGAGTGGTGGATCCTCGGGCGGAGAAGGAGAAGGATTCTCGAGCGTCCAGCAAGTGGTCGCACCTTGGTCCCAGGGATGGAATGTTGACATCGGTCGCGGTGTGGAAAACACCACCGTCGCGATGTCTGCAGCCCAGACTCTGAAGCCGATGGTCACACGGTCCTCGTCGAACTCGACCGGTTCGATGGCACCGAGTCCTTCGGCCCCTTGGAATCTGGCCAGCTTGAATATCGAGGAGGATGAACTCGATACGCTCGCCGACGATCTGTCGCGCTACGGCGCGAGAGACAACGACTCACTAGTCGACCAGGCTCTATCCGACCTGTTTGGCAAATAGTAATAACCGAAATTAAAACACGCGGGGTATCGATCGATGCCCCGCGATATTCCTTTTCCATTATCAACCACCGTACGGTTCCAAGGTTTGTTCAACATGGGAATTGACGCATCCAGATCGGCTCATCGAAATCGCTCCAACAAGATGGAGCGGCGCAACGGCTTTCGCAATATGCTTTGCGAAAACCTAGAACGCCGCGAGGTTATGGCCGGGGATATCCTCGACCTCGATTTCCGATTGCTGTCGGTCGCACCGAACTCAGGCGAGATTCTCTCGACCACGCGGGCGAACGAACTGACGGAGTCGCCGCGTGAATTGGTGTTCCGATTCGTCGGCGGAGAGGACATCCAAGCATCGACGCTCAAGAACGGGATTCGGATCACCCGCGCGGGTGGCGATGGGGTCTTCGGTGCCGGTGGAGTAGCCACTGACATAGTGGTTGGTCCTGACTATCTAGATTTCGCGGACAGTTCCAACAAACGCGTTGTGGTGGCTCGGTTCTCACAACCGCTGACCGACGACATGTACCGTGTCGAAGTATTCGGTACCGAAACACCCGCAGCCGTTCGCACCATCGATGGCGATCCGCTGAAGCCACGCAAGACTGGCACTACCAAAGACACCTACGATTTCAATCTGGAACTCGGCACGAAAATCGTCGCGGTTGTTCCACAGCCGATCGTTCGTCAAACCAACGGTTCGCTCCAACAGAACCGCGACCAAATCGAGATCTACTTCAATGATTC
>CAIYZV010000194.1 GCA_903930765.1 uncultured Pirellula sp.
CTACCACCCAAGGGGATTACTACGCCCTCGGATCGATCTCCTTCGCAGATCGCGTGGACCGATACGATCCACGGGCCGGTGGTGGACCAGTTCCGATCACTGGCCTTCAAGTTCCATCCGCCGCGTTGGGGGCACCCAATTACTCCGGTATCGGTGAACCAAAAGCCAACGAAGGAGCCGTATCGCTGGGCCGAGGGGGTGTGCTAGTTGTCCGATTCGACAACAACATCTTGTCGGGATCGGACGATGTTCGCCCAGACTTGGCTGTCTACGAAGTCGGAACGTCGGAACTAGTACGCGTGGAAGTTAGCTCCGACGGGGTCAAGTACACCTCGGTGGGATCGGCATCATTCAACAATCGCTACATCGACCTCGATGCTTATGGATTCAACTCCTTGAGTCAGTTGAGCTTCGTCCGATTGACCGATGAACCAGGCGATGGCCCGTCGACTGGTGACTCGGTTGGCGCCGACATCGATGCGGTCGGAGCTATCTCCGGCAAACCAGGAGTGATTTACACTCCTTCGGGAACCGGCATCCGAGTTGGTGCCAACGCCAGCCCAACCCTCCTCAACAACATCGTTGTCAACAGCGGTGTTGGTACGAGCGTCGATGCGACCAGTACCTCAACGGTTATTGGTGGCATGCTCTACCAAGGCAACACGCGAGATACCAACGGAACTTCTTCTGGTCAATTCGCGATCACCGCGAGCACCTCGTCGCCACTGTTCACCGATCCGACTGCGGGTAACCTCTACCCGGTCGCTGGTGCACCCTCAATCGATGCCTCCATCGATTCCTTGCTCGATCGATCCGCTTTGCTCGCTGTGAAGCAACCGCTCGGACTGGCACCCTCACCAATCATCGCTCCCGCGACCGATATCACTGGGGCGCTCCGAGTCGATGATCCAAACGTCATCGCGCCTCCAGGGCTCGGCGAAGGCGTCTTCAAGGACCGTGGGGCATCCGACCGATCGGACTTCCTGGGACCGACCGTGGTCGCGATCAACCCTCAAGACAACGATTCGCTTGGCAAGGATTCGAACCCGACGAATGGCGTTGTGGAACTCGTCAGCTCGGCGCTGAATTATTTCGACATCCAAGTCCGCGACGTTGGTGCTTTGAATGGCGTTGCCCAAGGAACCGGAGTCAACCCGGCAACCGTCTCACCGAACTCGGTTTTGGTGTACAAGAATAGCAAGATTCTCGTCGAAGGAATCGACTACCGGTTTGGCTACGAGTCCACCAGCAACATCATCCGTCTCACTCCGCTCTCAGGCCTATGGGAAAGTGGTGCAGCCTACACCATTCGATTCATCAACACGAATGAATACCTCATCCAAGCTGTCGCACCGAACGCTCTGATCGACGGCACGACCTACAGCGTTCTGGATGCAACCGGCACTCCAAACTACTTCGAAATCGATACCGGCCTGAAGCTTCGTGTTCCAGCCTCCATCGATGGATTCACCAATACCGTTGTCGACGGAACCATCTTCCGACTCGACGATGGATTCCGACGCGTGACGTTCGAGTTTGATAAC
>CAIYZV010000195.1 GCA_903930765.1 uncultured Pirellula sp.
GGGCTGGATTCAATTCTGGGGAGTAGTCCCAGCGCTCTGTGCAGCCATGTTCTGCTGTATCGGAGCTTCTGCGGACCATTCCGTTTTGATCTCACTCATCGCCATGGGTGTTTTCGGGGTCGCGCAAGCGTTCGTAGGCGGAGTTCTCTCGAATCGTCTCGCGAAGCACCAAGTCATCGCTTCGGGAGAGCCAACGGAGGCCTTGCCCTCGAGCGAACGATTCGATTCGTGGCTTTCTCGTTTGCAAAATATCGGATTTGGAAAGTTTATCACGGTGTCCGGATACAGCACGGTTATGCTCGGCGCAATCCTATCGCTGATATCGATGCAGTCTCTATGGGGCAATTCGGAGTTGGGCGCAAGCTGGCTTCCTGTGTTTGTCTTCTTGTATGCCTGGGGGATCTTATTCGCAGGCTTGATAGGGATTCGAACCAGCCAGTACTTTATCCCCATCGGGCAACTCCTCGGAATACTTGCGACCATAAAACTATGCGAGTCGACCGGTTGGGTGCCGCAATGGATCCTCGATGCCCGCCCGATGCAAAGCTCCGCGATCGGGGTGTCGCTCCTAGCGTGCACGTGGGGGATACTCTACGCCATAGCGTCAAACGTTCGGATTCCAAGAATTAGTCGCGACCGAGAACTCTATCAAGCGGCACCATGCTTTCAATTCCTTGGTGAATCTTCGATTCTAGTCGCGGTGATTGGCCAAGCATTCTTCTGGCTGGCCGACAAAGAAGAGCACTTGCGGCTGGTGACTTGGATGGGATGGTGTGTACCACTTGCGTTCTTATTGGTGTGGATCGCTCGAGGACGAACGTATGCGAGAGAAGGAGCCATTGCGGGACTTTTGCTTTGGGGACAAGGGTCCTTGCATCACATCGGGCATACGTTCGGATGGTGGGAAGGTACTGGTACGTTTGCGATCGCGATGATCCATGTGATTTTCGCGTGCGTATCTCTATTCGCGATTGATTTCATATCCGCACAGCTTCGCAAGACACAGTCGCTTGCTCCTTGGTTGCAAGACAATTCGGAATGGGCGTATGGAGTTACTAATACTCTCCTGCTTTCCGTACTGACGCTCGGAATCGTTTCGACCGGTATTCCTCAGCTAATAAACGGTCTGGTGGATACCAGTGACCAACCGATTGGGTTCTTTTGGCATCCGACCGCCGATCTTGAAGTTAGAAATGCATTCGCAACAGGGATGCTCGCCTTGGGACTGTTCGCAGCATGGTTGTCCCGGATTTCGCCGAGGATGGGTTGGGGCGATTTATCTGGGACGCATGGATTCGTGCTTTGCCTCGCCGCTTTGCTGTTCAGTTTCATCGGCTCGCCCGCCCAAGGCGTCATCGCTACGCTCTGGGCTTTTGGGGGCCTCTCGATGGTCGCAGAGGCGTGGTACTATTTCCGCGGTCGTTCAACGGCGATGGAGGAGAGACGGGAATTACTGCAGTCCAAATCGAGGACTGATGGCATCCCGAGACTCGTATGGCAGGACGTATTGAAGGCGGTGTCTAGCATTGCCTTGCTGACAATAACCGTTGTTGCAATTTTTCTAGCATGGTCCGGCTCCATCTCGCCCGATTTGCAATTAGCAATCCGCGGTGACGCATGGGCAGCCACTGAGACGTTACCTCGTATTTTCTCGCTAGCCACTTGGATGGCTCCGGCGATGCTCATTGTGAGTTGGCACTGGCTGCTCGCCACGATCCATCGACGGGACAGCCTTGCGATTCAATGGCCGGGATTTATTGCAGCAATACTGCTGTTCTTAAGTTGGTTCTTCGTACTGTTCAACGGTAACAATACGTTGTTCGGGCAGATCACCCTCGCCGTGAAGACGCTCTGTGGTGCGTTCGCACTCTATAGTTTGGCGACACAGCTAATCCCTATCGCCCTTTACTTTAGGAAATCAACAGCGTCAGCCGATCCCGATCCGCGTCTCAGTATTCGCGATGAAATAGGTGCGAAATCGATCAAAGACGAGTCCCTTGGATTTGTCGAAGCCGGCTGGAACATGGCAGTCATGAGTGCCTGCTGCCTGCTCGCCCTCGTATTCTTCGCGTTTACGGACAACGTATTCAACGCGGTTGCACCGACGCTGACCAAAGACATCGTCGACATTAATACCTTGGGGGTGTTTACGCTTTCGGTTACTGCAGTGCTATTCAACGGCTGGCTTCATCGCGTTGGAGCAGGGCCGATGATGATGGTTGCGATGGCAGTTGCCGCCCCTTTGGTACCGCAGTTGGACTGGGTCAAGGATTTTCTGCTTCGCGGCTGGGGGACGGCCAAGGTTGCGAATGGAGCGCTCTATAACGCGGAACCGTTGCATGCCATGCTCATTCTTTGGCTCATCGCATTGGCCGTGGGTCTGTTTCGGCCCGCCAATAGACGCGAGGGTGCGCAGATTATGGCTTTCGAGAATGGGCTGTGCAACGTGCTCGCAGTCATCGTAGGCGTGCTTGGTATGTGGCAAGGAAGCGCCACCAACGCATGGTGGACCTGCGCGATCCTGTTCCCGTTGTCTGTGCTTATACTCTTAAGCGGTTTGGTTCGCGGGTGGGTCGGCAATGGCCATCTCGCCGCTGCCATCGCTGGTGCTGGAATGCTTTTGGTTCGAACAAAGCCACCCTTCAGCAATTTCAATCCCTTCATGGCATGGGACGTTCTGGTTGGTCCGCTCGTCATGGGATTGATCAGCCTCGGATGGATTCTCGTAGCCCAATGGCGAAAATCGCAAACCCCCGAGGGCAAGGAATCTTATTTCAAGCTACCGAGTTCTTCGGGATTCACTGTCGATCAGACGATAAGTCTGCATCTGCCTATCGCCATGATTTTCTGGAGCCTGCTCGCTCTCGTAGCCCAATGGGTTGGCTACACCATTGAGAAGACCGAATTTACGATCGCGTTCGTAGCGGTATTTGGTTCGCTCTGCTTGGCATTCGGTCGGATTTGGGATTGGCGATCGCGCAAGCGAGGTTGGTCGATCTACCTGAATTGCTTGTCAGTTGCCTTCGTGATCGCAATCGCGATCAACCAAGCCTATCGGATGAAGATCGACGATTCATTTTTGGTGTGGGCGATCTCTGGGTTGATCGCGATGACGACGATGGCGGTAATGCTCCGAGAGTGGTTGCGTGAATCCAACTCCCTGATTCCCACGCTGCGACTGGGATCGTTGGCCCCTCGGCAAGAAGAGTTTGAACGAGCACGTGTTTGGATGGTTGGCTTCCACACGACCATCGGATTTCTGATTCTGATTCCCACGGTCGGAATGGCCTTCTATCATCCAGAGGCGTTCACGCGTCGTTTGACGTCCCTTTTCCCATGGATCATTTCCCTGAGCATTTTGCCGATCGCGACGGAGCTTCGGCAAAAGTCACCTCGTGTGCTGGCATTGATGCTGATCACGTTTGGCGCCTATTTGGTAGGTTGGTCCGATTTCAGTTTGGTTTTATCGGAGGCCAGTTGGTGGCAGAACCATTTTGCCTATGCCTACCTACAACGGGCATTCGTGATCTCGATCGGGATCGCTTGGGCCTATCGCTACGCTTCGCAATGGCTCTGGGAAAAACTGGATTGGGGAACGCTGCTGAACCGTGCCAGCATAGGCACCTTGTGCGCTGGTGGTGCTTTGGGAGTCGTCACGCTCGGATTGGAGCGCGGATTTTCCTCGAGCTCGTTACCCGTCCACGTTGGCTTCACCAGTCTTGCTGCATGGCTGGGATTGATCCTTTGGACGCTGCAAATTGCGCTGCGTCCATCTCCCAATCAACCCGAGTACAGCATCCCCATGCGACGCCTCGCGTTTTATGTGTGCGAAGTATCCATGTTCGCATTCGCAATAACGCTGCATTTTCATTATCCCGATTTGTTTGGGGGCATCCTTGCAAAATGGTGGCCGATCGTGGTTTATGCCATGGCGATTGCGAGCATTGGAGTGGGAGAATGGTTCCATCGCCAGGACCATCCGGTACTGAGACTACCGATGTTCCACAACAGCCTGCTATTGCCATTGGTTCCCTTGGTAGGTGTTTGGTTGCCAAACGCAGCCGAATACTCCATCGGATGGAAGAACGAGTATTTCTATCTCCTGCTTCTCTCGACTTCGATAGCGTATGGTGCCCAAGGCGTTCTGCGAGGAATGACCTCGTTAAAGGTACTCGCTGGAGCCTTTCTCCTCGTTTCGTTCTGGAGTGCCCTTTCGGTCAACGAAGGGTTGAGCTTTACCAGCCATCCCCAACTCTGGATTGTGCCACCTGCGATCGCAGCATTGATATTCGTCGAAACCAATCGCAAGTTCCTATCGACGGAAGCGTGTGTCGCGACACGATACATTGCAATCCTGTTGATCTACTGCAGCAGTACGGTCGAAATGATGATGAAATCCTTCGAGGAAATGAACGCAGCTCCTCTGGTTTTGCTGGGCCTGGCCTTGGTAGGGATGGTGTTGGGGATCGCGCTCCGAGTGCGCGCGTTCCTCTACTGCGGATCCGTGTTCATCTTCATCGCATTGATCGGGATGGTATGGAATGCCCAAAAGGCCATTGGAAGCGTTTGGCCATGGTGGGTATTTGGAATCGCTACAGGCGTATTCCTTATCGCTATCCTGGGCTACTTTGAGAAGAACCGCTCAAAATTCCTCTCCTATGCTGAGAAATTAAGAGGCTGGCAACCCTAGCGCGGAGCCTTCGTTCTAACCTGCCCTTTTGAAATTGTTAGAATACAGGCCCGACCGGGGAAGCGAGTCTACAAAAACAACATCTCTGGATAGCTTAGAATCTCTGGACCGCGGATTCGTCCGATAATTCATCACGTCCGAATGATGCAATGAATATTCAGCCATATCGATCTCCAGACCAGCATTGGCCACCGAAAATGACGCCATGGTGGTTTTTTTGCGCTGACTTTTTGCGCACCAATGCACTTCGCAAACAGCAGATACAAAGCGTGGAACTGCGAGGCCTGGAGCATCTCAAAGAAGCGATGGCTCGCAAGCAAGGTATCTTGTTGACGCCGAATCATTCCTTTCATTGGGATTCCTACTGCCTGCTCGAAGCAGCCCGGGCAACCGCGTGCCCATTCTATTTCATGACGGCATGGCAAGTCTTCCACCAGAGCAATTGGTTCGATCGTATTTCGATGCAACGATGCGGATGCTTTAGCGTGGATCGTGAGGGATCGGACATGCAGTCGATGAAGACAGCGATCGATATCTTGCAGAATCGTCCACATCCACTCGTCATTTTCCCCGAAGGTGACGTCTACCATACCAACGACTGCGTCACTCCATTTCGCGATGGTGCCGCGGCGATCGCGTTGATGGCCGCCAGAAAGGCAGAGCGGGATGTGGTGGTGATCCCTGTAGCCATCAAACGCTGGTATCTCGCGGACCCATCCCCGAGCATGCTTAAAACACTATCGACACTTGAGACACGTCTCTACTGGCAACCGAAACACAATTCTCCCATCCCCGAACGCATCCTTCAAATCGCGGATGGCCTGCTGTCCCTAAAAGAATTGGAGCACTTCCAGACAACCCGTACCGGCCCACTCCCTCAGCGGATCCGATCGCTCGCCAACGATGTCCTTGCTCGAGTTGAAGCGAGATATGGAATCGCGCACAGCGATGCCATGCTTCCAGAGCGAGTCAAGGAAGTGAGACGGCGAATCATCCAGCAGCAATCGGAGGTAGAGAACAAACTTTCCGATGCCGATCGCCAGCGACTGACGGCGGACATGGACACCATGTTTTTCGTGACCCAGCTTTACAGTTATCCTGGCGACTACATGACCAACAAGCCGAGCGTGGAAAGGATTGCGGAAACTGTCGACAAACTCGAAGAGGATGTGCTCGGTGCTCCCTACCCCAGCGTTCGCGGACCGAAAAAGGCTATCGTTCAATTCGCGCCGCCAATCCTACTTCCTAAAGGGAAAGAGAAAAAACTCAACGCATCCGATCTCACCGATCAAATGCACGCCACCGTTCAAGGCATGATCGATGCATTGAGCGTGGAAAACGATTCCAAATAACCACCGGCAAGCTATCGCCGCAAGTAAGGAGCGGATTGGACCTATGTTTGTACTGGAAAACATCTCAAAGTCCTTCGGCGACCTGCAAGTCCTCAAGCCTACCAATGTTGAGTTTTCGGTGGGTAAGTCCACCGTCCTCATCGGCCCCAGCGGGTGCGGCAAGAGCACCATGCTGAGAGTCTTGGTCGGATTGATACAACCCGACACAGGAACCGTTCGATTCGAAGGGGAAGCGATGACCTCGCAGACGCTGATGGCGATGCGGCGCAGGATGGGTTATGTCATCCAGGATGGCGGTTTGTTTCCACACCTGACTGCTTTCGAAAATGTCAGTTTGATGGCCAAGCATTTAGGCTGGGATATACCAGCTCGTCAGTCGCGGGTCACAGAACTGGCGGATTTAACAAGGCTACCTTCGGCAGCCTTAAAACGCTATCCAGCCCAGATGTCCGGCGGACAACGCCAACGGGTTGGCATCATGAGGGCGTTGATGCTCGACCCACCTGTCCTCCTGTTCGATGAACCTATGGGTGCGCTCGATCCGCTCGTTCGATTCGACCTCCAAGAGGATTTGCTAAAAATCATCCGAACGCTCAATAAAACATCGATCATGGTCACCCACGATATGGGTGAAGCGGGGTTTTTCGGTGACCAAGTCATGATGTTGGCCGAGGGAGAGATCGTGCAGCAAGGAACACTGGACGAGTTGATTCATCATCCTGCCAACGACTATGTAACTCGCTTCATCAATGCCCAGCGAATTCCCCATGTATAAGCGGAACACCGAAATGACTCAACGCACCTCTCTTGCAACGCCGTGTATGCTGTTCCTCACCACCCGATGGATGTTGATCCTGCTTGCCACAATCGCGATCAATGTCGTAGCTGCGGGCCGCGGTCTTTCGCAATCGAAATCTTCGAATCAACCGGTCCTGAAAATCGGGTCCAAAGCGTTCACCGAGTCTGTCGTTCTCGGCGAATTGCTATCCCATCTCGGACGCGATGCTGGGGCTCGCGTCGATCATTTGTCCGAGTTAGGGGGGACGCAGATCTTGTGGAATGCCCTCCAATCGGGCGAGATCGATGCATACATCGACTACACCGGCACAATCCAGGAAGAAATCCTCGCCGACGCAGCGCGTCGAGGAGCCCATGTTGAAACGGAATCGGAAATGCGAGAGGAACTCGCCAAGCGAAACATCTTGATGTCGGAGCGAATTGGCTTTAACAACACCTATGCGTTGGGCATGAGGGAGGATGTGGCTGCGCGGTTGGCGATCCGAAAAATCAGCGATCTAAAAAATCACCCGGAACTGGAGTATGGACTCAGCGATGAGTTCATGGAACGCCGCGATGGCTGGAATCAATTGGCCAGTCGCTACGGTATAAAGACCCGTAGGATTCGCACGATGGATCACAATCTCGGATACCGTGGACTCGTTCATGATGCCATCCAAGTTACCGATGTTTATACGACCGACGCTGAAATCCAGTACTACAAACTCCGAGTCCTGGAGGATGACCTTCAATTTTTCCCAACCTACTACGCCGTATTACTAATGAGGGCCGATCTCCAGACGCGGGCGCCGGAAGTTGCGAATGCCCTTTTAAAAATCCAAGGTCTCATCGACCCGGTAAAGATGTCGGGGATGACTGCGATGGTACGCCTCGATGGAAAAAATGAAACGTATGTTGCTGGCGACTTCTTGAATACGAAATTGCTTATGCAATTGGAGTTGCCCTCGAACACTCTTTGGGCCGAATGGCGACGCATTGCGGACCGGCTGCTAAAGACAACGCTAGAGCATTTGTTCCTGGTGGCCGTATCGCTGACGCTCGCCATCCTCGTGGCGATCCCGTTGGGTATTATCTCAGCACGGAACGAGCGGGTCGCGAACGTTCTCTTAGGCGTTGTCAGCGTGATTCAAACCCTGCCCTCGATGGCCTTGCTCGTCTTCATGATCCCGTTGTTTGGACTCGGTGCGGTTCCGGCCATCGCGGCACTATTTTTCTACAGCTTGCTACCGATCGTGCGAAACACCTATGCTGGGCTGCGTCAAATCCCAGTTGCGACGCGCGAGTCCGCGGAAGTTTTAGGGCTCGACTCCAGATCTCAACTCCGAATGGTGGAGTTGCCACTCGCGTTGCCTTCGATCCTCTCGGGAATTAAAACGGCTGCTGTGATCAACGTTGGAACCGCGACCATCGGTGCCTTGATCGGCGCAGGCGGGTACGGAGCGCCGATCCTGACAGGCATTCGTCTTTCCAGTATCCCATTGATCCTCCAAGGAGCGATCCCCGCTGCGGCGATGGCCGTGCTAGCTCAGTGGGCGTTTGGAAAACTAGAAAAGAAATTGGTTTCACCGGGCCTGCAACCGCAGTCCTAGTCCTCACACTTGCTCACACGCGTGGCGCGGATTTGCGTTTCACTGCTTAATTGCTCTCGCAATCTATCAAGTACGCCGTGTTCGTCTATCCTAGTGTCTGTGCGTGAAGCACCACGCACGCTACGATCATGCCCGCTCAGTCTGGAACGTTACGTCTCGAAGCGTTAGTCTCGTCAATAGAAAGTATGGTTTGTCGGATGGATGCTCGCAAAGCACCTCAACACTGGTTGATCTCAATAGCAATTGGTTCCTTCTTCCTAGGTACTTCCACGTTGCTTGGTTCCGCAGCCTCTGCTCAGGAGAAAGATCCTCAGGAAATCCGGATCCTAGAAGGTTGGACTCTTTCAGCGGGGCCGCCACCACGCGGGCGTTCCTCGCTGCCGGTTGATCCGCTTGAGCATGCCTGGATCCGAGGCGAGTTAAAACTCCCAGACCGTTCGCTCGAAGAGTCTCCGTCGGCGGAAGGAATCAAGCCTTGGAAGAAAGCGACCGCGGATGAACAAGGTGGCTTTACGGGCCGAGACATTATGAGCGGATGGTTAGCGACCTACGTGGATGTCGATGCCGACGGGGTGTGGCTGCTCGACGCTCAAGGCCATGGTGCCGTCAAGGTCAACGGGACGCCTCGGACCGGCGACGTTTATTCGAACGGTTCGGTGGAACTCCCAATTTTGCTTAAAAAAGGAACCAATCACCTCCTCTTCCAAAGTGGGCGTGGACGCATCGCAGCCAAACTAAAACCCGCAACGAAATCTTTGTTCCTGAGCACGCGCGACACGACCCTTCCCACCGTCCTCAAGGACGAACCCGATGTCCTTTGGGGAGCCATGCTGGTCGTCAACGCCAGCCAATCGCCTCAATGGAACCTTGCTATCGTGACCAGCTGCAACGGGAATGATCCCGTCGAAACCACCGTTCCATTCCTAGCACCGCTGAGTGTCCGAAAAGTTCCATTCCGATTCGATCCGAGGAATGGAACGCCGGATAAACCCGATAGCGATCAATTGAGCGTCCTCGTGAAATTGGTTTCCAGCGGCGAAGAAGAAAAGGTCATCGATGAATCGACGGTTGCCTTGCAATTGCGCAACTCAAACCAAACCCATCGCAGGACATTCGTCAGCGAGATCGAGGGGAGTGTCCAGTACTACGGTGTCGTACCTCCTTTGGTAAACGACACACCCTCGGACGAAAGCACTGCCAACGAAAAGCCCGCCAATGGAAAAACTGCCACTGAAAAACCAGCATTGATCCTTTCGTTGCATGGCGCCGGAGTCGAAGGGGCGGGCCAAGCCGGCGTCTATTCCCCCAAACCGAATACCTATGTCATCACTCCGACGAATCGACGCAGCTTCGGTTTCGACTGGGAGGATTGGGGGCGAGCCGATGCGTTGGAGGTGCTCGCCCAAGCCCAGGCTCGCTTCGGCACCGACCCACAACGAACCTACTTGACCGGGCACTCCATGGGCGGACATGGGACGTGGCATATCGGAACGTTGTTCCCCGATCGTTTTGCAGCCATCGGACCAAGCGCCGGATGGATTTCGTTCTCAACGTATGCAGGCCGCGGTGCCCAGCAAAACCAGGACACGACCTCGCTGTTGCTGCGTCGACCGATGCTCGTAAGCGACACGGTCGCTCGTGTAAAGAATCTTCAGCACCAAGGTGTCTACATCCTGCATGGCGATGCTGACGACAATGTTCCGGTCGATCAAGCGAGAACCATGCGGACGGAGCTAGCCGCTTTTCATCCCGACTTCGTGTACAAGGAGCAACCGGGAGCGGGGCACTGGTGGGGCAACGCATGCTGCGATTGGCCACCGCTGATCGAATTTTTCAAAAGCCATCGCATTGCCGATGCATTCCGAGTTAATCACTTGGAGTTTGCAACGCCGACGCCGGGCGTGTCGGACTCTTGCTTCTGGGCACGTGTGTACCAACAACGCCGCGCGTGCGAACTCAGCCGACTCGATCTAAAATTAGCTCGTAAACCCTGGAGAATCTCGGGCACGACCGAGAATGTCGAGTTGTTAGCAATCAATATCGATGCCATTCGAGACCCCGCAGAGGAAGCGCCCAGTACCCTCGACCTTGATATCGACGGAACAAAGGTAGAAGGCATTTCCATTACGGATGTCCACACACTATGGCTTCAGCGGTCCTCCGACTCCTGGACTGTCGCTCAAGCACCAGACCGCGCAAGCAAAGGGCCTCATCGGAATGGATTGCTCAAGGATGCTTTCAAAAACCGATTTGTGCTCGTATACGGAACGCAGGGTACCGAGCAAGAGAACGACTGGATGCTCGCGAAAGCCCGTTACGATGGCGAAACGTTCTGGTATCGAGGCAACGGGTCCGTGGATGTGGTACCAGACACTCAGTGGCGCGAGGTCGCGGGCCAGGACCGAAACGTCATCGTCTACGGGAACAAAACTGTAAACCTCGCGTGGAAGGAGTTGTTAGCTGATAGTCCGTGCTTGGTCGAACGCGGCAAATGGCAATTAGGCAAGGACTCGCCGAAAAGCGAATCCGTTGCGGTAGGATTCATCCAGCCGCGTGCGGGAAGTGCGCTCGCTTCGGTGGGGTGCATCGGCGGAACGGACCTTGCAGGAATGATGGCTTCGCAACGACTCCCTATCTTCTCGTCGGGGACTGCGTTTCCAGATCTCATCATCGCATCTCCCGAGTACTTGAAGGATGGCGTTTCCGCGATCCGTGAACTCGGATTTTTCGGCAATGACTGGAGCGTCGAAAAAGGGGAGTGGCTTCCCGAGAAACAATAGCGATGCCGCGGAGGGAGGCCTTCATCGGTGCACTGCCGATGAAGGCTGACTAAGGCCACACCTTCCGTATCAACCGATCAACTCCGGGATCGGTTTACCATGATCGACGATTGGGGTGGGGCGACCGTTGAAGTCCTTGATGAAGGTCGTCGATGCATCGATTCCCAAGTGATGATAAATGGTTGCCAAGAAATCGCCTGCCGAGCATGCGCGTTCGATCGGATCTTCGCCTCGTTTGTCCGTCGCCCCGATGACTTGTCCGGTGCGAATCCCACCTCCGGCCCAGATATTCGAGAATGCTCGAGGCCAATGGTCGCGTCCTGGTTGGATGGTGCCTGCCGGAGCGCTGGCATTCCCTTCACCGGTGCTCGGCGAATACTCAATCTTTGGAGTGCGACCGAACTCGCCTGTGACCACCACCAACACCCGTTTATCGAGTCCGCGTTCGTAGATGTCTTCGATCAGTGCCGTGACGGCTTGATCGTACGCAGCAGCGCGAAACCGAAGCGCATCGAACACGTGATGATTGACTGCGTGATCGTCCCAGTTCCCAACCCGACCGCATAATTGACCACTAAGACTGGTGGTGAGCACTTCAACGCCCGCTTCCACCAAGCGACGGGCCATCAGCAGTTGTTGCCCCCACGCGTTTCTTCCATAGCGGTCACGCGTACGATCATCCTCTTTGGTCAGATCGAACGCTTCTTTGGTGGCTGGGCTTGTAAGCAGCGAGATGGCTTGTTGCTCGAACTGATCGAGAGCGCCGAGTTCCCCTTGGCGGTCAAACGCTCTCGTCAATGTATCGAGTTTCTGGCGGAGGCCAGACCGGCGATCCAGACGCTGAACTTCGCTGGCATCCGAGAGTCCAATATTAGGGACCGAAAAATTCGGTGCGTTGGGGTCCCCCATCACCGTGAATGGCGAGTACATATCTCCAAGGTAAGCGGGCCCGTTGTACTCGAGAGGAGGATTAATCCCTACATAGCGAGGCAGCGGATTCGTTCGTGACTCTTGCTGGGAACGGAGAAAATTCGTCACGGTCATCCAATCCGGATACTTGGGCTTGGGCTTGTCCCGCGTATCGGGATCCCCTGAGAGCATCTGCATGGAACCCGCTGGGTGCCCTGGCGCCGTTTGTCGCATGGAACGCAGGACCGTGAACTTATCCGCAATGGCGGCTTGTCGAGGAAGTAGTTCCGTGAATTGCAGCCCAGGAACCTTGGTGGCGATGGTGCTGAATGGCCCTCGGTATTCGCTCGTCGCATCGGGTTTAGGATCGTAGGTATCGATGTGGGAGCAACCGCCTGGTTTCCATACCATGATGATGGCGGTTTTCTCACGGGGCGATCTTTGGCCGTCGCTTGCCAAGGCCGATTGCAGGCGGAAC
>CAIYZV010000196.1 GCA_903930765.1 uncultured Pirellula sp.
GCGACCGCCCTCAATTGCGTACTCGATTACGGTTTGATCTTTGGCAATCTAGGGATGCCACGCCTCGGGGTTACCGGAGCCGGGGTCGCTTCAAGCATCGCACTTACCGTGAAGCTGGTGCTGTTATTGCTGTTCGCATTTTTCTACCTGCGACGCGGTCAGTTCGGCCATTTGTCCGGTGTTGTTCCATATACAGGATCGCAGTTAACACAACTGAAGCCGCTTTTGACTTATGACTATTCGCTGATGCGACGGTTGTTTCATTACGGGTGGCCAGCCGGCGTATCGGTAGTGGCGGAATCGTGGAGCTTCCTCATCATCATGATGATCGTCGGTAAACTCGGAGAAAAGCCCGCTGCCGCAACGACGTTGGCTCTCGGGGTCAATGTTCTCGCCTTTATCCCATTGATCGGACTTGGGATCGCTGTCGGTGTATTGGTCGGTAAGTACTTGGTACAGAACCAACTCAAGACCGCCAAACGAATGGTGCAAAGCGCATTGATGATCGGCATGGCCTACAGCGCCTTTTTCGTGATCTTGTACGGTGGCTTTCCGGATTTCGCGATCAACGTCTACGCCATTGGGAACGATCCTGTTCGGTTCGATGCCATGCGTCCGGATCTCAAGCCACTTCTTTATTTCATCGCGGCCTACTGCGTCTTTGATGCGTTCCAGATTATCTTTTCGGGCGCCCTCAAGGGGGCCGGTGATACTGTGTATGTATTGCTAGGACACGTGGTAGCAGGATTCGGTACGGTAGGCACCGCGGTTTTATTCCACTGGCTCTTTGGCTGGGATGGACTTTACTACTGGTGGACGGTGATCAGTTTGTGGGTCGTCGTACTTGCGATCCTTTTCACCTACCGCTACTTGCAAGGTGGCTGGCAAGATAAACGCGTGATTGAACCAAATCTGATTGCCGACTCGGAATTGGCAGCCGTTCAGGACGATGCTTAGTCTACACGTCGCAATGGATAGGTCTCAATGGATCCGTCTCAATGGATTTGGTGAACTCGCGAACCCAGCAGAAACCCACTCGCTCAGAACGGCCACTAAGCGGCAGCAGGCCGAGGCGATCCTAGCATGAACTCGGTGTTACAGGTCTCATACGCTGCATCTCGGGCTCCCATTCTCTCCGCGAGGCGCTGCGTGAGCTTCGCTGCGAAGTTCTCCGATGAGTGGAAATCGACGAATTGTTTTGCCTCAATGGAAGTGCGGTAACCTGCAGCGCCGTCCAAGGCGATCTGTAGATGCTCAGCAAAAACGTATTTGTCATTGGTGTTGCAAACAGTACCCAATTGGAACTGTCGTACCGTTTGATCCATCCATCCCATCGCATTGGATAAGACCGGAACACCCGCGGCGGCTCCCCGAATGACTAAGCTCGCGGAATAAACGTGGGCCGGATACGGTGTCGTCGTAAGGTCGCAACCAATCAATGCGGCCCACAACTCGCTGTTTGTTAAATGACGGTCAATGCACAGGACAGACCCATCGTCGATCAAATGGGAAAATCGATTTGCCAACAACTCCCGAGTTTCATCGGTTGCCTTGCCAGCCAAGAGCACTTTATCGGTCGGATACAAATTCGGCTTGGCGATTTCGAAAGCTTCAAGCAGTTCTCGAACCCCTTTCCGCCGCTCTAGGAGACCGACGAGCGACACGATACGGCTTTGTGGTGGCAACCCTAGTATTCGTCGCGCTTCGCTTTTACTCATCATTGGTACCGGCTCGACCGGGTCTGGCAAAAGATGCGCAATCGACGCCAGTCGCGATGGGTGGCGTTTCATGACATCGATGGCATGCGGAACGATGTGATGAATACGAGTCCAAGGTCCCTTAGCGAGGATGGACAAAGCAATTTTTTCCTTGATCGCGGATTTCCAATCCGTGTGCGGGTACGCATACTTGCCAAACAACAGAACTAACTCCGTCTCAACCTGATTGCGTTGCAGCCATGATGACAGCGGATTGGGGAACCCGCACCAATGCGCCAGTGGGTTGCCAAACGGTATGAAAACGTGCTCCGGTTGCACCTGCTTCAATCCACAGAGGAATGACCGCATCATGGATAGGATTGCGCTAGGTCCATTGACGCGAATCCCTTGCGACCCTGCGCGGACGGAAAAACGATCAAGCCCCAGCACATGGATTGAGGGCAGTACCGAATCGAGATGCTTGCGGAACTCTTCGGACCGCGTGGCCTGAACGCTCGTCAGCAGATGCACGTCGCAATTCATCTCAACCAGTCGAGACGCGAGTAGTCGCACATACGCGAGATTGTGTCCAACATATTGGGGTTCAAAAAGAAGAACCTTCATGGCGTTCCCCAACCGACCTTCCGTGCAGCGATCTAAACAGCCAACCGATCCTTCCATGGTGACAAAATCGCGAAACTAGGCAAAGACCAATCGAGGAACCAATGCTTCGATTTACCAAGAAATCGCTTGCCGAATTGCTAGCACTCGCGCGATTTGTGCGTTGCTCGGATGTCATGATTGCCGGGTCAAAGTGTCGAGCAACGGTCGGTCGAGTTGTTTGTTGGGTTACTGGGGGGCCTGGAAATGCCCTTCGAGAAAGGCCCTCGCCATCGCTTTAGGCACTTGGGCTTCGGCAAGCACCAAATTCGCACGGTTCTCTGCGACCTTTGCCTTCATGACTTGCTCCTGGGCGATGGCTTCAGCACGACGCTGCTCCGCTTGAGCTCGGGCCATTCGCACGTCGGCTTCAGCTTGGTCTGCTCGCAACCGCGCTCCGATGTTTTGGCCTACTTCGATGTGCGCGATATCGATCGAAACGATGGTAAAAGCGGTCTGGTTATCCAGACCCCGCTTGAGCACCGTACGGGCGATCAAGTTCGGGTTCTCGAGCACCGCGAGGTGTGTTTCCGAGGAACCGATTGAACTAATGATGCTCTCGCCGACGCGGGCAATCACCGTTTCTTCCGTCGCTCCGCCGATCAACTGCTCCAGGTTCGTCCGAACGGTGACACGCGCTTTGACCTTGAGTTCGATCCCATTCTTTGCGATTGCAGAGAGAAAACCGGTTGGGCTGTAGCGAGGATCTGGGCAATCGATAACCCTTGGGTGGACAGATGTACGGACCGCATCCAGCACGTCGCGACCCGCCAAATCGATCGCGGCAGCTCGATCAAAATCGAGGTCAATCCCAGCACGATGTGCCGCGATAATGGCGTTGAGCACGTTCATAACGTTCCCTTCGGCGAGGTAATGCGCTTCCAGTCGCTGGGTGCTGATGCCGTTGCGCCGATCGATATCGAGTCCCGCTTGGGCTGCCATAACTTTGGCATTCACGATCACCGCCGATCGGACTTGGCGAAAGTACATCCCGATCAAACTGGACATCGAAACATCGGCGCCGCTCATCAACGCTTGAAGCCACAGGCTACCGAAGTTCCAAAGAACGATGAGTGAAACCAACGCGAACAAGCCCAAGAAAAGAAGCAGTCCACCCATCAGAACGGACCGGAAGCTTCCGGCATTCACCTGAGCAACGAACAGATCCAAGCCGGCGGCAATTGCGTTCATGCGTTATTCCTACACTCTTTCCAGGAAAGCAAGGGATTTGTACCCCTGTGAACCCTAGAGTATCGCGGATCGGCGTCCCATGCGGAAGTACCAACCCAACCATGCCACTCGGGAGCACGCGATTGGGTGGCGACCGGAAGTTAGTGAGGTGCGGTCGGATCGTAGGGTTAAAAGTCCTTCTTTTCGATGTTTTTGCAAGAGTTTCCAACGCGAGCGAACCAGGATCCATCGGGAAGCGTACAAGCCGTATCTCGTCGTAGTTTTTTGACTTTTGGCTCAATTCCCTGGATCGCCGATGGATCTCGCCACACTACCTTCCGTTCTCGCTGTCACGGACTTTTGGATGTCCAGATGGTTAACGCCGATCTGGTTTTTGGGGGTGGGGGTGTCGGCAGGTCTTGCCATCCTTGCGGCTCTGATCGGTATTTTCTACGTGATGTCGAAAATGCCGTTCCTGGACGATCTCCGGAAAAGCGGTGCTGCCCACATCGTTGCCGCAGTATTGACACTTTTACTCGCCGCTCAATTCACTTGGTCGATGCTCCCCACCTTTCGGGAAGCCAACGGTGAAATCGCCCACTATGACGAACTGATTTTGCTGAGCATCGCATCGGCGATTTTCTTTGGGATCTTCTCCTGGGCGTTGATGTACTGTTCGTCGACCCGGTTCATGCTGGAACTCAAATCTCTCTTCTCTCAAGGAATCGGGCTTTACCTGTTATCCGCCCTCGCCGTTGTTGCTTTCGTTGGTCTGGCCTGCACCCCTTTGACCGAAAACCCGTCGGCTGCTTTCGCCAGTGTGCCAAAACTCTTCGTCTATGGCACGAGCCTGCAACCCTTCAAGGTCCCAGGTGCGGTTAGCGAAGAGGACGCTCCGTTTGTTAAGCTTGCCGTGAAATACGATCCAAGCACGCTCGCGTTTTTGGAGATCAGCTCAACGAAGAACTTGCTAATCGGTGATGGCCCGAGCATCGCCGAGTTTCGGTCGCCCGGATACCGAGTCGAACGAGATGTCGAGTTTCGTTGGAATCGCAACATGGGTGCCGCTAAATGCCCGCTCCCCCTCGCTTCTGGAGCGGATGTTTATGTCCAGAACCAAGAGTTCGGCGACGCGGAAATTCGCATCCGTATCCAAACGGTTCCCCCAGTGCGCGAAGCGACAACCTTTGTGCTGGTCGCGGTGTTTACCGCGATCTTCGGATTGCTGTTCATGCTCGTGCAAGCTGTCTCGCCTAAGACGGCAGCAATTGCGCTCGCCGCTGCGAAAAGCGAATTGGCTCAACCGTTGCCGGTCATCCTGATGCTAATCGTCGCCCTCGCTATCCTGCTGTTCGTATTCTTGCCCTTCCACACCTTCGGTGAAGATATCAAACTGCTCAAGGACTGCGGGATCACGCTGATCTTGATCGCTGCTACCTTCCAAGCCGTTTGGTCGGCGAGTACTTCGGTCAACGAGGAAATCGAAGGCCGAACCGCCTTGACGCTTCTCAGCAAGCCGATCCACCGTCGCTCGTTCATCATCGGCAAAATGCTCGGCATCTTCTGGGTCGTGCTCTTCATGTTCGTGGTCCTCGGCTCGATCGAATTGCTCGCCGTCGCCTACAAACCGATCTACGACGCGCGCGAGTCCTCTCTGGAACAACCCAACTGGCAGCAATGCCACGTCGAAATGATGCAAACAATCCCCGGCTTGGCGATGGCGTTCTTCCAAGCAGTCGTGCTGGGTGCGATTTCGGTAGCCCTCGGGACTCGACTTCCACTGGTCGCAAACTTCACGATCTGTTTTTCGATCTACTTGCTCGGGCACTTAACCCCGACCATTGTCGCCTCCGCCGAAGGTGGCTTGCCTCTAGTTGAGTTCTTCTCGCAATTGATTTCCGCCGTCGTCCCGAACCTGAACCTGTTCTCCATGGAAGGTGCCATCGACGCGGATGTTAGCATTCCCTGGACGATTCTTTCGGCCGTCTTGGTCTATACCACCTTGTACTTTATACTTGCCACCCTCCTAGGTTTGTTGCTCTTCGAAGATCGCGATCTGGCGTAATGAAGCAATTGGTGGTTTGCTACCCTGCGGAGCCTCGGCATCTGGACCTGATCCAGAAAGCCGCCCCCGGGTACTCGATTATTGAAGCGACTCAGGACTCGATTCCTGAGCGCATCTTCGATGCGGATATCTTCGTCGGACACGCCAAGGTGCCCGTCGATTGGGATTCTGTGGTTCGCCAAGGACGCTTGAAATTCATTCAATCGTCCGCTGCTGGCCTCGACCATTGCTTGGCCCCTTCCGTCATCGAATCCCCAATCGTGGTTTGCAGCGCATCGGGACTGTTTGCCGATCAAGTCGCCGAGCAGACGCTCGCATTGCTGTTGGGCCTGCTCAGGCGCATCCCGGTCTTTTACAGGCAGCAACAGCAGCACGAGTTCATCCGCCGACCCACAGACGACCTCCACGGCAAACGGATCGGGATCGTCGGTCTCGGAGGAAATGGTCGACGTCTCGCTGAAACGCTCGCGCCCTTCCGGGTGACCATCCGCGCAACGGATTATTTCCCAGAGCATCAACCAGACTCGGTCGAGCAACTGCTTCCACATACGCAATTGCTCGAATTGGCGCGATGGGCACAAATCCTGATCTTGTCCCTTCCGCTGAATGACTCGACCAAAGGACTCATCGGGCGC
>CAIYZV010000197.1 GCA_903930765.1 uncultured Pirellula sp.
ATGCTGATACTCAACACCTAGCAAATTGTTCACCACCGCAGCGACAACCATCACTAGCGGCGTTACCCATAGGAAGACCAAGGCACCGATCCAAAGATCCCGGAACAATTCCTGGTTGACCAATCCGAGTTGAACTGGAGAGGTCCGAGTGCGCAGCAATAGCACGAGCACGGACAGGAGTGCTCCGAGCAAAAGAGCCAGCGTCAAGTATGGGGTTAGCCAACTCGGGGTTTCGGCGGCATCTCCCTTTTCAGCAGCTACACTTTTTACATTTTCTACCGCACTCGCTTCATTACCAGTCTCAGTTCCGACGTCGCTGGCAGTGCTGACTGAATCGACGACCTCGTCTCGTGGTTTCTCATTCTCGCCTTGCAAATCCTGTTCGACATTCGATGCGGAAGCGGCGAGGGAGGCTAGCTCCGGCGCGGCAGCGTCGCTAGGAGCACGTACAGGCGGCCTGGCTTTTCCCGGCTTAAACAGGTCCTGCCCCGTTACCACCTCGAGCGTGTACAGAACCAAACCTTGAGCCAACACGATGCAAAAGAAACAGGCGATCAAATCGATCAAACCGATGCGTGAGGCATGGTCGTCCCTCTTCCAACCGGACCAGGAAAGGATGGACCGAAAGTTACTGAAGACACCGATCCAAACGCAGAACGATGCGAGCATTGCCCCGATAATGAGAAGTGAAAACGCAGCTGTCAGGTACAGTTGCGTAGGATTCATGGATTCTGCGTCGATCACACGTGGGCCGAAAGGTTAGAAGTTGAAGGTCAGCCCACTGATACCGCGGGTTGTAGGAATATTGGGAGTTTACTTCACAGATGCTGTTGAGGAGGAGCGCGCTGCAGAGTTGGCTCGCACGACCAGCATCACGTATTCGATAGCAGACACGACCGTCAGCAAGATCGCTATCCAAAGAATAGCCCACGTTGTCCACGAGAGCCAATCCGGACGAGGATCGCTGCTGATCAGCCAGAGGCTCGCTACAACAGCGGCGCACTGGGCTACCATTTTCCACTTGCCAAGTTGCTTGGCGGAGAAATCGCCTCCCTGCCCCTCGATCATCCCTCGCAAACTCGTCACCAACAACTCCCTGGCGACAACAACAGTTGCCATCCACGGTGCGATGGGAGAGCCTTTAGCGCCGACCAATGCGATCATGGCCCCGCAAATGATTACCTTGTCGACGAACGGATCCAAAATCCGACCCAATTTGGTGACTTGGTTGTATTTCCGTGCCCACCATCCATCGACCCAATCGGTCGATGCGGCCACGACGAAGACTACGGCTGCAGGCACCATCATGCCCAGCTCAATCATTGCACAGACGAGGATGGCGAGCACCAATCGGATCGCGGAGAGAGCATTGGGCACATTCCAAGGGGATGGTGCTGTTGCCGGAGCCGGGTTGGTCGATCCCATCAGTTACTTCTTGTTCTCGAGCAATTACTTAACGAACGGAACTGGCGGCGACACCCACCAAATCGTAATTCTTGTAAGAAACGATCTCGCAATCGGCCAGTGCACCTGGCGAGAGGGGGTTTTCGGGTGTGGCGGTGACGAAGACGCACGCGTCGACATCCGGCGCATCGGCATAGGAACGCCCCAACCATACGTGGTTTGCCTCATCGACGGCTTTGTCGATAAGGACCGGCAGCGTTTTGCCGATTTGGCTCTCACACCAAGCGAACGCATTCTTTTGCTGCACAGCCATCAATCGATTCCGGCGTTCTTTTTTGATGCGTTCCGGCAGATGATCGTCGAGCTTGGCTGCGGGGGTGTCGGGTTCGATCGAATAGGTGAAAACGCCCAGCCGTTCGAAGTGAAGTTCGTCCACAAATTGTTCCAGCTCTTCGAACTGTTCGTCGGTCTCTCCGGGGAACCCAGCGATCATGGTGGTCCGCATGACCAAATTCGGGATGCCTTCTCGCAGCTTGGAAACCATCTCATGCGTCGACTCTCGCGTCACGCGTCGAGCCATCCGCTTCAACATGGTATTGTTGATGTGTTGCAGGGGCATGTCGATGTAGGGAACAATCCGTTTCGCGGAGGCGATCGATCGGATGAGTGAGTCGTCGATGTACATCGGGTAAAAGTACATCAGGCGAATCCAATCCAGGCCTTCGATTTGATCGAGTTCCTCAAGCAACCCACGAAGCCGAGGTTCGCCATAGATATCGATTCCGTAGTAGGTGGTGTCTTGCGCTACCAAAATCAATTCCCGGACACCCTGATCCGCCAATCGCTTGGCCTCGGTAACCACGTCCGCCATCGGTTTGCTGGCATGCTTGCCCCGCATTTTCGGGATCGCGCAAAACGTGCACAGTCGATCGCACCCCTCGGAGATCTTCATGTATGCGAAATGGGGCGGGGTGACTTGAAGACGCATGTGGTCGGACAAGGCACGGATCGGGGCCGGTCGAAAGACCGTGCGTTGTTCGTCCAATCCATCCATGATACGACCGACCAAGTCACTGATCTCGTCGCGTCCGAAGACACCGACCAATCCATCGATTTCAGGGCGTTCCTCGAGCAGCTTCTCATGCTGCCGTTCCGCCAAGCATCCGGTGACGACCACCCCACGGATCTTCCCGGCCCGTTTCAATTCCAGCATTTGGTCGATGGCTTCAAACGATTCCTTGCGAGCGTTCTCAATAAAGCCACATGTGTTGATCACGACAAAATCCGATTTCTCGGGATCTTGGACCAACTGGTACCCGCTCTGATGGAGGATGCCGAGCATCTGCTCGCTATCGACCAAGTTTTTAGGACAGCCCAAACTGATCAAGGCGTAGGCACCTCGCTTGCCACCAGGCACGTCAGCATTGGCCGGCAACGAGGAAGCTTGGTCGTTATCGATGATCGGGAGAGATCGCATGGAACTTTGCAAACAGGAACCCAGTAGTTAGTGAAAGACCACTTGGATCATAACAATCCACCGGAACTCAACCAGCGGAAATCCGGCCGAGCGACTACGGAACGTTCGAAATCGCAGGGTTTTTCCAGTCGTACTGGTTATTCCGAGGATGCCAGATCGGTTTTTTCCCCCTGTACCGGTTGTGACTCAACCGATCTGCAAAAAAGAAATCGAATGCCGTCTAAATTGATTTGACGCGCTCACCGGTGGCCGATGAACCAACCGTCAAGATGCGTCACTACGGAATGGTCGGCGCCGTGGCATGAAGGACATCCTTCCATAGGAAGCCTTTCATTGGAGTTGGACATGGATGCCACGTCTAAGGATAGACGTCAAAAGCAAGGAGCTTTTCAGTGAAACATAAATTGATTCGCGGGTTGGCGCTGACACTGGGAGTTTGCACGGTTCCCGGCATCGCTTCAGCGCAGTACAACATCGGCACCCCGACCGTCGGCGGCGCCTCGGCACCAACAGGAAATGTTGGATCTGGCCTTTCAGGGGGTGTGTACCTGCCACTCACCCCTCCGAGTGTTACGATTCCCCAGGTCTCCGTACCTCAGTTAACCGTACCACAGATAACCGTACCACAAGTGGCCGTACAGCAGTTCACTGTACCGCAAGTGACTGTACCGCAAGTACCAACCAACCAATCGTTCGACGTGCCAACAGCCGTGCCAACGGCGACGTACAGCCCGGTCGGTTATCAACAGTACGGAGCCGTCGGAACGGGTGTCCCAGCGGGAGTATCCGAGATCGCTTCGCCGAATCCATACGGGAACCCATCCTCGCTACTAAGCCAGCCAGTGGCTGCTCAAGGAATCGTCTCCTCCCCATCGAGCGCGCAACTTGGGGGCGGCTATGACCACAACCACGTCGATGGGAATTGCTCGACGTGCGGGACGGGTACCGTTGATACGAGTTGTGGTGCGTCGAGCTACAGCCTGCCAACCCAGACGCTTTGCCCCTGGATTTTTGGTGCTAACGCATTGCTCTTCAATCGGGCTGACGACGAGTACACGCGGCTATCGTACGATTCGAACATGCCTACCGATCCATTGCTTTCGACCAGCGATGTACGCATGCCGACGACAGGTGGGTTCGAATTGATGGGCGGGCGGTACTTCGGCTGCGGCCGCTATGCGATCGTCGGGAGTTACTGGGGATTGTTCTCGCCCGAGCAGTCCTACACGGTAACCACACCAAGCGGTGGTAACCTCCGATCGAGTTTACCATTCACCCTCCAAGGCCCAAACATCAGTGCGACCCCTTATGGGATCACCATGCCAGTTGAGAACGTCTACAACTGGTACGATGGAGCGTGGGCCCACCAAGTCGTACGGGACCAAGATTTCCAAAATGTGGAAATCAACTTCCTGTCGTTTGCGCTCGGGGGCGGAGCTCGCCAACCTTATCCGATGGACTGCAACAGCGGTTGCGGTACCGGTTGGGGTAGCCGACATCTGAACAAGCGCTCAGACCCTTGCAACTCGAGCATCAGCAGCCCGACAGGCCCCTGCGCTCCGTGGTATGGCGCGCAGTGCAGCAAACTGCGACTGAACATGTACGGTGGACTTCGCTGGTTCCAGTTCCGTGATTACTTGCAATACGCAACCAGCGAAACCGATGCGATGTTCGGCTCGACGGCAGATGACTTCTACTACAGGAACAATGTCACCAATGACTTGTTCGGTGGACAACTCGGTGGTCTGGCCACATGGTGCACCGGCCGCCGCGTCAACCTGTGGACCGGTGCCAACGTTGGGGTATACAACAACCACATCAACTACTCCTCCTACGCTGGAACCACGACGGATGCAGCGACGGTCGTCTCGACCAACTCGTTCAACGGCCAGCCATACAACTTGAGCAACTCAACGAACGATGTCGCAATTCTCAGCGAATTGACATCGGGGGTAGGGTTGCGTCTCACACGAGGATGGTCCGCCAATATCGGGTACCGAGTCATCGGAGTCTCAGGCGTAGCAACCGCCGTAGGTCAAATACCTCGCGATTTCTCACTCCTGAATGATGCATCGCGAATCAATAATGACCGGAGTTTGATCCTCTATGGATGGACACTGGGAGCTGCCTACAACTTCTAGAAACGCCCTCTAGAACCGAGTCCCTTCGGTGAGATGCACGCCCGCATCGCACGCCTCGCACTGCGAATCGAGGGGATTTGAAACGGCCCGTTGATTCAGTCAACGGGCCGTTTTCGTTGGAAAACGCAAAAAACAAACCGTCGAAGGTGAATCGTCGGACCTTGGGCGGTTCCCGAGTTTGCGTATAATCTTCAGTAGTTCACCACAGACGAATGCTCGACGAGAGAGTTCCCCCCGACGACTCGCTTACCTCGGCCAGGAAGAGCCAGAATTGGGGGGACCAGCTACGATCGATCGCCTACAGACACACCATTTTCCAATGACCAGCCAGCCAAACGATCCATCCGTGGCGATGAACAACAAGGAAAACGCGAAAGCCCCGTTTTTTCTCGGGGTCGATGTTGGCGGTACCGGTATCAAAATCGGTTTGGTAGATAACGTCGGCAAAACCCTCGGTTTTGTCTCGATTCCCACCGAGGAACCGAAGGGGCCCGACGATGCGATGCGACGCGTTGCAGCAGCCAGCGATCAACTGCTGAGTTCGCTGGGATTCGCACGCACCGATGTCGCCCGAGTGGGACTGGGCACCCCAGGAAGCCAAAACATCGCCAAAGGGCTGCTGATCGAGCCGCCCAACCACCCCCATTGGCACCATTTCCCAATCGTCCAATCGCTCGAGGAAAAACTTGGGCTCAAGGTTTCATTCGCCAACGATGCAAACGCCGCAGCGTTCGGCGAATTTTGGATCGGGACGGGAGAACGCTTTCATAGCATGGTACTCCTGACCTTAGGTACCGGTGTCGGCAGCGGAATCATCATCGATGACCACTTGGTCGTCGGGCATAACAGCTTCGGCGGAGAATGCGGGCACATCATCATCGACCCCAGCCCCAGCGCTCGACTGTGCGTTTGGGGTGGTGGACGGGGGCACTTGGAAGCATACGCCAGCGCCAGCGCCGTCACCGCTCGGGCCAAAGAACAACTGCTCGCAGGAGCGTCGAGCATCCTCGCCCCAGAAGCCCAAACCGTGACGGCCAAACGCCTCTATGAAGCCGCCTCGCAAGGGGACGCATGGAGCCTCGGCCTGATCGACGAAACCGCAGACTACCTAGCTATCGGGATCACCACCATCGTGCACACCGTCGATCCAGGCTTGGTCGTACTAGGCGGCGCCATGAATTTCGGCGGGGCAAAATCCCCCGTTGGCCAACGCTTCCTGCAACGCATCCGAGACTCGTTCCGTAAACGGAGTTTCGAATACGTAGCTGCTGGAACCACAATCGACTTTGCATCCCTCGGCGGCGACGCCGGTTACCTCGGAGCGGCCGGGATCGCTCGAACGGAATACCAAAAGAGTTTATGAACGGAAAAGACGCCAAAAGCATTGGGGAAATCCCCCTGTCTCGCATTCGAAATTTTTGCATCATCGCCCACATCGATCACGGCAAAAGCACCCTCGCAGACCGCCTCCTCGAAAGAACAGGTACGGTCGAAATCCGCCGGATGAAAGAACAACTCCTCGACGCGATGGACTTGGAACGCGAACGAGGGATCACGATCAAAGCCAAAGCCGTATCGCTCCACCATTGGCACAACGGCGAACTCTACGAACTGAACTTGATCGATACCCCAGGTCACGTTGACTTCCAATACGAAGTCTCGAGATCCCTCACCTGCTGCGAAGGTGCACTGCTCCTGGTCGATGCGTTCCAAGGCGTCGAAGCTCAAACCGTTGCCAACGCCTACTCGGCCATGGACCATAACCTTAAGATCATCCCCGTCATCAACAAAATCGACTTGAACCATGCCCGCGTCGATGAAGTTACCACGGAAATGGAACAAGTCCTCGGGATTGATCCCGATGATATCGTGAAGTGCTCCGGCAAAGCTGGCATAGGTATCGATGAACTGATCACTGCTATCATCGAACGAATCCCAGCCCCCTCGGGTGAGACCTCTGGTTCCCTCCAAGCGATGGTGTTCGATTCCCACTACGATGATTATCGCGGAGCCATCACCTACGTACGCTTGATGAGCGGTGAAGTCCAACGGGGAGACAAAGTTCGGTTCTATCGCGCCGGGGTCAACTACGAAGTCCTCGAACTAGGTCAGTTCGTCCCTGAGCGAAAACCGGTCGATAAACTGCGAGCCGGTGAAGTCGGGTATCTGATCTGCAACATCAAGTCCCTGAAAGATGTTCGCATCGGCGATACGGTCGTGCATGCCAACGATGCGACCGTGGAACCCCTCGAAGGCTACCAACCACCCAAGCGGATGGTTTACTGCGGACTCTATCCGAGCGATGGCCAAGACTTCTCTGAACTTCGGGATGCCCTCGAAAAACTCTCGATCAACGATCCCTCGTTCGAGTTCGCACCCGAGACGAGCGAAGCACTCGGGTTCGGATTCCGTTGCGGATTCCTGGGCCTGTTGCACATGGAAATCATCCAGCAACGGCTGGAAAACGAATGCGATATCGATCTGGTTCAGACAGCCCCGAACGTCACCTACGAAATCGTCAAACGGGGCGGGGAAGTCCTCGAGATCCATCGCCCCCAAGAAGTACCGGATTCCGGTGAAATCGAAGAGTTTCGCCAGCCGATCGTACGCGTTAACTTCGTGTTGCCCACCGAGTTTATCGGTGTCGTTATGAAACTCTGCCAAGATCGCCGCGGGATTTTGCGAGGGAACGAATACCTGAGCGGTACCCGTGCACTCGTCAGCTACGATCTGCCACTGGCAGAGGTGATTTACGATTTGCACGATAAACTCAAAAGCGTCACCCGCGGCTATGGCACCATGGACTACGAGATCATCGGCTACGAAAATGCCGACCTCGTCCGTATGGATATTCTGGTCAACGGTAAACGCGTCGACGCCTTGAGCGTCATCTGCGACCGCCGCGACTCCGACCGACGGGGCCGCGCTGTCGTCAAAAAGCTCAAGGAGGAAATCGACCGGCACATGTTCGAAGTAGCCGTACAAGCTGCCATCGGTGCTCGTGTGATCGCACGCGAAACGGTCCCCGCGATGCGGAAAAATGTGACCGCCAAGTGCTACGGTGGTGACATCACCCGGAAGCGAAAACTATGGGCGAAACAACGTGAAGGCAAGAAGCGGATGAAGTCGATCGGCTCTGTGGATATCCCTCAGAAGGCCTTTATGGCGGTGCTCGATACCGGAGCCGACAACAAGTAAACCGTCGCTTCCGATGGCAGGAGTTTCGAAAACAGGAACGGATTCTTCATGGTACGCGAACGCAAAATCTCAGCCCAAGAACCCGACGACGACGACGATTCCGATCGCGACGCCAACGGAGCAACTGGCCCTGAACCTGGATTCACGTTTGGGTCGCTTGGACCATCGGCTTCCAATGCGGCCCCTCCCGAGAACGACGCCATCCTCCGACCTCGCTCCATCTCGGATATGGTCGGACAACGCGAGGTGATGGACGTTCTGCAAATCGCCATCGACGCATCCAAGAAGCGAGGCGAACCGCTGGGGCACATCTTGCTCGACGGCCCACCCGGACTCGGAAAAACGACCTTCGCAGTCTGCATCCCCAGAGAACTCGGCGTCAAGGTCGACATGGCCAGCGGCCCGAGCTTGAAAGCCCCCAAGGAAATTCTGCCGTACCTGACCAACCTCGAACACGGCTCGGTCCTCTTCATCGACGAAATCCACCGGCTTCCCAAACCGGTCGAAGAGTTCCTCTACACCGCCATGGAGGATTTTCGAATCGACATCGTCCTCGGCGAAGGTGTCAACGCTCGTACTCTCAATCTGAAACTCCAACAATTCACCCTCATCGGCGCCACCACGCGCGCCGGGATGCTCAGCGCCCCACTCCGCGATCGATTTCATATCCGGCAACACCTCGGGTATTACTCCGTCGACGAACTCGTGGAAATCATCAAGAGAAACGCAAAGAAATTGAATGTCGAAATCTCCGACGATTCCGCTGCGGAAATTGCGAAGCGCTCTCGAGGAACACCGCGGATCGCCAACAGCCGACTGATGTGGGTGCGCGATTATGCCATGAGCAAATCCGACGGAAGGATCACGAGAGATATCACCCACCGAGCTCTCGAGATGGTCGGCATCGATGAAATCGGACTCGATAAACAAGACCGCCGCTACTTGGAAACACTAGTCAATGTTTTCAACGGTGGCCCCGCAGGCGTCGAAGCCGTCGCGCATACCATGAGTGTGTCCGCCGATACGCTCGAGGATGAAGTCGAGCCGTTTTTACTTAGATCGGGATACATCATCCGGACGCAACGAGGTCGATGCGCTACCGCGAAAGCTTACGAAAAGCTAAAAATGAAGACGCCCGACAAGAAGCAAGGCGATTTGTTTTAGGCGATCAGGGCGTTTATCCGCGACGGCGCCGACCAGTGAATAGATCCTTGCCAAAGTCCGAATCGGCAAACGCATGGTCAAGGTCGACCCATGACGATGTTGGCAACGCCTCGCCTTCTCCGATTGATCCTTCGCCAGTCCCGCCTTCGCCCGACAGATGCGAATTGATGTAGTTGATGACGATCAATACATCCAACGCTTCAAGAATGCGGTCTCCGTTGACATCCCAATAGGGTGGCGACGGTCCGTCGGAACTCACCAACTCCCGCGCACCATTTCGGTTGATCTCGTTGATCAGCACCAAAACATCGATTGCCGTGATGATTTGGTCATTGTCGACATCTTCACGCTGGACCTGGTTCTGCCACGGAGAGATTTGTTTTTGGAGCGAGAAGTCCGCTCGCACACTTCCTGAAAGAGATGCGACACTCACACTTTGCGTACCGTTGGTAGGCTGCACCAGTTGGTACCCGCTATCGGGAGGCAAAATCTCGACAATGTAGTTTCCCGTCGGAACACCCGGAAATTGATAGGCACCTGTCGATCCCGTGACGACTTGGCTGGTCAAACCGTAGCTCACTTGATCGATGCTGATCATCGTATCACCCTGCCCGTAAATAATCGCACTGGTGATCGCTTCAAGCGGTGAAGCGATCGTCACTGACGCAGTCTCGCGATTGGCTAACTGGGCCGACTCAGACCTAGCAACCAGCTTGCCAGCGGCATTGTAGCCATCAATCCTAGCGATCGCGTTGGCTTGGGCGCCGATCACACGCGCGGTCACGGAGTTTGTCCCCTTGGCGAACGTCAGCTTCAACTGGGTATCCCGCCCGCGAAAGAAAGGTTGGAATCCCGATGCGGACCACATATAAGGTTGAAAAAGTTTGCCTCCCGGGACATTGCTACTATCGGGTTGGATCGAGATACGGCCATCCGCCTCCTGACCCACGCTAGATATGGTCACGCCATTGACGGGCCCTGTGAGCAACCCTTGAGGCAATTCATTGGATCGGATGGTCGTGGTCGTCCGCGCAGGCTGACCATTGGAATCCAGCAATCGCACGGTCGTTCCTGCGACTCCAGCCTCGATCGACTGCCAAATCCCATCCTTGTTAAGGTCATTCCAAACATACCCGGAAATCCCACCCGACTCGGTCGAACCATATGCGCCCGACAGAGTCCCGGAAAAGAGATTGCTGAAAATCCCGAGCTTGGATTCGACCGCTCGGATCTCGAGCGTTCCTGTCGTCCCCGAAGGAACCGGAATCTTGAGGTTCAAACTAGCTTCGTACGCATTGGGAGAAAGAATCGTGATCCATGAACCGCCATTGATCCGGTACTCAATTCGGCCAACTTTATTAAGGGTGATGTCGTTTTGAGTTCCCGAACTATTTAAATTCGGTAACGCTTTTGCTCGCGCAGTGCCTTGGAAGGTGTACTCCCCTTTGGCAATATCCAAACGCCCCAGTCCACGTAACTCCAGCGGCACATCCAACACATCGAAAATCCCATCGCCATCGGAGTCTTGCCATCCGATATGTGCAAGTGTCGCGTCGGCAGTGGTTATGTTGGTGAACGCCCGTTGCAGCGATTCGGAGTCCGACATGATGCTGTCGACTTGCACAAATCCAGAGTTGGGATTGGCGTCGATGGCATTGGTGTTCTGCGTGTTGTAATACCCACGGCGTTGGTAGTAATTCGCCCCACCGTTGTACTCATCCCGAGCCCAGAACATGTGGCCCGTTTCATGGGTAAAGGTGGACACGGGGCGGGTGGAAGGGACGACTTCGAACAGCCCACCGGCAAATGAAAAAGCCCGGCTGAAAGATCCGTTGGCAGCAAAGGCCCCATCGGCGTCATTTTGCGAGTTCACCACAAAGATTGAAAACGACCAATCGGTTTGGAGTTTCAGTCGCTGGCTGTTATTGAAGGCCCTCACGTTATCTTCGAGCAACGCGTTCTGGGAAAAACCGCTCCCCACTAAAAACTCGGAAACCCAGAGGCTGTAGTCGTCCGACCGTCGCGAAATCGGTTCGTACCCCGATTGGAACGGTGCGTCGACATAGGTCCGATCGATCACGAAATCGAGCGAGTGCTGACTGGTTTTCTTTGCCAGCAGTTGCCGCCACCAGTCCAATCCCGACTCGATTTTTGTGAGAACGCTGGCCTTTTGATCGGCGGTCCAATTCTCGGTGCTCGGGTCGATCTGCCCGTTGCTCTCAATAAAGACCGGGGTGACTGCGATACGCCCCAGCATGAACTCGCCCGTATCCTCCGGCGCAGCCCCAAACGGGAGCCCAGCCATCAAGGCGCGTTCTTCCAGCTTTTCAACCGTCGGTTTCCGTCTCATGAAATCAAGTATATGTGGTTCAAAAGCCGCTCCGCCCTCACTTCGATGACGACGAAGGAACTACTACTCCATCAGGGCTGTTTGTAGGGGGAAATCCGATCAAAACGGCTTTTTTCAACCGCTAATTCCTTTGGAGGGGATTCCTTGCAATTTAGTTCCGTGAACTTTTTCAGCCAAAAGCACTATTGGCTGGATTGGAGTGAAATAGGAACCAACGCATTCGACCCGACGATATTCGATTCCCTTAAAGACGCGGGCAAGCATTTGGAATCGATTAGCAGAAACGTGAAAACCGGCCTCGAGACCGGAAAGCTACAGCACCCATCGAGACGGCAGATAATAGAATGAGAGTTGATGGTTCAGGAACCGATGTGATCGAATAGGACAACGGGCCCTCTGCTGAAGTCACAATCACCGATCCACCATCATCCATGTGGATATTTGAGAGGGACATGGAGTAATCGCCAGGCAAAACAATGGCATCCGCCGCAGACAAAGTAATCGACCCAATCGCCGTAGCCGAAGTACTCAAGGAACTTATCCCATTTCCACTCACGCCGTCGTAAATCGCTTTAGTATTATTTTCGAGAAACCACCCAGGACCCTTAATGTAGTTTGCAAAGGTCGTAAACGCCCCACCAACACCATCGCTTCTACTAAGACTTAAATCGAACGTGATGAAAGCGAAGTTCTGCGTTCCTGAATTGGTCCTCGCTAATACTTCAAAAACCGCGGAACTACCCTTGCTGATCGGGTTAGGCGTAACTTTGGAAACAGAAAACACAACATCACCGTAGCTTTGTTGCGGCAACAAAATCCCCATCCAAGCAAAAACTATAAAAATGAGCCGAACCGTCATCACTCGATACCTTTTAGCGGATTAGAACGTCCTAGGCGACGTCTTGATTGTATCCGAAATCATTAGCAAGCTCGCATTTTGTCCTGTTTTTTCGTGCTCCATTTGCGGAACTGTGGAACACTGCCCTCCAATTCGTCGGCAACCTCGTCGACAATTCCCACTGTGTACCCATAAAGTGCGATACTACTTCCAAATGCGATCGAATCCTGAGAGAACACATGATCGATTGCCTGAAGTGCAGTGTAATGCCTCACTGAAATCCTCGGCCGAATCGCTGGAAGACCTAATGAGACGGGACTCTTTACCTCGCTCGAACTCCACGCACTTGGCAACAAAATTTTGATTGGACCCTTCCAAGATTCGCCTTCACCCGCAGAGCCTGCTGGTGGAATGGTTACCCTGGTCAGCCTTAAGCCTATCATGCTAAGAGAGGCAACTCGATCAGAGCCACGCACACGTCCGTCTTTATTCAAGTCGAGTACCGAAGAAACTGGAACACTAACGGCGGGATCAATCGCAGCCGTCACCAACGTAACATCGGAACCTCTTACATAAAAACCACCCAGTTCAATGGCTCCGTTCACTTCGCCTTGAAGGTGGCCAAGATAATACGTTTGCGGAGAAGAAAGCCCCGTTGACGCAGTGGCTTGCAACTTGATTTGCAGCCAGCGGTTCACGATGACTCCGTCTGGCCACTCAACGCGAACCCTGGCCGGGGTGGTGCTCGTGCCGGATGTTACCACGATCGCAGACGGAGTTGGTGCAGCAACCCAAGAACTCGGTGGATTGCTGTCCGATGCAAATGCTCCTGTCGGACTCATCCGGAATGAAATATCCGAAGCAGAAAGGCTCGTGGTGGCCAGTCCTGCGACGTCAAAGACGAGGCCATTGATCCCTGAGGTGGTATTGATCAAGTTTGAAAAATCGAGCGTCTTCGCAGTCGCCCCAGATTTTGCCAGCACCTTCGCAGTGTCCAACGCCGCATTCACGCTGGTTCCTGCGAATGAAGATCCACGATAGAAGACTTTGGAGTTTACCACTGTGACCAAAGCATCCAGGTTGAACGTGATGGATGAAGTACCTCGGTTGGAATCTCTCGCTGTGATCGTCACCACTTGATTGCTAAGACTGGAATCTGGAACATAACTCCAATTCCATGTCCCATCGTTGTTCTTGATGATGGTCCCCAACGATGCTGTCAGCGTCACGGTATCGGCAGGGACATCACTCCATGTTCCTGAATTGGTGAGCGTTCCCAACACGGGACCAGAAACGGCAGCATTGGCTACCGACAAAACCGGCGCACGGTTGCTAACAAGGTAGGTGAAGGAAGCCGTTGTTGCAGCCCCAAGTTCATCCGTGATGGTCAAATCGACCACCGTCTCTGGCGTATCGTTACCAACCGCCAAATTCCATTCCCAGGTCCCATCGTTACGCCGCGTCACTGCACCTATCGATGCAGAGATAACCACGGAGTCGTCGTCCGGATCAGACCAAGTCCCCGTGTTGACCAACGTGGTACCTTCGAAACCTTGGACCGACGACTGATCCAAATTCAAAACAGGATCGCGATTCTTGATCAAGCTCCCACCGACCGTAAATGAGCCAAGCGATCCATAGTCGGAATACCCGTTATCTCCGCTGATCGCCGCTTTGCCAACGCCATCGATCTCGATCGAATAAATCCCCTTGGCCAATGTTCCACTCCAAACCGTATCCAATCGGTTGGTCTCATTGATGGTGGAAACAACTGTTCCCGATGCGTTCAGCAATCGAACTTGAATATCCAGATTCGCTTTACCATCGGAAAGCTCAAACGGTGCAACATTCAAGGAAACGCTTCCTGCCTGCGTGGCGAACCGGAACCAATCCTTATCGGTACGCGTCGCGATAACACCTGATCCGGACATCGCCCCCGACGAGTCAACTGCCAAGGCCGTTGCGGCGGCTTGCACATCCGCGTGATCGTCCGCCAAAAAACCCACTCGTCCCGCGATAATCGAAACGTCATCCTCGGTTTGATTGGCAGACGTATACTCCCCCTGGCTCCATTGAACCAAACTCTTGTAGTAGCCGACACCCATGATCGGTGCCCAGCCGGTTTGCCCTGTCCCATGTCCTTGATAATAAACCTCACTCGGCGAGTTTCGACCATCGTGGCTCAAACCAAATGCATGCCCGACTTCATGACTCGACGCTTCTGCAATATTCTTCTCATTGTTGCTTAACCGATTGTAAAAAACCCATACGGGGCTTCCGTTGGTCCAGTCCCAACTCCCGAGGTAGGCAACCCCTCCAGCGTTCGGAAACCAACGCTGGCCTGTCGTGCCATCGATATCCGTACTGACGAGCACTCGAATCGCCTGGCCACCTTGTCTAAAAAGATTCTCTCCCGGATTCTCGGTCGTAACGTCCACTTGGAACGGTCTAAAGTCTTCAGCAACACGCGCCCATACGTTGCGGATTGCCGACAACTCCGCCGCGCTGTAATTTTGAAAATCGGAATCGGTACTAAACGCCGGTGCGTTGATCGTGTTTCCCGTGTTGTAACTGCCCGTGTAGTTCTGGTTGTTCCACGTCGTCCCGGTGACTGACTGCCCATCGAAATCCAAGTAGATTTTCTTGGCAGCAGAGGGATTGGAATGGTAAACCGGCACATTGAGAGCGAACGGTCTGATTCCACCGTTATTGCTACCAGACCCGAATGGCATCGACCCGCCGCCATCTGAATGGCCAGGCTCTGACATCACGTCGGGTGGCAAAGGATCGAGGTAATAGGCATTCCCGAATGCGTCATACCGCAAGTAGTCATCATGTTCCGCATGACCATGGGATTCACTCCCTGAGTTCGTAGCCAACACAACTTCGGTACCGTTCGAGCTTTTCCAACCATCGTAACATGAACTCGATGGATCCGACCACAGAAACGCATCCGCAGCCAACAGCCTGCGGTCCGTAAGCTGCTCAAGCACCAAATGGCGAAAATAGGATCGACGAAAACGCGAACGACGCACGCGACAATGGATCATCCGATTGCCCCCGCCGACCTCGATCAGTTCGTGATCGATGCCGGGTCGATTTGAGATTGGTATTGGAAAAGTATCTCAGGGGCGCGAACCGCAGAAAGTGGAGGCTTCCTACTCCACCGTTCATAAGCATTCGGCAAATAACATACCCATCCAAAAGAATCGGAAGCAAGCCCCCCAAGCGAGAAATTCACAAATGAATCACCCCAACAGCCACCCGCGCAGCGGCTTTCCACGCGACGTTTTAGCCGGAGAAAAACCTTAGCTGGAGAAAAACTCTAACCCACGCAAGAAGATGCGCCATGAAATCCTTGGCCAGTTCTGTTGCTAGGACACCAAACTCCCCGCCAACGTAAAGGCTTGGGCACTTTTCATTGAGCAACATTTGCCGTCCGGACTGCTGCAATCGCCCTGTCAAAGGATTCTCCACGGGAAACAAGCAGCGAGATTGGCTCGTGGGTGAACGGATGCCTGAAGTCGACCCGCATCGATGTCAAAAGCATCCGGTACTCACCAGTCCGCTGATAAAACATCTGGTTCCATCGGTGATCCCCATGACGATGATCCCCGATCACGGGATGCGCTAAGTGGTTCAGATGCCGCCGGATCTGATGCCATCTCCCCGTATGCGGCTGGACCTCCAACAGCGAAAAACGCGAACAAGGGAACTCGCCCATGGGCCACGGGACCTCGTAACGTCTCAAGCAGCGAAAATGAGTCACCGCATCCTGAATCTCCGCGCTCCGCTCCTTGGATTCGCCGTATGCCTTGGCCTTACCATCCTCATGATCCCCAAGGGGCCGATCCACCGTCACCTCATCCGGCATGAAACCTCGCACGAGCGCTTGATACGTCTTCTCAATGCGCCGCTGCGTGAACAACTCACCCATCCGCGACGCGGCCTCGCTGGTATACGCAAAGAAGATCAACCCAGCCGTCGGACGATCCAATCGATGGATCGGGTAGAGAAACCGATTCAGTTGATCCCTCAACGTTTGCAACAAAACTGGCTCGGTCGCCAACGTCTTTGGACCACGATGAACCATCAAACCGGCAGGTTTGAATACGCCGACGTAATGGTCGTCTTCAAACACGACCTGAATCGGTCGGTCCAAAGTCTCGAAGATGAAATCGTTGGTGTTTTCAATTGGCTCGGTGTTCTCAATTGGCTCTGTGTTTTCAATTGGCTTGTCGTTCCCAAGTGGCTCGTCCAATGTATCCCTTCGACTATGTCCCTTTAGATTTTTATGTCCCTTTAGATTCTGCTCGTTCGGCACCAGTGTTCAGCAATACAGCCCCGAAACACAGCCCTGAAGCTTATCTGGGCCATCATCTCGACGACACAACTCCCGATGTTCACTGCGATGCATGCTCGACCGCACCCTCGAGCGCACCCTCGAGGCTTGCACGGCACCCTCCCCAGTATCGATCAGCAACCGGGAATTTCATCATATTCCCGCAGAAATGGACAGCCCAACCCCCACCTATCTGCAAGCATTCCACCCTCCAATCTTTATTTCAGAATTGATTCCGGTTAAGATTTGGGGGAGAAGTCATACGGTCATTCGGTCATTCGGTGTTTCAAGTCGATTTCGCGACTCCCGAGATGACGTGGCTCAGCGACCGCCCGTTCCAATTCCCTACGCCCAACTTATCCCTGTATCCAGATTGATCGATTCGTCCAAGGGGAATCCCCCAGGCGGCGTCACTCCCGAGGCTCAGATGCTGCAGAACCTGCGCAAACTGCAACTTTCCGAAGTCCAACGCGATGGCATGCGTGCCGCCGGACGCTTTAACGCCCAATTGATGGATTACCTCCGTGGTTTCGTCAAGGCTGGTATATCCACCAGCGAGATCGATCGACTCGCGCACGATTACACCATCCAGCATCGACACACCCCAGCCACACTCGGATACCTCGGATACACCAAAAGCTGCTGCACCAGCGTCAACGACGTCATCTGCCATGGGATCCCCGGCGACTACGTTCTCAAGGATGGCGATATCATCAATGTCGATATCACCAGTATTGTGGATGGCTGGCACGGCGATCAATCGGAAACGTTCCTCGTCGGAGAGGTCTGCAATGAAGCTCGCTCCGTCTGCCAATGCGCGTTCGACTCCATGCATCGAGCGATCGCGGCCTTAGAACCGGGATGCGCCGTCAGCATCATCGGTGACAATGTCGTCGCCGAAGCTACCAAGTGGGGATTTTCGGTCGTTCGCGAATACGTCGGTCATGGACTTGGCCGCCGCTTCCATCAATACCCAAACATCCCCCACTTCCCAGATC
The DNA here is from genome assembly GCA_903930765.1 of uncultured Pirellula sp. Lineage (GTDB taxonomy): Bacteria > Planctomycetota > Planctomycetia > Pirellulales > Pirellulaceae > JBKCUI01. The sequence continues at coordinate 17,913 of CAIYZV010000197.1, forward strand.
GAAAAAGCCAACAAGACCGACTCCTGCCTGGCATGTGCTTTACCGTCGAACCGATGATCAACGCCGGTACTCGTTTCACCAAACTCGACACGAAAGACAACTGGACCGTACGAACCCGCGACGGACGACTCTCCGCCCAATTCGAACACACCATCCTCATGACGGAATCGGGTCCGGAAATACTCACACAGTGCGAAAATGGCCCTAGGGTAGGCCATCGCTTCTAACGCTCGCTGGCCCACCGGTTCTTCTCGCGAAAAGAACGCTCGCCATCACGGAGTGGCCGGCAAAACGGAGTGGCCGGCAAAAAAGTCACCTGGAAAAACGCCGCCGATGAACCACGCGCCAGATCTACTGCGTTAGAACTCGCAAACTCTTCGGCAGAGGAAAGTAAACCTCTTCCTTGCGTACTTCGCGTTCCTCCAAGGTCGCTCCGAAATGCTCCTGCAGCCAGAAAATAGTCCCCTGGACCACTTCCTCGGGCGCACTGGCACCTGCAGTAATCAAGACCGTCTCACCACGCGAGAACAGGGATGGATCCAGATCTTGCGGACCATCTACCAAGTACGCTGGTTTTCCTTTTTCGTTAGCCAACTCACGCAGACGCTGCGAATTGCTGCTGTTCTGGGAACCAAGAACGATCACCTTGTCCGCTTGATCGCACAGCAAGCGAACCGCTTCTTGCCTATTCTGAGTTGCGTAGCAAATGTCCTCCTTGGGCGGCCCGATGATCCACGGGAACCTTTCTTTCAAACGTGAGATGACCCGGTTCGCATCGTCCACACTCAACGTTGTCTGGGTCAAATACGCAAGCTTCGTCCCAGGCTCAAATTGAAGTTGATCCACCTCGTCGGTGTTCTCGACCAAAACAATCGCCTCCGGAGCCTCTCCCATCGTCCCAATGACCTCGTCATGCCCCTCGTGACCGATCAAGACGATGCTGTACTGGTCCTTGGCGAATTTAATCGCCTCCAAATGGACCTTCGTAACCAACGGGCACGTCGCATCAATCGCCCGCAACTCCCGGGACGCCGCTACCCGTCGAATCTCAGGAGCCACCCCGTGTGCGGAGAACAGCACCGTGGCCCCTGTTGGAATTTCCTCAAGGTGATCGACGAATATTGCGCCTTTTCCTTGGAAAGTACGGACCACGTGCTGATTGTGCACAATCTCGTGGTACACATAAATCGGCGGTCCAAAATGGCGTAATGCCAATTCCAAACTCTGGACCGCCATGTTGACTCCCGCACAAAATCCGCGGGGAGCAGCTAGGATTATCTTCATTCGAGGGTGGGTTCCTTTTTGGAAACTGACTTTCTGTCAATAATGATACCCATATGGAAACCGTTCGCGAAGCCAATCTGCAACCAACCCCCGCCCCTGAGCCCCCCGAGGGTGAGGCCTGTGCGGATGCATCCGCACACACAACGCCACCGCCCAAGCCAGATTCCCGATTGCATGCCCCCCCCTCCACAACCTCAGAACCGGTGGGGGCTGCCGCCGAACGGCCCGGCAAAGGGCTCGTTCTCGCCCATCTAGATCGATTCGGCCCAGATTCGAAAATCCCAGCAATGGCTGTCGATGAAGCCTTTGCGTACTGCCAAAAATTAGCCCGAAAACATTATGAAAATTTTTCGGTGACCAACCTGTGGCTCCCCAGATCGATCCAACCCCACTTCTGCAGCATTTACGCGTACTGCCGATGGTCTGATGATCTGGCCGATGAGACGGGATCCACCGATCGAGCTTCATCGCTCCTGCAGTGGTGGCAATCCGAACTCGACGACTGCTTCCGCGATCGCGTTCGTCACCCTGTTTTTATAGCACTGCGCAAGACCATTTCGGAGTTTGATCTCCCCAAAGATCCCTTCGACGATTTGCTCTCGGCGTTTATCCAAGACCAATCCGTCATCCGATACCGAGAGACGACACCCCTCCTCGATTACTGCGCGAGATCCGCAAACCCGGTCGGCCGATTGGTGCTCCATCTGGCCCGATGCGTGACGCCTGAAACGATCGGATGGAGCGACTCGATCTGCACCGGATTGCAATTGGCGAATTTCTGCCAAGACGTCCCGGTCGACGCTCGCCGCGGACGGATCTATCTTCCAACGTCGCTCTTGGAACAGCATGGGATGTCCGATCATGATGTCCTCGCAGATCACTACCAACCCCAGCTTGCGAAATGCGTTGAATCGCTCGCCTCCCAAGCTCGCTTGATGCTGTCAGCCGGCGCTCCCTTGGTAGGACACGGCCCTTCTTGGTTCGCTCGTAGCATCCAACTGTTCGTTCGAGGCGGCCTGACGATACTCGAGAATATCGCCTCGCATCAGCACGATGTGTGGTCCGCTCCGATCACTGTCTCGCGTTCCCAGAAGATCCGTCTCCTCGTCGATGCCTGCTTTCGCCCACGCTCTCAATCGCTGGCGATCAAGCCCGCTACCCAGGCGATAGATGGGCGGCGAGCATGACCGATTTGGATCGTTCATTCCAGGAATGCGAGCGTATTTCGCGCTCGAGCGGCTCCAATTTCTATCGATCCTTCCAATTCCTCCGCCACGACCGACGACGTGCGATGCATGCACTCTACGCGTTTGCTCGACTGGCGGACGATGCCACCGATCCCCCCTCGGTGCACGCTGAATCGCAAACACGTGTGCAATCGATGCACGATTTGCCTCAGGTCGATCGAGAGATCGGGTGGAACCTCGACGCATGGCTTGGTTGGATCGAGTCGCTGAACGCGCCGCGCGAACCGTCAAACACCAACGCGACAACGCCATCAGTGTGCGACTCGCTGCGACAGATTCGTCCTGCGCTCGCGGACTCAGTACAACGATTCGAAATTCCCAAAGCTCTCCTCGCGGAAATTGTACGCGGGGTGGATGCGGACACGCGGCCCAACGAGATCCATTCATGGAACGATCTCAGGCAGTACTCCTTTCAAGTCGCATCGGCGGTGGGATTATGCTGCGCGGCAATATGGACCGAGCCAGGCAGCTTGGTCCAAAACAAACCTCTTTGGAACGCCGCGATCGATTGTGGTTTAGCATTCCAACTGACGAATATCCTGCGAGATTTGGTCGAGGACGCGCAACGCCATCGGGTGTATCTGCCAAGTAACGAATTAACTCTGTTCGGGATCGACCGAGCCCGTTGGCTCGATACGCTGGCTCGTCCCAACGCAAAAGCCCCCAACGCAAAAGAGTTAAACGATCTAGGGGATTGGCGAGGGCTCCTCGAGGTTCAACTCGAGCGAGCCGACGCCCTTTACGAACGCGGCTGGCGAGTGATCGAACACCTCGAGAGCGATAGCGCACGTATGTTTTCTCTCATGTGGCAAACCTACCGCACGCTCTTCCAAAAGATCCAGGCATCACCGCCAAGGGTTTTCTCAGAACGAGTACGCCTGGGACCCATCGATAAATGGAAGCTTGCCTCTTCGCATTTTTTCACCCCGCAATTCCATCGATGCGTTCATCGCACCAACCAGCAGATCCGCCGAGATGCGTCCCGTCCATTAAGTACGCTCTCGAGTACGCTCTCCACCAGTTCGATCGAAACACCTCAACGGATTTCGTCGACACATTCGAAGAGTAATACCCCGCCAAAGGTCGCTGTTATTGGCGGTGGATTGGCGGGCATCCAGGCAGCGATCCATTTGGCAAGACACGGCTGCAGCGTCGACCTCGTCGAGGCTAAATCGAGGCTCGGTGGACGTGTCGGTTCCTTCTTCGATCCCATCTCTCAATCCCATGTAGATTACTGCCAACACGTCGGCATGGTCTGCTGCAGCGAACTCCGACGATTCCTTCATCTCACCTCGCAGGAATCCCAGTGGTCGATCCAGGAGACCCTCCATTTTGTTTCTAAATCGGGAAAGAAGATTTCGGTTTCCGCTTGGCCGCTTCCCGCACCGTTCCATCTTTCCGGATTGCTGCTTCGCTGGCCCGACCTGCGAGCCCTCGACCGACTGCAAATCGCCCGCGGACTCATCGCACTGATGGGCACACGAAGCAATCCGAGATTTGAAAAGACACCAGCATTGGATTGGCTGCGGGAACATGGACAGAGCGATCAAGCCATCTCCGCGTTTTGGACGACGATCTTGGTCAGCGCGCTCGGCGAACAAATCCATCGTGTCACGATGGGACCTGTTCGCAAAGTGCTCATCGATGGCTTCGCAGCCACTCGCGATGCATTTCACTTAATGGTTCCCCAGCACCCTCTCTCGGAACTCATCGATCAAAATTGTCGCGGAGTGCTGGAGCAATTGGGCGTTCAGCTCCGCGCCTCGGAATCGGTGGAAAAACTGGCTGAATTGCCGAACGGGAAATGGAGAGTCGGCACTTCGATCGAGAAAACGCTCGGAGACTGTGCAGCGAACAGGAATCCCAACAACGAATTCGATGCGATCGTGATCGCCGTTCCATGGCATCGTGCGTCTAGCGTTCTCAACAACCTAGAGTCGAACTCTTCGTCGCCCGATCCGGACCAATGCGACGTTAACTCTCAATCCGTCGGCGAGCTTGCAAACCAACTCGAAGCCTCTCCCATCACAGGTGTTCATACGTGGTGGGATCGCCCATGGCTGGACCAACCCCATGCGATCCTCATCGATCGGCTCTGCCAGTGGGTTTTTCCTGGCCCCAAGGAGAGAACCTCCAATCGATGCGATGCGACAACCAATACCAGCAACGAAACCTACTACCAAATCGTGATTAGCGGATCGCGCGACCTGCCTCGCGGCGATCCTGCATCGATCCTTCAATCCATTCAAAAGGACTTGGCAGAAGTGTTCCCTGAATCCGCCAATTCAACCATGGTGCGAGGCAAAGTCGTGACGGATCCACACTCTGTTTTTTCGGTTTCACCAGGACACGAAGCGAGTCGTATCCAACAGAATATCCTCGGTGCACGCGGTATTTTCATCGCGGGAGATTGGACCGATACAGGCTGGCCCGCAACGATGGAAGGAGCCGTGCGATCAGGGTCGCTCGCAGCCGAGTACACACTCGAGCATTTGCAACGCCCCGCGAGATTGCTAAAACGGCCCTACTAGCACAAACGGCCCTACTGGCACAAATGGCCCTACTAGCAGAAATGGTAGCTGGAGCAACAGCGAAGCCTGCGGAAGATACTGGGGCATCGACGCATTCGCGTGCGCTTCGAAGATCATACGCCGGCAAAGACCAGCGGCTTATGTCGCGGGTTTAGAACCCGAAGCAAGCAACCACAATCCATGCTCTTTGACATACGCTTCTACCGCAGCCGGAACCAAGTACCGGATACTCCGTCCTTCACGCACGCGACGCTGGATATCGCGCGATGCTATCTCGATGCTGGGCACATCCAAACGGATGCGTTGGATCGCTTCGATCTGTTCAGGCGTAGCGATGCCAGATAACGATGCCCAATCGGGGTCGGGCATCCCACCGCGACTCGCGACCACGAGTTGCACGCGCGAAAGCAAGTCGCTAGGCTCACGCCACTTCTTGAGATCCACTAAGGAATCTGCGCCGATCAACAAGTAGAAATCAGCATCGGGCTCCGATTCTTGCATCGCTCGAATGGTGTCGATGCTGTAGCTAACACCTCCGCGACGAATCTCCGACTCATCGACGGAAAAATAAGGGTTAGCGCCTATGGCGAGACGAATCATCTCCAGTCGATGCTTGTCCGAGGATGGAGGAGACTCCTTCTTGAACGGCGATACCTTGGCAGGCACGATTCGAACTGCGTCCAAGCCCAATCCTTCGCGAAACTGCTCGGCGATGATCAAGTGCCCCAGGTGGATCGGGTCGAACGACCCTCCGAAAATTCCGATCTTTTTCTTCAACTCGACTCCCCCTCTTCATGCGATTCATGGATGAAATCACTTGTGTTCATTTGGGTGATTCGGCGCATGCACAGCACTTCAGCTTGACCGTCGATGCTCATGTCCACCAACTGTCGACTCACCCAACGCGAGGTTGGAAAATTGATTTCCCTCGCGCGCTGTGATTCGATCGAATCGCAAAACGCTAACACCGAATCTTGGAGTTTGCGCAGATGCTTCCACACCAAGGGTAAAAAACTGAGCTCGAAGTACTTCGGGTCCGACAAACTGCACCCTGGCTCACTGCATGGGTCCGAGAGGAAGATCAAACTTCCGCGACGCATGCCCATCCCCCACGCCTCACCGACATCCCCGAAAACAATCATCGTCCCCGCGATGCACTGAGCCCCTAGTGCCTCCCCCGCATCCCCGCCAATCACGATCGTTCCGCGGCGAAGCCGCTCGCAAGCACGATCGCCGACGTTGCCGTATACCAAACAATCGCCCCCCCGGATCCCCGACTTTTCGCCCGGTAAGGGAGCTCCGAATCTGTCCCCGCAATTCCCAAAAACGATCGATACACCTTCTTTTTTCCCGGCGAAGGCCTCATCCCCGGCATCGCCCAGCACCAATAATCGCCCACCTTCTTGCCGCTCACCGAATCGGTCCCCAACATTCCCGCGGATCAACAAGGTCCCCCGCGAATGATGGACTCCTAGCCGCTGAAATCGCGTGCAATCGCCGACCACCGACAACGTCTCGTCACTCGATTCTGTCCTCGAGATCGAAAACAGATCGGCCAGAGTTCGCATTCCCTCCGACGTCTCGATCGGAACCCCCTGCAAGTCAGTCGCACTTTTGCCGCATAGCCGATCCACAGCGATGGCAGTTCCATCGATCCAATCTAGCGTCGAAGGAAGAACATGCAGTTCAATCACGGGACACCTCTATGGAATCGCGCATGGTCGGATTCTCCTGAAAACGGTTTTTGCGAAAACGAGGGACTGACGAACGCAAGATCGCATACCAAAATCGAAATGTCGCAATCAATCCGGTGCAACCAAGTAGGCTCGGCACCACAAACTCGGGTCGTCGAGGGGAATCGTGTGCGAAAGCCGAGCGATCGAATGCCGACGGTATTGGGAATCCAATGCATAAAAATAGATCCCCAACTCCGAAAAGTCGGTCGGATTGAAACCGGTCAACGCATCACCTGCAAGGAAGACTTTGAGATAAACTCGCTGATCGGTGGCGGTATACCAGCCCCAAAGGTCTTTATCATCGATCGGCCGCGGCGAGGATTTAGCTCGCGTGATTGGAACCAATCGCGATTCCATTCGGACGTTGCTCGCTGTCGCACCGGGAGGAATATCCGACCGAAACTGAAACAGATGGCAGTACGTATTCGCTCGGTGAATCCCTGTGCTACCGCGTGTATCGACCAAAAAGTGGACCAGTGTTTCCCCGGTGTCGCGAGGCCCGAATTTGGATGCGGCTTTTGGGTACTCCATTTCGAAGAAGATACCCCACTCGGACCATGCCAATTTCGACGCGTGCATTCGATCCGGTTGGCTCAGTGCATGAAGTTCCGGCAAGCGATGGGTATCGTCCAAACTCCACTGGTTCGGTTTGCGAGGATCCGCATCGGAATCGAGACGATAGACGGGGAACGAAAAATCGAAGAGCCACGCAGAATCTTCGACCAAATTTTTGAGGCTCATAAACCGACTCTCGATCCCCGCTCGGCATTTCGTTTCATTGAAATCAATACGATCGCGTCGTAAACGGCATGCGCCACAATCGACGACAGCAAATTTTGCGTGAGCAGGTAGAGAACCCCCATCATCGCACCCATCATCGCCGCGCATGCAACGTAGGTCCTACTGATCGGATGCGCCATTCCAAACGCAATCGAGGCGATCACAACCCCGAATCCGATCCGAGACCAGGAATGATCCAACCCTCCAGGTCCGATCAAGGCCGATTGCAACCAACCCCGAAACAACAATTCTTCACCGACCCCCGCAGTGATCGCCAAGGTCAACAGTTGCAATCGGGACATCGGCATCAAGTATTCCAGGAATTGCCCTTCGGTGAGTTTGGCCAATTCTCGGATACTGCGCAGTGGCAACCGCGAAAAGATCGCCATCCAGCCGACGAAAACAACGCCGAAGAAAATTCCGGCAGCCAAGCCGATCGAAAGACCACGAAGATCATACCATCGCGGGACAAAAGCCCGAGCATCGGGCCCTACAAAATAGCCCAATGAAATCGCCAAGCCACCGATCGCCAATTCGCTCAACGCTGCCACTGCAAATCGATTGTCCGTGTCATCGTTTGCGAAATGGTTCATCGAGATTTCGAAAAATGGAATTGGCGATAAAAACTCCGGGAGGCATATAAGCCGGGTTCTGTCGCGAAACTCCCAAGGGAGCGTCGCGGGCAATCATTCATCTGGGACCGCAATTGCTTGCGTCCTCAAGCGATCTACCCGAATGTTGACGTCACGAGCAACGACGCGTCCGCCATAAGCGGACTCATTCTGCTGGATCTTGCTCCAGATGGGGTTTACCAAGCGACGAGAGTCACCCCCCGTCCTGGTGGGCTCTTACCCCACCGTTTCACCCTTACCCGCGGAGTTTCCTCCCGCTGGCGGTTTGCTTTCTGTTGCACTTTCCCTAGCCTTGCGGCCGGTCGACGTTATCGACCATCTTGCTCTTTGGAGCCCGGACTTTCCTCCGAAACGCCAGCCGCATGCGCGGCTCCGCTTCGGCGATTGCCCTGCCTCCCGGATACCGCCAAGTATACACACAATCGACCGACGATTCATCCGCCCCGCGCGTCCTTGCGCGAAATACAATCCCTCGCGATCCGCAGGCCCAGCCCATTAGCCCCTCGGCTGGTCCTATCAGTCCCGTTGGCCCTATCAGGCCTATTGGCCCACTGGCCCCATGAGCCCAACCAAAACCCTACGACGAGGCCGAATCGGCATCAACACTCGGCATCGCGCTCGCGGCTGCAGTCGCTTTTGCATACTCGGCGCCTGGTCGACGCCCTCGGCGTTTCTGCGTCGACGAAGGAATCAGACTGCGGTCGACCCGCTGAATAAGACGGGTTATGCAAAGCTTATTCACGCTCACTTGGAGATCGTTGGCTTCTTTGCAAATCGAGTCGTGCAAGCTCTTGGGAATCCGAACGGTGATCATGCGCTGAGGCTCATTTGGATCGCAGTCAGGCAAATCGCGAGAGCGAAGTGCGGTCAACATTTCCAAAACCTTGCCGTGTGCATCGCTGCACTCGTACTCGCGCATTTCGGCGGCATCGGTGAACAATGCCCGAACCACCCCATCGACACCTACCGTCTCTCGGTAGAAGGCGGTCCAGGTCGGGGCCACACCGAAGAGTTCCGTCGCCACCTCGAGAACTTGAGCACAACGGCCGGCCAACCCAACACTCCCGTCCCGCTTCGCCTTGAGCTCCGCGGCGACCTGATTGAATACTAGCATTTCAGCAGCCAGCTTTTCACCAGCTTCGTCAACCCGCTTGGATGAAGCCGGCGATTTCGGGGAACCATACTCCAAAGCGTCTGTACGACCCGCGGCTACGGGGCTCGAAAGCGGGCTGCTCAATGTGCTGCTGATACCATCGCGAAATTCGAAATTCATAATCTCTCTGCCTTCCGTGTTCACCCGTCGCTAGGAACGGGCCAAGGTGTGGTCGACTGCTCTCAACGCGATCGTGCGCCCGACCAAACTGCGCTCCCTCGCGTCGCTCACCACTGGACAACCACCGCAAACACGCCAATTCAAGCGTCCCTTGCCGCCTCTCCCGTGGGAACGCACCTATCTTGAGAATGCAGTCAATAGCCGCCACGCAAAGCCAATGCTGTCAATAACTTACGGCGATTTGATAGCACTGCACACAATTTGAGCAATACCTCTATCGAGGGGGTAAGCGGACCTTGCTTAAAAACAAAGCACACGCTGCCTCGTCAAATACCAAGTGTCCACTCGAGAGGCCGTTGAGAAAAAAACTCAAGTTCCAGGCCATTGCTGCCGGGCGATGGCGTAGGCAGGGGGACCGAAGAGAGGTACCGCGAATGCAGGCGAACTATCTTCACCGCGAATGCGGGCGAACTATAGTCACCGCGAATGCGGGCGAACTATAGTCACCGTGAATGCAGGCGAACTTCTGTGACTGCCCCTAAGACTTCCCGGTTCGGGATCCGAGCAAGGTTCGGGATCCGAGCAAGCAGAGTCGGGTGACTCGCACTCAAGGGTGCACAACTCTGCCTGCGAGCAACTACAGTCCGGTTTGCTAGCAAAACTTCAAACCATCAGGCCGCGAAAGCCTGGGCAGACAACCGTGCCGCGATCCGCCATGCACCGAGTAAGCATGGGCCAGACCGACACTCGCCATCGAGGGGCATCACCCCAATCGCTCGAGCATTTTCGAGAGCGCCTTGGTCATCATCTCGTCGGTATCGTAATTCCCCTCCGCGATCGCTTGCCGCAATTCCGCAACACGGTCAGCGCGGAACACTTCTCCACTCGATTGGTTCCCGATCGCCAAAGCTTCCGGGGACAACTCGAGCTGGTCGCTTGGAGCGGTAATCCCGGCCTCCGAAGCCGCCGCGGCGCGACTGGCATCAACACCGTTTGCACGCGAAGTGGACCGAAGTGCATCCACGCCAGAAACGGAAAAATTATTCGAAATTTGCATCACCAAGATCTCCCTTGTATCGAACAAAAACTCGGCGAACGCGACGAGGAAACACAGCTACCCTGTTTCCCAAATCGTGAACGATGGACTGCTACCGTGCGTGCGGTTATGAAACCGCGTGCTCGATCCTTTCCTTCGCAGTCCGTGTCGCAGAGAGACCGTCCGTATAACTGGTCGAGGCGACTTTGCAAAGACGCTGCCTTCGAGCGAAGGCGACCAGGATATCGTCCAATTTCTCACGCAAACACAACGAATTCATCAACCTTCTACTTATTCCGATCAGTCTGCCAGTGATTATTGGGTACTTGGTGCGGATTCGACCAATTACTCTACCACCCACGGCTGCCCTTTCAGAACTCTTACTAAGGCATTTCTGTCTAGCAAGCGCTGTGCCAATCCAGGGATGCTGCCTCGAAGTTATCCGAGACCGACCCCCTGGATCCACCGACTCTTTATACGCATTTCTATTTGCCTGCGACAAGCTCTGATTCGGCTTCCCAAGACATTTCTCACGTTTCCACTCGGGAACCAGGGCCAATCTTGGACTGAAACGCATTGCCGATAATTCCAACGGCAGCCGGACACCTCGCGATCCGTATCGATAGGCCGATCCCAAATGACCCTCGATGACCAACGACGAAAAAACTCCAACACACCCTATGAATGCAATCCCTTTTCAATGCCAGCATTCATCCGTTTGCAAACGTCAGGAATGAACTTACAAAGCCATTGGAAATCTTTTCAAAACAAACCATCTCAAAGCTCCATAAATTCAGAAATCGAGATTGACCTCCAACATGGCCTCTTCCTATCTTACGTCCCGTTGTCGCGGACATTGGTAGGCATCGGGAGCAACCACTCGATCAAGCCTCATCCACGGCAGCACTCGATCTTTGACAAATCGAATCTCCTCGATTCAATCGCTGGGAATGAGACTGCTCCTACGAGCCGCGTTAGCAGTTGGCACACGGATGTGCCATCTACTAACGATCGTCATTCTCCGCGAAAGCAGACTGAGCTCATGGATGATCACTTAGTCTGCGTTTGAAGCTTGGCTCCCGGAAAAGTAGCTCGTAGTCCTCCGTCCCCCCCTGGGACTCGTTCACTTCCGGGAGCCTTTTTTTTTAACTACTGGATGCGTTCTAGAATACGCTGGAGATGCTCGTCCAAGATGTCTTCACCCGTGCGCACTTGCATTTCAACCCGCAGCGCCCACAACTCTCGACCCGCAATTCGGCAGGCGCCCAGTTTCGCCAAGTCTTTTCCTGTGCAAACGATCGCATCGGGGACCGGATCCATCGCGGTAATACGATCCGCGATGGACGCTATATCCGTCTGTGAAAATGGATGGTGATCCGGAAAAACCAGATGCTCTAACATGCGGACGCTGTTCTTTCGGAGCGTTGACTCGAATCCTTTCGGATTGCCGATTCCGCTAATAGCCACCACCTTTTTCTCGCAAAACGCAACTAATTCGCGTGTTTCCCCATCCGCATTGACCCACTCCAGCGCCGAATGCTCCGCTTCAATCCAAGCCGCCCTCGGATTGAATCGCTGGATGCGCGTCCGGATCTCAGCCAGTTTTTGTGGCTCGACCAAATCTGCTCGCGTCGCGATGACCACATCCGCACGACGCAACGCCGAAACCGGTTCTCGAAGCAGGCCTCGGGGAAGCAAGTATCCAAATCCGAACGGCTCCGTCGCATCGACTAGAACCACATTCAAATCCCGATGCAATTTGCGATGCTGAAACCCGTCGTCCAATATCAGCAACTGCATTTCCAGTTCTTCCACAGCGATCTTTGATGTGGCGACGCGGTCCGGGGACTGCAAATGCGGCACGTCCGGGAGCAACACCTCCAACTCTTTGGCTTCGTCATTGAGACCATCCTGCAACGCCCCGTAGCCACGCGACAGGATCGCTACTCGCACCTCACGGGCACGAAACCACCGGGCTATCAAAACCGACGCTGGAGTTTTCCCTGTCCCACCCGCCGTCAAATTACCGATCGAAATCACCGGTACCGTTGCGGTTTCAATCGTCTTAGAACCACGATCGTACAACCAGTTTCGGAATGCTATCACCAGTCCGTAGGGCTGGGACGCAACCCATAATCCGGCCCGCGCCGCAGCCGCGAATGGGGAACGATTGGTTCCGTCGAGAATCGGCTCGAATCGTTTCATGCAGGAGTATTGTTCTCGAGTACTAGTACCGGACACGTCGTAACGAGACGGCATTCTACGCCACCGTGGCCCATTGCTCTAGCGGCACAGCCTAAGGAAATCTATCCTCCCGAAGCCCTTAACGCCGACGCCCACAACAGGTCAGCGCGAACAGGACAGCGGGAACAGGTCAGCGGGAACAGGACAGCGGGAACAGGGGCACTTCAATCTGGCTAAAACGATCCGTCGGAACGGCATCCATCGAGGAAACAACGCAATGCCACCAATCACACGACCCCAAAAGGCGTCTATCGCCACTTGGATGCCTATCGCCATCAGCGCTTTGATCGCCTTCCTGACGAGTTTGACTCCTTCCTGGAGCCAATCCGACGCAAACGCATCGCGCAATACACTCCCACCCTTACCAGCTAACGGTGGCTTTTATGCGGAATCCGCTACTTCCAGCGGAACAGGTCTTTCACCGTCGCCCCAAGTGCAATCGCCCGCCTACCAAGGCGCATTGAACAGTTACGCTTCACCTACATCCGCGGTCGCTGTCATCGGTCCATCGAATGCCGCCGCAACAGGGACCCACCTGATGAGTACTGCCACCCTGAGCAATGGGTCCCAACAAGTTGTCTTGATCGATCCCTCGAAAATGACTCTGGTGGTCTACCACGTCGAACCCACCAAGGGAGATGTGCAACTGAAAAGCGTTCGCAAAATCGACGCTGATTTTTCGCTGGAAGAGTTCAACCTGAGTGAACCAACCCCGTCAACGATCCGAAAGAATGTGCGGCCATTCCACGATCGTTAGTCGCCACACTTCATGCCCAGGATGTGACGCAAGGTTCCGGTACTATCTCGGTCCGGTACTATCTCGGTGCG
>CAIYZV010000198.1 GCA_903930765.1 uncultured Pirellula sp.
TACTCGCCAGCGACCATCCAGTGGACGCGAGTTCCGGCGATCAATTGGATGAAAAAGGGATCGAGGGAGCAGCGATGATTGGCGACGAGGACGGCTCCTGATTGCATGCGATCGGCGAGCAATCGATTGCGATCGCGGATTGCTGCGCCCTGAGGGGCGGTGTTTGCAGCGCCCTGAGGGGCGGTATCGCCATATAAGGCACTCGCAGTCGGATCGGATTCGATCCATTCCAATTCGACCCGCCAGAGGATTCTCGACAGAGCGTAAACGGGGGCGTAGAGGAGCCGTTCGACCAAGGTGTATCGGCCGGGTCCAAACATGGACCAGCCGGCAGCCAGCCCGAGAGCTGCAAGAGATGTAATAAGAAAAATTAATGCATTGATGGTCATTAGTGGGAAGCCAGGCAGTTGCTGCAACGTTTGGTACGGTAGATGGTTACGGCAAAAAAAGGGTCGTGTTCTACGGGAGAAGCGAGGGTTGGAAAGCTAGCTAATGCTGGAAAACTCCGGGCTTTCGGGGGGGAGTTCGGGAAAAAGAGAGTAGCCAGGGTATGGGCCTTTCGGGTATTGTAGGAGAGTCGCAATTCTGACGATCTCAGCCGGTCGGCGAGTGCGGCGTCTCCACCATCGAAGCGATGTGTGCTCTGGGTGTTGGGTCGTGATTGAGCCTCGCGGCCACGGGTTCAATCCAACAATCGGTCGAGAAGCAGAGATCGGTTGCCCGACGAAGCATTGCACACGCAGCTCCTAGGAGGCTGTCCTTAGTTTACCACGATTGTGGTTCTAGGGTGCAGCTAAACCAGCACGGCGCATTGAATGGAATATCATGGTGCATGCTGCGATGGGATTTTTGAGATGTCGCCCCCGACCGGCTTTTTTCTTTTATGAACGTATCCACAGTCCACATTCCAGTTCTACTCGCACCGGTCCTCGAAGGCTTGGGCTTAACGGGGGAGGATGCGGAAGCATCGAGTGTTTCAAGACCTGAGAACCCCGAACAACCTCGGGGAATCGTGGATGGAACCCTAGGTGGGGGTGGGCACACCCTTCGGATTTTGCAGTGTCTGGCCCCTGTCGATTGGGTGCTTGGAATTGATCGGGATCCATCCGCGGTGAGGCGGTTCGTCGAGGGGATGGTTCGCGATGGTTGGGAACGAACGGGCACGGAAAAAGCGATCACGGCAGATACCGGCACGGCAGTCAGCGGCGACGATGGCTTCGCTTCGGAACAGGTGATTGAGTTGCGGTTACCGTGCAAGCCGGGGTATCCTCGGTTGTTGGTCGCGTGCGGGTCGTATTGCGATTTGCCGGAAATTTTGCAGCGACAGGGTCTTGGCAAGGTCGACGGGATTTTATTGGATCTTGGTTTGTCGAGCGATCAGTTGCAGGACCCATCGCGCGGGTTTTCGTTCAAAGCGACGGGACCGTTGGACTTGAGATTCAATCCGGAGACCGGTATTTCCGCGGCGGAGTTATTGCAGCGAAGGTCCGAAGAAGAGATTGCGAACATCATTTATCAGTTTGGAGAAGAGCGATTTTCGCGGCGTGTTGCACGTGCGATTGTCGAGCGCCGTCGAACTCGACCGATTGGAACCGCTGAGGAGTTAGCGGAACTGGTGCATCGAGTGCTTCCCGGTCGTATTCATGGTCGTATCGATAGTGCGACCCGCACGTTTCAAGCCCTTCGGATCGCAGTTAACCGCGAGTTAGAGCATGTGGAGCATGCGCTGGAAACCTTACCGGCCTGCTTGTCGGAAGGTGGCCGACTCGTCATCATTTCTTTCCATTCCCTCGAGGATCGGATCGTCAAGCATGCGATGCGCGGTGATGCCCGGTTGAGAGTTTTGACTAAGAAGCCGATCGAAGCGGATGACCTGGAGTTGTCGAGCAATCCTCGGAGTCGGTCGGCAAAACTGCGGGTCGCTGAGCGCCGCGCTGAAGATTCGGCAAACT
Organism: uncultured Pirellula sp.; assembly: GCA_903930765.1. Classification (GTDB taxonomy): domain Bacteria; phylum Planctomycetota; class Planctomycetia; order Pirellulales; family Pirellulaceae; genus JBKCUI01. The sequence continues at coordinate 1,953 of CAIYZV010000198.1, forward strand.
GAGGTAGTCCGCTTTTGATGATTGCCGAAGACTGCCAATACTTTATCTCACGACTTTATCTCAAGCTGTCTACATCGATCGGAAATCAAGGTCCAACATGCCTAACGCAGTTTACGTCATCGGGACCATGGATACCAAGGGTTCGGAGGTTGGCTTTGTTGCCGATGCGATTCGCAAATGGGGGCTCAGTGTCCGGACCGTTGATGTTGGGACACTGTCGGAGCCCACGCTAGCCCCGGATATCGATCGCATTCAGGTACTTGCAATGAGTCCAATGGGTTCGGTATCGCTGGAAGGGGTGGACCGCGGTCAAGCTATCGAGCGGATGAGTTTGGCACTTGTGGAATACCTGAAGAAAGAATACTTGGACGGAGAACTCGGCGGTGTGATCGGGTTGGGTGGAAGCGGGGGAACATCGTTGATCACTGCTGCGTTGAGAGCGATTCCGATCGGGGTTCCCAAGGTCATGGTTTCTACGGTCGCCAGTGGCAACATCGCTCCGTATGTTGGCTGTTCCGACGTGTTTGTTTGCCCGTCGGTGGTTGATGTCAGTGGGTTGAACGCGGTCTCCACCAAGATTCTGACCAACGCGGCGAACGCATTGGCGGGCATGATGAACGGGGCGGCACCGAGTCAGCCGACCAAGCCAGCATTGGGGATGACCATGTTCGGTGTGACGACCCCGTGTGTGACCGGTGTTCGTCAAGCCCTCGAAGAGATGGGTTATGACTGCTTAGTGTTTCATGCGACCGGGGTGGGTGGGCAAGCCATGGAGGGGCTAGTTGAAAGCCGATTCATCGAAGGTTTGCTCGATCTGACCACGACCGAGGTTGCTGACGAAGTTGTCGGTGGTGTCTTTCCTGCGGGTGCGAAGCGATTTGATGTTTTGGCAACGCGCGAAATACCATGTGTGATGAGTGTTGGGGCGATGGACATGGTCAATTTCGGTGCGATGAACACGGTGCCGGAATCCTTTAAGGACCGAAAGCTACACATTCACAACAGCAATGTGACGTTGATGCGCACCACGCCCGATGAGAACCGTCGTTGTGCGCAGTGGATGATCACCAAATTGCAACGGGCACGCGGACCGATAACATTGCTTCTTCCAACGCTCGGTGTTTCGGCACTCGATGCGGCGGGGCAACCCTTTCATGACCCCGAAGCCAACGCAGTCTTGTTTGAAGAGCTCGAGCGAGGGCTTGCAGGGCGATCGAACATTCGTGTCGAACGTGTGCCCGCCCATATCAACGATGCCGTCTTTATCGAGCGAGCCATCCAGGCATTTCGGGAATTAAGACCTTCCTAATCATCAAAGAAACTATGAAAACCACTCGAACAGATATTTTGAACCGCTTGCGAGCTAAAGTAGCGAGTGGAAAGCCAATCATCGGCGGCGGAGCAGGCACAGGGATCTCGGCCAAGTGCGAGGAGGCGGGCGGGATCGATTTGATTGTGATCTACAACTCGGGCCGTTACCGGATGGCTGGACGGGGCTCTCTTTCCGGGATGCTCGCGTATGGAAATGCGAATCAAATCGTCAAGGAGATGGCTTACGAGGTTTTGACAGCGGTTCGTCATACGCCGGTGCTTGCGGGTGTCTGCGGCACCGACCCGTTCATGCTACGGGAACCGTTTTTGAAAGAGTTGCGAGAGTTGGGCTTTGCCGGGATCCAGAACTTCCCAACGGTAGGTCTGATCGACGGTATGTTCCGAGCCAACCTTGAGGAAACCGGCATGAGCTATGCCCTCGAGGTTGAATTGATCGCCGCAGCGAGACAAATGGATATGCTGACGACACCTTACGTGTTCAACACCGATGAAGCCCTCATGATGGTGGATGCAGGAGCCGACATCATCGTGGCGCATATGGGATTGACCACGAGCGGCACAATCGGCGCGAAGAGCGCAAAAACGTTAGATGATTGCGTCCAGGAAGTGCAGGCGATTACCGATGCGTCCAAGAATCGACGAAGTGACGTTTTGGTCCTTTGTCATGGGGGCCCGATCGCTTCCCCGGACGACGCGCAGTACATCTTGAGTCGGTGCAAGAACGTCGATGGGTTCTACGGAGCCAGTTCGATGGAGCGTTTACCGACTGAGATTGCGATCACCGAGCAGGTGCGCAGCTTCACTCGTTTGCGAGGATGATGGTGAATGGATGAGCACCCCGAATCCTGAAACGAAACCAACCACTAGTTTTCAGATCCCCGTCGCTCGCAACATCGCCGAGTTTGGATCGATCATTGCGTGGTGGTTGTTTGTTCTGTGGTTGGTCTCGCAGTTTGACACTGTTGGCATCTGGGCGTCTCTGCTGGTGATCATCGGTTGTTGGGTGAAAAGTGTTTTTTTTGGAACCGAGAATTTGAATCAGTTGTACGATGCGGCCCGAAGTGACTTGTCGCATCATCGCTTTTTGCTATTGATGGCGATCAACATGATTCAAATGATTTTGTCGTTCGCGTTAGACTTTCATTTGCTCTACACAATCGATAGGCATAGTTTTCTTGGGGTTGCCAGCGAAGCCCCATTCGGTGTGGCGCTGTTCGATTTCTTCTACTTGAGCACCTTGAATTTCTCATTCTTTGGCTACAGCGAGATCCTGCCTCAGACGGTCGTGGCCAAGATCGTAAACCTAACAGAGATTGTCTTGGCGTTCATCACGGTGATCTTCTTGCTTTCGGACTTCGTCAGTTTGAAGGAATCGCTGCGCAAGAGTTAAGCTGTATCTGCTTCATTTTCCCGAGGATCTATCGCTGGCGGCCGATCAGTTTTTGGCGCCCGTTTCAGGCTTGTATAGAAGAGCACGGTCGTCCAGTGGTTTGATCCAAACATTGCGAAAGCGAGTTGGGCTTTCGTGGTCTTGCAGGAAGACCGGTCCCACTTGGGTCGCTAATTGCTTTTTCCAGATCGCTTTTAGATAGTCCGTGGTGCCATAACGAAATGGATGGTAGACCGAACGCGGTTCTTCGAACTTGGTGTTTTCCTGAACGAGTTGTCCATTGAGCCAAGCGGTCACGGAACCAGGGACGGTGATTTTGCCTTCGGCATCGCGGCGAGGAGCGCGGTAGCGAATATCGTAGACTTGCCATTCCCCTGGTTTTTTCGAGGCGTTCACCAGGGGTTTGGCGAACCCGTACAAGGCACCTTCGTCTTGCTCGGTCGGCGATTCGACTCCGAACGAATTGAATATCTGCAACTCGTAGTTGCCATGAAGGTAGACTCCGCTGTTGCCTTCTGCATTCGGTGAAACGTTGAACTCGACGTGAACATCGGCATCTTGGAAGTGCCATTGAGAGACGATATGGTTGACGCGGTTTTCGCTTCGCGTCGACACGAGGCAGCCATCTTCGATAGGCCAGTTCACTGGTCCTCCATTCATGCTCAAGAATTGGTTGGTGGTACCGTCGAATAAGACGATCGCTCCTTCAGGGGGAGCGACCGGAAGTTTGGACTGATCCGGCTTGAAGATTTCTTTCGAGGTCGCGCCGATGTTGTCTTGGGCGCAGGATGATTGCGACGGATTATGCATCAGACCCGCTGTGCAAAGGCAGAGCAACCCAAATTGAAGCCTGTTGCGGAGTGCGGTAGCTAATTGGGATGCAATCGATCGATTCATGTTGGTAGCCTCGAAGGGAAGCAGTGCGTAAGGTTGAGGTTGTGGCGATAGGTATAAAATGGTTTCATAACTCCGAGCGTTTGGAAGGCTAGTATAGCGAAGAGTGCTAGCGATCGCATGAAAAACGGAGTTGCGATCGGTTTCAATGGATTGGCACGATTGCGAGGAAGGTTTCGTTGCCTGTCGATGCACCTCGGGGAACCTGAATCATGATCCATGCCCTGTGATTTCTGTGGCTTCCGAGCTGATTAGGCTTCCGGGAGCCAAGTGGTGCTGTCGATGTTGCACGTAACAACTTCGATGGAGCCTTGGCGTTCTCCAGGGAGCAGCGCGAGCATACCAACATCGGGATTGGATTGGCAGAACTGGATTGCTTGGTCGACCCCCATCACGTAGAGGGCAGTCGCCAGGGCATCAGCCCAGGTCGCTGATGGATGGAGAACAGTAACGCTCAAGGGGCCTTGGGCGGGCCAGCCTGTTCTCGGGTCGATGATATGTCCGTAGCGGACACCGCGAAAGTAGAAGAACTGGTTGGCGGGACCGCTGGTACCGAGCGCGAGATTCTTGAGAATCAGGGAGCCGAGAATTCGTTCGGCCTGTTCTGGATGACGAACGGCGATTTTCCATCCGGGTTCGGTTTGTTCGAGTTGTTGCCGGCCGTGTGCCCGAACGCTGCTCTTGCCACCATGGATCGCAAACTCGGACACGCCATGATCGAGCAGCAACTGGGCGGCTTGATCGATCGCGTAACCTTTCCCGATACCTCCGGGATTCACGGATATGGGTCGGGTGAATTTAACTTGAGATTTCGCAGCATCGATCAGTATGAATTGGGAGCCGACGCGTTCGAGTGCTTCGCGGATCGCGTTTTCGTCCGGCATCTTTCCGGCGCGGCTGGAGAAGCCCCACGCATCGGATAGGCTTGCTGCTGTGATATCGAACGCTCCACCGGTACGGTGGTGGATGGTTTGTGCGATACGGAGCAAATCTAAGGTTGGGAGTGATACATCGACCTCGATGTCTCGGGCTCGATGATTGAGTCGGCTAAGATCGCTGGTCGGGATATAAACGCTGAGCAATTGCTCGAGGAAATCGATCAATCCCAGTGCAGAAACGGCATGTTCTGGGCCATCGTCAGGCAAGTTTGGATGGAGCATAACATCGAATTGGCATGCCATCGCCCGGCGGGAGAACTCGAGCCAAATCGGGGGACTGGATCGAATCATGGCCGAACGCGGGTCCCTGAACCGATTCGCCGCGAGCGTTCTTTGAGCAATCGCTTCGCCTCTTTGGGGTCGACCAAATCGATTTCTTCTCGTGAGTCTCGACGCAACCGGTCATAGGATTCCAGCAATCGTTCGCTGTTGATTCCTTCGGGGACCATCCATGCTGAGACGACGATGAGTTGGTCGGTTCGGTCGATACCTTCGAGGAGTCGCTTTGGGAAGGGGCTCAATGAATTGGTCAATTCGGTGACCAATTCGTCTTGGTTGTCCAACCGGAATCCGTCTTCCACGGGGCGGTTGGAATAGAGGGACATGAGCGCGGTTCGCACGTCAGTTTCGCGGCGGAGAAATGGCATGTTCGCGATGAGTACGGGAAGAAGTTGGTTTTTTCCCCATTCTTCCAGTGCGGTGGCGTCAGATGCGTTTAGGTCGGCAGCATAGAACATGGCTGCCTTGAGATACAGTTGTTCCTTGAGGAATCGTGCTCGCTGTTCCGCGGTTTGCCCATCGAGGTCTTGGCGTTTGGTGCTTGGTAGGGAGTCGAGGACGGTGCCGGTCACGCGGATGGCTTGATTGATGGTGTCTGCATCGGGGCGGGAATCGATTTGCGATTGAAGTGCTTCGAGCCGCACACGGTTGTCGACAGGCAGTTTGAGGAGTAGTTCCTTTGCGGACTCGAGTTTTGCGATTTGCGTTTGGTTGAGGCTGCGCACCCAATTGCGTCGTTGCCATACGGAGGTAGGCAGGTTGGGGATCGCTCGATCGATGTAGCGATCCGCAAGGTACTCAATCAACTCTTTTTCTTTCGCTATGTCCGTTGCAACTCCGATCTCCGAGGTGTCTTGAAGGCCAGGAATGTTCGATATCAAACTGAGTTGAGATAGTTCAGAACGTATCTGGAAGAACGCGGCGAGGGTTCCAATAGCCGTCCCTACCGCGAGCATGGAGAGGATAGGAACTAGAATCCTCGGCCATTCGAACCAATTGATTTTCGTTGGGGGTAGTACCGAGGGGACGATTGGGTTTGCGGCCGATTTCTTCAGATCAGCGACCACCAACTCGATCGTGCTTTGGGTGAAGTTTCGGTGATGAGGTGTTTCTGGCAAATCATCGAGGAGATCATATGCTTTGCGGAGCGACGCGAGTCGATTTCGCAGAGGCAAGTCATCCACGAGTCGTCGTTCTAGATCGGCGGCGCTGCTCGCAGAGAGTTCCCCATCGAGGTATGCAGTCAATTCTTCATCGATGAGTTCGGATTCGTTCGGGTTCATGATTCCTCCTGGTTCGAGGCCGCAGGTGGGACACGTGGGTCGCTCACGGACGAGGAGTTAGGGATGGACGTGGGGTTTGTTTCTGTGGTGGAGTTTCCTGCTGGAACAGTTCCTTCTTCGATGTATGGTTCGAGAAGATTCTTTAGGTTGACCCGTGCTCGCATCAGAAGTGACTTGACGGCTTGGACTGTCAATCCCATGGTATCACCAATCTCCTGATAGCTCATTCCCTCGAACTTGCTCAGGAGTATCGCAGTGCGCTGGCGTTCGCCGAGCGCTTCGAGTGCATGCAGGATGATTTGCGAGCGTTCTTCGTTGTCCAGTCGACGGATCGGTTGAAATCCACTGGGAGCGATTGCGATATTTTCTAATACCAATCCCGCGGTGGAACTGTTTTCAGCTTTTGAAAGTTGGTATTCGCGACGCAGGGCTGAATCGCGAACGTGGTTGGATGCCACGTTATGAGCGATACGGTAGAGCCATGTCGAGAACTTCGCCGTTGGCATGTAGTTCTTCCGCGATTTGTAGACTCGCAGGAATACTTCTTGGGCCAAATCTTCGGCTTGTTCTGCGTTCCGAGTCCATCCGTTCATGAATCGAACGATCTTCCGTTGAAACCGATCCACCAGCAGTTCGAATGCCATGGCGTCATCTTCCTTCACCCGGAGCATCAATGCGACATCCGGATCGACTCGAGCATTTTCCAGAGGATTGTTCGAGTGACTCAAAATATCAACGCCGCCGGGGAAAAGTTAGGATGAACGTTGGAACACGGCAAAGGGGGAAAGGTTCTGTCAGGACCGCCTCCCTTCGCCTGCAAACCCACTTTCTATTCTAAAAACAGGGGAGTCATTCGTCCAAAGGAATCGGGGGACCAAGCTTGGTCGGTGGGGACGCAGAATAGCGAGCCGGCGAAGGGAGAGGCACTGCGGCGGTCGCCCGGCATGAACTCGACTGCCGTGGTGATGACCAGGACTGCTTTCCCGTCCTTGCTAACCCACTGCGGGCAGGTAGCTTGCGGACTCCCTTCGGAAAGCCATTCTTCTTCCAGTCGCCCGTCGTCGATTGCGACTTGGATCGTTCGACCGACGGGAGCGGGGTTCGGATTGTAGAGGGAAATGATTAAGCTTTTTCCGTTTGGGGTCATGGTCATCCCATCGGGCACACCGGGATCGTCGGTCAAATCGACGACGATTCGGATTCGCTCCGCCGAGCCTGTTTCGACATCGACCTTGTAGAGGACGACTTGTCGGGTCGGCGAATCGATATCGTACAGGTCGATACCACCATCCGATCGGGGAACGACGCATTTTCCATTGCTGCAAATCTGGTCCGACCTCAACTGGATCAACCGACGGTCCGAGTGCCGCCAGAGATAGAGTCCGGCTTTCTTCGTTTTGAACTCGAGATCCTTGGTACCAAAAATCAGGTTTCCATCCCAGGTGATCCCATCATTGATGATCGTACCCGATGTGTGGCCGTCGACGTCATGCACGAATGGTTTCCACGATCGATCGGTCGGGCAATAGATTCCTACTTCACGTTCGCATCCGACCACGAAGTTTCCTCGGTCGGTTGGAAATGCAAAGCCTGGTCGGCCGGGAAGTTCGTGGGTTGTGTTTGTCTTCGTGTTCCAATCGTAGATGTTGATCGAACCGTGCTTGGCATTTGGTCCATGCTGGATCGCCACCCACGAAAACCGATTCGGGCCGCAAGGATAGGGGCCTTCGGGAAGGAACCTTAGAGCGTCCGAATCGGGTTGGAGCAATAGTTCGGCATTGTGAAGGCTCACGCTGATTCCTTATCGAATGCCGAATCGAACGCGCGATTGCTGGGTGCGAAATCGAGTCCTTTGACAAAGCTGGCAGCTTCGCGGGCACCGAACTCGCGATCCATTCCGCTGTCTTCCCATTCCACGCTCAGTGGGCCGGAGTAACCGATGTCGTTGAGAGCGCGGATGATTTCTTCAAAGTTCACGCTACCGCGGCCTGGGCTGCGGAAGTCCCAACCCCGACGAGGGTCGCCGAAATTGAGATGGCTGCACAAGATCCCGGATTTGCCATTGAGTTTGGTCGTGGCATCCTTGATGTGGACGTGATAGATACGATCGGGGAACTCGCGGATGAACTCGACGGGGTCAACGCTTTGCCACAGTAGATGGCTCGGGTCGAAGTTAAAACCGAACTCGGGGCGATGATTGACCGCTTCAAGGGCCATCTTTGCCGAGTAGATGTCAAATGCGATCTCGGTCGGGTGGACTTCGAGTGCGAATTTGACCCCGCATGCCTTGAACTCGTCGAGGATCGGGTTGAATCGATCCGCGAAGAGCTTGAACCCATCATCGATCATCGATTGCGGTACAGGTGGGAAGGAGTAGTTCAAGTGCCAGATGCTTGAGCCGGTGAATCCGTTGACAACCTTAACACCGAAATTCTTCGCAGCGTGCGCAGTCTTTTTTAGCTCGTCGATAGCCCGCTGATTCACAGCGGCTGGGTTGCCATCGCCCCAGACGTAACCAGGAAGGATCGCCTTGTGACGAGAATCAATCGGATCGAGGACGGCTTGACCGACCAAGTGGGCGCTGATCGCATGGCATTGGAGTCCGAGTTTGTCCAATAACTCTCTCTTGGCCTTGCAGTAACCAGGATCCGAATGGGCCTTGTCCACTTCAAAGTGGTCACCCCAGCAAGCCAACTCGATGCCATCGTAGCCTGCATCTTTGGTGAACTGAGCCATCTTGGTCAGAGGCAAATCGGCCCATTGGCCGGTAAACAAGGTGACGGGTCTGGCCATGTGGAAAAACTCCAGAAAGTTTGAGTGGAAAGGAAAACGGCTACAAGACAGGATGCGTTCCATCGGCAACGACGGAAACCTACCGCGGCAGACCGTCTGATACCTCGCTAGGATAGCATTCTTCGCAGGTTCTTTGCACTAGGCCAGACGGGCTTCGGCACCTACTTTTCGGCTCCTTTCCGTCGATTGCACCACGGCATGTCTGTTTACTTACTCGTTCTGAATCGCTCTAAAAACAGCTTGGACCGATTCGCCACGTGAATCCTCTTCATCGGCTACAATGCATCGTTTTCGAGCCGCGCTTTCGTTTGGTAGCCCATCGACGAACTACCCTGAATAAGGGTTGTATCCTCCCCCGGGTTTTCCCAAGGCCTTTGTGGGGCCTTTGTGGGGCTTGAGGTTCCAGCAATTTTTCACTTCCGTCATGCCAGGAATTTCCGTCGTGCCAGAAATAATCAGTAAGCCTCGAGGCCGATCCCGCTCTTGCGGTCGCAGTTGCATGCGTCGAGCCTCGATGGTTTTCGAGAGGGAGTTTGTTATCGAGAGGGAGCTTGTTTTGTTGGTTGTTCTTTCCTTCGCCTTGAGCATGTTGACCTCGAGCATAAGTTTTGCCGACGATCCGAAGCCGGCGTATGTACCGGAAAAGGCGGTTGAATACGGTGCTATAAAACCGTTATTGGTGAAATACTGTGTGGGGTGCCACAATGAAACAGAGCACGAGTCAGGATTGCGATTGCATACATTGTCCGCGATTCGACGCGGTGGAGATGCTGGTGCAGCGTTGGTTATTGGCAAGCCTGATGAGTCGTTGATCTGGAGACGCATTTCGGGATTGGACGAGCCGAAGATGCCTCCTGAGGAATCGGCGCAGCCATCAGCGACGGAAATCGAATGGATCCGCCAATGGATTGAGATGGGTGGGTTGGGCGAGGATGTAGAGGTACCGCTGAAGGATCGACTGCGCACCAACAAGCCTCAACATGGGTATCGGGGGCCATTACCGATCACAGCCATGTCGTTGGTTGGGGAATCCCGACCGAATTCAAGTCAATCGGTAACTCCGGGTAACAACCTGCAACGCAAGGGATCCTATGAAACCCATGGATCGCCGTTGATCTTGCTCGGGCACCATGGGTACGTTGAATCCCTTCAAGGTCAATGGCGATCTCGATTGGGTTTAGAGATCGTAGGGAAAGTGACTCAGATTCGTCCATCTGCGGATGGACGCTTCGTGGTGGTATCGAGTGGAATTCCTGGAGTTGGTGGTAGCGTACAGGTCATTGAAGCGAGCAGTCTGCGAGGGACACAAGACGCACCCCGCCTGATCCGATCATTGGAGGGACACTCAGACATCATCTACAGCGCCGTCCTGAGTCCCGACGGCATGATCCTTGCAACGGGGGGGTATGACCGTGTGATTCGACTTTGGGATATGGCGAATGGGGCATTGATCCGAGCGTTGGAAGGTCACAATGGTGCTGTATATGATCTCGATTTTGATGGTAGTGGTCGCGTTCTTGCGAGTGCGAGTGCGGATGAGACGATCAAGATCTGGAATGTTGCGACAGGAGAGAGGCTTGATACGTTGGGCCAAGGTGAAGCCGAGCAGTACACAGTGCGATTTTCCCCGGACGCTGACATAGCCCGCGTTGGTGACACGGTGATTGCCTCTGGCGCAGATCGGCGTGTACGAGTCTGGCGATTGTTATCCAAGGAGAAACCGACGGTGAGTCCGATGCTGCATTCGGTTTTCGCCCATGAATCCCCAGTGAATCAACTGGTCTTCTCGTCGGATCATCGATGGGCATTGACCTCTGGCGAGGATCTCTTGGTCAAGCTTTGGCGGACGAGCGATTGGCGGCCTGTGGCGTCCTTGGGCAAGTTACCGGACATTGCCAGCGGCTTGGTTTGGCTCGAGAGTGAAGATGGCGAAGGACGAGGCCGAGTACTCGTATCGACGTTACAAGGAGACATCGTTCGATTGGAGCTTCCTCAGGCTACGGAGTTGGCTCGCTGGGCGGAGCTTTCTCCAAGGCTTCCTTCAAGCGACATAGACGTAGATCAACGTATTGTTGCCACTGAAGTCGAGTCGGCGGTTGTGACGAATGTGCCTGAGGTGGCTGAATTGGAAGGTGAGCATCGCGCACCGAGCGATGCGCAATTGTTGCCGGTGCCAGTGCGTGTGCGAGGCAAGCTGACCACTCAGGACGCCGCGGGACGGTTTGCAGGGGACTGGTATGCCTTTGACGCGAAGCAAGGTGAGGAGTGGGTGCTCTCGGTCGATGCGGCTCGAAGTGGCTCGCCACTTGATAGTGTTCTCGATATCGCCGACGCGAACGGAAAACCTTTGCTCCGCACGAGGCTCCAGGCGGTGCGAGAATCCTATTTCACATTTCGGGGCAAGGACTCGACAACCATCGATGATTTTCGATTGCATCGATGGGAGGATATGGAACTGAATCAGTGGTTGTATGCCGGCGGAGAGGTCGTGAAGTTGTGGCTTTATCCGAGGGGCCCCGATTCAGGATTTAAGGTTTACCCGGGTTTCGGGCAACGGTTCACTTTTTTTGGAACGTCGGCGAGTACGCACGCCCTCAACGAACCAGCATGGATCGTTGAGGAGATTCCTCCGGGCGAGACACCATCGCCCAATGGACTGCCGGTCTTTCCCGTTTACTACTCGAACGATGATGACCCGGATCGCCATGCAGGAAAGGATTCGGTGATTCGATTTTTGCCCCCTGAGGATGGTCGGTATTTGATCCGTTTGCGGGATTCCAGGGGATCTGCAGGAGAAAGTTATTCGTACACGCTGAGCGTTCAAGCACCGCAGCCGCGCTTTCAATTGCGAATCGATCAAGCTGAAATCGCATTGCGACCGGAGGTGGGAACCGAGTTCCATGTTTCCGTCTCTCGGTTCGAGGGGTTGGACGATGCGATCGAATTAGAGTTTGACGAGTTGCCTCGAGGGATTCGGGTTGCACAGCCATTGACCGTCGAACCCAATCAACTTCGAGCTATCGGTCAATTGTCATACGATTTGTCCGCCTTGGCAGAGCTACTCAAAGAGTTCGAAGTGACGTTGAGAGCCAAATCGACGCATCGAGGTGGACGCGCCGTCGCCGACCAAGTTGCCAAGCTCAAGGTGAAGATCAGCGACAAGCCCGCAATGAAATTGAAACTTGTCGCGAAGGACAGCTCTGACGATTCGCACCCGTTGACCGAGCTACGAATACGACCTGGGCAGACCATTTCCGCAAAGCTAATCATCGAACGAGGTGATTTGCAAGGGGACATTTCCTTTGGGGGAGACGACAGCGGACGTAACTTGCCACATGGGTGCTATGTCGACAACATCGGTCTGAGCGGTCTATTGATCCCGGCAGGCCAATCGACGCGCGAGGTGTTCATCACTGCGGCGCCCATCACCGCGAAGCAGGAGCGAGTGTTTCATCTCCGCTGCCAAGTCGACGGGAACCCTACGACGATGCCGGTCACGTTGATTGTTGAGTGAGTTCAAGATGGTTAGTTGGTTTCTCGAGGAGGATTCGAAATGCATTTCTTGCTGTTTTATGAAGTCGCCGAGGATTACCTAGAGCGTCGCGTGCAGTTTCGAGCGGAGCACCTGTCGCTCGCGTGGGAGTTTGTCGATCGCGGCAAACTTCTCCTCGGAGGTGCGCTTGCAGAACCCGTCGATCAAGCGGTGCTACTGTTCTTGGCCGATAGTCCATCGGAGGTTGAGGAGTTTGTCCGCCGTGACCCTTATGTCGCCAATGGGTTGGTTAAGAATTGGCGGGTGCGCGAGTGGAAAACCGTTACTGGCGCTCAGGCTGCAAATCCACTTCGACCTTAGAAATAAAGTCACCAGAAATTGTACTGCTGGCGTGTAGCCTACCTAGACGTAGCCAACTCTGAAACTGGGCCGGTCAGGAATCAGGCGGGTGCGCTGCGAGTCGAAGGGACTGGAATCGAGTTTGGGTTGCTCTGAGGTAACTGGAAATTGGATTCTATCCCTGAAGGGGTACCCGATGGTTCCTCGACCCGCTTGGGTGTTTTCTCAAGGGCGAAATCATCGACCATGTTTTCGATGTCGACTTGCATGGTTTCAAGTAGTTCCGTCAATTGAGCCATGACGACCAACGTTTCGCCATCGCGATGCCGGCCGATAAATTCCAGCCGACCATAGACTTTGCCGGAATGGATCAAAGGGAGTTTCACGCTCCAACGCTCGGAGTATTCGGGCATTTTGCTCCGATGCCAATCCGCGTGGAATCCTTCATGGAGCCATGGCATATTCAGATCGAGGCTCACGCGAGCTAGATTGTGTTTCTCGCAAAATTCAACCAACGTGTGCCAAACCGTTTCCCAGTTGCGGTTCCCTTGGAGTTTGACGACTTGTTGCATCGCCGATTGGTCCGCGGTGCCTTGATGGATTATCAAACTCGACAGGAATGTCCAGATCTTTTTACCGAGCAGTTCCAATTCGGCAAAACCGAAGAGTCGTGAAACGACCAGCGTCCCGATCGCGAAAATTGTCGTCGCCAGCGAGATTAAGTCCGACCGAAGAAGGACTCCTGCGACGGCACCGCCTGCGGTGATCATCGATAACAACGTAATGACGCCTACCAGAGCCCGATTGCGGATCCCGTGTCGCATCAGGTTATGGTGCAAATGCCCACGGTCGACGGTGAACACACTTCGACCAGTCAGTTTGCGGCGAAGGATAGCCATCGACGAATCGAATAGGGGAATCGACATCAGAACCAACGGGGTCGTCAACGACATCGATGAAGTATTCGTGAACCAGGATCGCATGGTTAGCACGCCGAGGATCAACCCGACAAGCATGCTGCCCGAGTCACCCAAAAACACTTTTGCAGGTGGCAAGTTGAAGAACAAAAATCCGAGCAACGCACCCGCCATCGCACCAGCGATGATCGCTTCGACGGTGTTCCCCGTGTAGGCGCTGATGGCTGAAACTGCGGCGAACGCGATCCATCCGACCGATGAGCAGAGGCCATCAGCACCGTCGATTAAGTTGATGGAGTTGATGCAGAGCAGGAGCCAAACCAACGTCGCTGGCCACGCGATTAAACCCAACTCGATCGAGTAGCCGAAGATTTGAACACTGGTTATCGAAAATCCAAACGCGATAATAGAAAGGCAAATCAGGATCTGTCCTGCAAGTTTTTGCCGTCCTCGAAGTCCAAAACGGTCGTCGAGCAAACCTAAACCGACGATCGCAATCGAACCAATGCCAAGCGAGATGGCTTGGTAGGAATCCTTGTACAAGTGATTGGTTAGTTCAGGGAAGACGACCAACGCTAAGATGACGCTGATCAGCATGCTGAAGAGAACCGACAATCCGCCGCACAAGGCTATCGGTTCTTTGTGGAGTTTTCGATGGTTGTCTGGATAGTCCACCAAGCCGAAGCGGATAGCTACCCACCGCGCAAAGGGCGTGGTTAGCAATGAAATGCCTAGGCCGACGGCGAGAGCTACTAGGGGGAATGTCAAGGTGTTCAACATCTCGATGCTTGGGGCGTGGCCGAATCGGAACTTCTCTATCCAGGAACGTCTGGACCAGCCAACTCCCTCATGGTCTTCGCAATCCGATCCATTGTCTAGATCCGGAATTGCGAAGTCTTGAAGAAACTTTATGCGACCGTTAAAGGGTGAACCTACAATTGGAAAAGTCGTCAACGGAGCCACGTTCCTGGGTGGTACGATCCTCGCAATCGGTACCCTCGACGCAGGTTGTGCCGATCCGCTAAATTACCTGTTCAACTTCGCAGCGAGTGGCCCTCATTTTCTTCCGCATTCCCCGGGATCTCTCCATGGATTCAAACTGCACCCGCAGGCGTAAAACCGAGAAAAAATACTTAGGCAACCAAGGTTGTCGCATGCCGTGGAGGGGGGGAGGCAATGTGTTTCACGCAATCGGTGCCGTAGGTCCACGGGTGTGCCGTGCCGTTTCACGTCGTCTGATAGCCGCCTGTTCCTGGGGTGTGGTTGTGGTTGTCTGGGCGGGCGTGAATCCAAGCATGGTGTATTCCCAAGCCCCATCGCGGCCCGCGGCGACGAAGCTTCGATTGCAGCCGCATTGGATCGATGACAACGCGTTTTGGTACTCGGTAGAGACTGAGCCGAAGCGGGTGGAGACTGAGCCGAAGCGGTTGGGATATGTGCTGGTCGATGCAGCGGCAAAGACCGTGTTTCGAGCCGATTCGATCGAGGCGATCGAGGAAAAACTCGGGCGTTCGGTTCTCAATACTTCCGGACCAGCTCGAGTGGAACCGTCAGAAACGTTGCTCGACGAACGGATCGAGATCCTAATTCAGAACGATACCCAAGAATCCGTGCAATTGTATTGGATGGACTTCGAGGGCCGACCGCAGCCGTATGGAAACTTGGAACCGGGTGAATCGAAGTCTCAATCAACCTTTCGAGGGCATTCGTGGCTCGCGACCCAATCGGACCGAAAGCCACTCTGGACTGCGCGTGTTGCGACGGCGGGCGAAGTGCTATCGATTCGTTCGATGGAGATTGGGTCGTCGCAGATCTTTGATCGACGTGGGCGTGGGCGTCGGCGCAATTCCTCTGCAGATGCTCTGCCAACCCATGTTGCATGGCAAGTGAAGCGGGAGGGAGGAAACCTCCGATTTGAGAAGGCGGACGGCGAAGTGGTTTTTGATTCGGCCAAGGTCGAAGCATGCGTTGGGAGCGAGGGCTGCTGTTACGATCAAGGCATCGTGTGGTCACCCAATCAGCGGTATGCATTCACGTTGCAAATGCGACAAGGGGACCATCGCGAGGTTACGCTGGTCGAGTCGTCGCCGCGCGATCAATTGCAACCGCGATTGAAAAAGATTCGCTATGACAAGCCTGGTGACAATCTGGACCAACCGATTCCTCGTCTCTTCGACATGGAGACGAAGCGTTTCGTCCCGCTCGACGATTCCACGTTCCCAAACCCTTGGTCGATCGAAGAGGTGCGATGGGATGCGGACAGTTCCAGGGTAACATGTATCTACAATCAGCGAGGTCATCAGGTTATCCGTTGGATTTCAATTTCTCCTGAAACGGGAGAAACTCGCGTTCTGATCGATGAGTCGAGTCCGACCTACATCGATTACGCGGCGAAAGCGTACCGAGAATTTCTAGACGATTCCAAGGAAGTTCTCTGGGGCAGTGAGCGGAGCGGTTGGTACCACCTTTACCGTTTTAACGCCAAAACTGGAGAACTGCTAAATGCGATCACGCAAGGCGACTGGGTGGTTCGATCGATCGAAAATGTGGATCGCGAGAAACGGCAAATTTGGTTTTATGCGGGTGGGATCGACCTTGACCAAGACCCCTACTATCGGCACTTGTGCCGTGTCGATTTCGACGGTGGGAATCTGGTGCGGATGACTCGAGGGGACGGTGACCATCAAGTTCAATACTCGCCGACACGAAAATGGTTGATCGATACGTATTCACGTGTTGATATGCCACCTGTGCATGAGCTGCGTTCTGCGGAGAGCGGGGAAATGGTGATGGAGCTCGAGCGGTCCAGCAGCGAAGGGCTTTGGGTTGGTACCGATCGGCCTGAGCGGTTTGTTGCCAAGGGGCGGGATGGACATACTGATATTTATGGAATCATCGTACGGCCGGCCAAAATGGAGCCCGGCAAAAAGTATCCGGTGATCGAGGATATCTACGCGGGCCCACAAGACTCCTTTGTTCCCAAAGCGTACTCCGGGCTCACGGAATACCATGCGTTGGCCGAAAAAGGCTTCATCGTGGTGAAGATCGATGGGATGGGGACATCGAATCGCAGCAAAGCCTTTCATGATGTCAGTTACCGCAAGTTGGCCGATGGGGGTTTTCCAGATCGCAAGCTCTGGATGCAGAGCGCGGCGGCCAAATATCCCGAGATCGATATCGATCACGTTGGGATCTATGGCGGATCCGCGGGTGGTCAAAATGCCTTAGCGGCACTTCTATTCCACGGAGACTTTTACGATGCGGCAGTTGCGGATTGCGGTTGCCACGACAATCGAATGGATAAGGTTTGGTGGAATGAACTGTACATGGGATGGCCGATCGGGCCCCACTACGAAGAAAATTCCAACGTGGTAAACGCACACCGTTTGCAAGGTAAATTGATGTTGGTGGTCGGGGAGCTCGATACCAACGTCGATCCTGCGTCGACCATGCAAGTCGTCGATGCACTGATTCGTGCGGACAAGGAATTCGACTTGATCTATGTTCCGGGTGGTGGGCACGGGATCGGATCGTCTGCCTACTGCAAACGTCGCCGCGATGCTTTTTTCATCGAGCATCTTCAGGCGAGATAGCCCTAAGGTTATAGCCCTAAGGTTATAGCCCTAAGGTTATAGCCCTAAGGTTGGAGCCCTAAGGTTGGAGAGCAAAAACGACGGCAGTGTTGAGGTGCTCGCAAGTCCGCGCGACCGGCTAGCCCAGCAGGTCCGCCTGCTTGCTAAATGGGCCTGCCTGTTAAATGTGCAGTATCGTAGGATCGAAGTTTTTGCTTTGGGAAAAGAATTGGCGGGGGTTTTCGTAAACCACCTGACGAATCAGTTCTCTGCTGTGGCCTCGACGCTTGAGTTCCATGATCAAGTCGGGGATGGCGGTTGGTTTGCTGGGTCCCCAATCCCCTGCGGAGTTTGCCATCAATCGTTCGGGGCCGTACTTCTCGATCATGTCGGCAGCTCGCTGAGGGGTGCATTTGGTAACTGGGTAGAGGGTCATTCCTGCCCAAAATCCATTTTCGAGGACCGCTTCGATGGTGTGCTCTTCGACGTGGTCGACCAGCACGCGTGAGCGATTGATACGGGAGTCTCCCATCAGCATATCGAGGATCATCCGCGTTCCCTGGAATTTGTCCTCGAGATGCGGGGTGTGGATCAGGATTTGTTGATCGTATTGGACTGCGAGTTCAAGGTGTTCGAGGAAGATCGTTGATTCGTTCTTCGTGTTTTTATTGAGACCGATTTCACCGATACCGAGAACATTTTTTGACGAGAGAAACTCGGGGATCATGGCGATGACTTCGCGGGACAGCGATACATTTTCCGCTTCTTTGGCGTTGATGCACAGCCACGTGAAATGCCGGATGCCGTACTGGGCGGCTCGCTTGGGTTCGAACTCGGTGAGCTGACGGAAGTAGTCTCGAAAACTTTCCACGCTTCCCCGGTCGAAGCCAGCCCAGAAGGCAGGTTCGCTCATCGCGACGCAGCCCATGCGGGCCAGTGTCTCGTAATCATCGGTGGTGCGTGACACCATGTGGATATGTGGATCAATGTAGTCCATACGTTTTTCGCCATTCTGGATCGTATTGTCGACTCATCAGCAGTTGTACTCGTCGAGCTTTATCGAACTCATCGTCGCACAGGATTTTTAAGCCTTGGCTGAGGAGTTGCATCTGCGATGCGTTCTCCACCGACCCGGTGGCCCGCTCGAGGCGGTCCAAGGTCGCTGCGAGATCTAGGATTTTCGAGCGTGCCGAGAGGAACTCTTCGGCGAGAACTTTCTCGGCCGTGCGATGCACTGCGTTCGGATCAATACTCATGGCTCGTGGTTTCCGAGGGAATCTCAGGTTCTGCTGGTTTGCGTTCGACGGTTTGGCGAAGCCGCCGTTGTGCGACTTCTTCGGAGAGCATCTTGATCACTTCATCCACCGGTTTGGTTCCCAACTCGCCAGCGATTCGGTCTCGAAGTGCAACGGATTGCGTTTCCGCCTCTTTGGGGCCGATGACGGCCATGTACGGAATCAATTCTAATTGCGCATCCCGAATTTTGGCTTGAACTTTTGCACCGCGAAGGTCGGTAGTTACCCGGAACCCTGCGTCGGTGAATTTGCGTTCGAGTTCCATCGCATAATCGTTGGTTTTTTCGCTCAACGGGCAAATCCGGATCTGCTCGGGAGCCAGCCACATGGGGAATGCACCCGCAAAGTGTTCGGTGAGCATACCGACGAAACGCTCCATGGAGCCGAATGGAGCGCGGTGGATCATTACCGGCCGGTGCGCCTTGTTGTCTGCACCGGTGTACTCCAGTTGGAATCGCTCGGGAAGATTGTAATCGAGCTGAACCGTGCCTAGCTGCCATTGGCGGCCGATGCAATCGCGTACCATAAAGTCAGCCTTGGGACCATAGAATGCAGCTTCTCCTTCAGCGGCGGTGAAGTTGAGCCCGGATTCCACGAGGACCCGGCGGAGTGCGGCTTCGGCTTTTTGCCAGTTTTCTTCGCTACCGACATACTTGTCGCTCTTGGGATCCCGCAGCGAGAGTTGGACGCGGTAGTCCTCAAGCCCGACCGATTCCAAAACGAACCGGGTCAACTCGATCGTATTCCGGAACTCCTGTTCGACTTGGTCGGCCGTACAAAAGATGTGCGCGTCGTCTTGCGTCAACCCGCGGACTCTCAGCATTCCGTTAAGCTCCCCGGTTTGCTCGTAACGGTACACGGTCCCGAACTCGAAAAGTCGCAGCGGAAGGTTTCGATAGGATCGGGGTTGGGCTTTGAAGATCTGCGCATGGTGCGGGCAGTTCATCGGTTTGACCAAGAACCGCTCCTGTTGGCGTTGCCAATGATCGAGGGCTTCGATCTTTTCTTCGGGCGTCTTGGCTTTGAGATAAGCCGAACTGTCGAATCCCAGGATCTCTGCTGCGTGCACGAACGAGGTTTCTTGGGTCGAGGAAAATTTTGGATCCTCCTTCATCTTTCGGATCCAACCATCCACTAGTGCGCCTGCATCGTGAACGAACAAGGGAGGGAATTGGCTGTCGCGATAGTACGGAAAGTGGCCGCTGGTTTCGTATAGTTCTACGCGCCCAAGATGCGGGCTGTACACCGGTTCGTAGCCTCTTCGGAGCATTTCGCGGCGAAGGAAATCCTCGAGCAAGCTTCGGATGCGGGCACCTTTGGGCATCCACAAGCACATGCCTTGGCCGACATCGGGGGTGATCTGGAACAATCCCAGCTTTTTCCCGATAACCCGGTGGTCCCGTTTCTTGGCCTCCTCGAGTTGGTCCAAGTAGCTCTGCATGTCCTTGGGGTTGAACCATGCTGTCCCGTACAACCTCTGCAGTTGCGGGCCTTCCATGTTCCCTTTCCAGTGAGAACCAGCGACACTCATCAATTTGAAGGCCTTGATGCGGCCTGCGTCAGGGATATGAGGTCCACGGCACAAGTCCACGAATTCGCCTTGACGGTAGAACCCGAGGGAGTCGTGAGCGCTCAATCCGGTTTCGATATGTTCGACTTTGAGGGTTTGCTTCATGTCCCGGCATAATGCCGTAGCGCCGTTGCGGTCGAGCGAGAACTGTTCGAACGGCTCGCTCTTTTCGATGATCGAAGCCATCTCTTCTTCGATCTTTTGAAAGTCCTCTTCGGATAGCTTGTGGTCGAGCTGAAAATCGTAGTAAAAACCGTTGGCGATGGTGGGGCCGAACGCTAGCGAAACATTCGGATACAGCCTCATTACCGCCCTGGCCATGACGTGGGCGCACGAGTGCCGGAGTACATCGAGGGATTCCGGATCTCGGTCGGTGAGCAACCTCAGCGGGATAGGGCCATTGCCTGCGAACGGTTTCAAGTTTCGGTTGGCATCGATGACGGCATCGCCGACTTTGGCGGCGACGACCGCTTTGGCCAACCGCGAACCAATCGAGTTCGCGACACTGAGGGGGGTAGCATCCTCGGGATGGGAGACCACTGTCCCGTCCGGCAACAAGATTTCCAGCATTTGCGTCCACTTCCTTTGAGTTCGAAATCGTCACGACAAACGACGAATTTCTGAATCAGTTCATGGTCGCGTTAGTTGCCGTGGTTTGCAAGTAGGGGACGCGACCGTACCAGGGACACACTCGGGCAGGCTCGGGTTCTCTACGCGGGGACTTGGAGGAGGAAAAATGGATCTCGACGCGGCTAAATCGATAGTCCCTAGGGGGAGTTTGGCAAGCCTTCGTTGACACGCTGTCGTTGGCCATGCGTCAATTTGGTCCTGCGACCAAGGTTACCAATGTGCTAAACTTCCGCAGAAATGGTTTTGTAAAAATATTCGATGCAATCCGTAAGTGTTGAACCCGTAGAGAATAAGATTGTCTTTCATGAGTATTCTTGTATTTGGCCATCGCAATCCTGACACCGATGCGATCTGTTCGGCGCTCGCTTATGCGGACTATCTCCAGCAAACGCATCGGCCGGAGGCGATCGCTGCGTGTTGCGGTACCCCGAACAAGCGTACTGAATATGTCCTCAAACGGGCTCGGATAGCCCCGCCTCGCATCGTGATGGATGTTAGGCCTGAGCTATCGGACCTGTGCCAGCGCGATCCGATCACCGCATCGTATGGCGAGGTTTTTTACGAAGTTTACCAGCGTATGAAGGACCATGACATCCGCGCGATACCGATCGTCGACTCGGAGAATAAAGTCGTCGGTGTCCTGTCCCTTTTGCAGTTGATGGACCTTATTTTCAGGGATGATGCGGATCCATTGCTCACGCGGACGGTGAAGACCAGTCTGGTCAAGGTTTGCGAGATTCTCGCGGGCACGTTTCAACACTCGCTGCGTCCGAACCAAACGGATGAATTGTTGGTCATGGTAGGCGCGATGAGCGCTGGTGGATTTACCGAACGGATGCAGCGTTTTCCTGCGGAGCGTTTGATCGTGGTCAGCGGCGACCGTCCGACGATCCAATTGCCTGCCATCGAGCATGGCGTACGAGCTATTGTGGTGACGGGTGGGTATTCTCTCTCGTCGGGCTTGGTGGAATTGGCCAAATCTCGCGGTGTCGCGGTGATTCAGAGTCCGTACGACACGGCCACCACCACGATGCGGATCAAGTCATCCCAGTTCATCGATTCCGCAATCGATGAGTCCTTTGTCTCATTGCCGGCGAAGATGCCTGTCGACGAAGCTCGATCGAAGGTTGAGAAGTTGAACGAGTCGATCTTTCCGGTCGTCAACGATGCGGGGATACTTTTTGGTGTGATCTCGAAATCCGATTTGGTGAATCCACCCAAGGCCAAGTTGATCTTGGTGGATCACAATGAGTTGAGCCAAGCGGTCAATGGTGCTGAGGATGCGGAGATCCTCGAAGTCCTCGACCACCATCGCATCGGGGGTAGTCTCAAGTCGACGCAGCCGATTCGGTTTATCAATGAGCCTGTCGGTTCGACGTGCACGTTGGTCGCCCGTCAATTCCGCGCTTCTGGGATTACTCCAAAGCCTGGGATCGCATTATGCATGGCCTCGGGGATCATTTCCGATACGCTCTATTTACGATCGCCTACCACCACCGATACCGATCGCGAGATATTGGATTGGCTCGAAGGACTGTGCGAAATCGATTTGGAGCAGTACGCCAAAGAGTTTTTCGAGATCGGTTCCGCGCTTCGCAATTGCACTCCGGCGGAGGTTGTTCGGGAGGACTGCAAGGAGTTCTCGGAGCATGGAGTTCGTTTTTCGATTTCTCAGATCGAGGAGACGGGCTTTGATCTCTTTTGGGATCGCAAGGAGGATTTGCGAGCGGCGCTTGAGCAGCTCGCAACCAAGAGCGGATTGCAGTTTTCAGCCCTCTTGGTGACCGACGTGGTGAGCAACGGTTCGTTATTGCTGCTGTCGCATGAGTCGGAAGCCTGGGACGAGATCAACTATCCGTGCCTGGATCGCAGTTTATATTCACTGCCAGACGTCGTTAGCAGAAAGAAGCAGTTGCTCCCTCTGGTGTCTCAAATTCTAGCGGCGAGCAAGAACGCTTAAGTCGTTTTCGGGGAGGGATCTGGAGAGTCCGACTCAGCCGGTCCGTTGTTTCCCTCGAGTTCGGTCTTTACCGAATGCTCGGCCTCCACCGAATGCTCAGTGGGTTCTGAGTTTGGAGTTGCTTGGGATTTCCAAGAAGGCTTTCGGCGTCGGGCTTTCGGGTGGTGGGCTGCTCGAAACTCTGGAACAATTTCTTCTTCCAGTTTGTACGAAAGTGGCTTGGCCGGTTCCTGGACTAGGATTGCTTCGAGTTGCTGTTTGTTGATGCGGAGCAGCTCATCCAGTTCAAATTCGACGTCTTGACCGATCCAAAGTCGTTTCGGATTGATATTTTTTAGGGTGGAGAAATGAAAGAAAACGTCTTCACGGAAGTGCTCCGTCCGTATGAACCCGAACTTTCGATCTGCAACGATAGTGATGATTTGGCCGATTCGCATGGCCTTATTCTAACTCGCGATCTGAGCGATTACTCGGGAAAATGTCGGACTCGACCGACACTGCTTTGAAAGATTCTCTGCCGACGGGCGGAAGTCACGTTCTCAGGTTGGTTGCTTCGAAGATCCTCGAGGTTGGCTTGGCAGTAACGGCATCCGATCGATTCGAGGTGGAACTGGATGTAGTGTGACGCGTCATCCATGGTTGCTCCCAGAAGGAAGCTGCCGAGTTCCTCGCGCGACGGACAACTGAGCCGGTTGCGTCTCCAGATATCGCCGAGGGTGTGGACACCGCTATCTCGGCGGGAGATGAGTTCGGCGAGGCGATCGCGAAGTTCCGTAGTATTGCGTAGCAACCCTTCTATCTCGGCCATCTTTTCGCTGGCGAGCGATTCATCGAGGTACGCGAGCAATGCTTGATCGCTGATCATACCCCGGGTCCGTTTCGGAGGGTACCGACAGCCAAGGTGACGTTTTGTCCGCCAAAGCCGAAGCTATTGTTGAGAGCGACGCGAATCTTGGATGGTCTCGCGACGTTGGGAATGTAGTCGAGATCGCAATTCGGATCTGAGGTTTCTTGGTTGATCGTCGGGGGGAGGAGCCCATCGCGGATCGCGAGCAAGCAGCAGATCATTTCGGTGGCGCCGGCGGCGGCGATCAAGTGCCCCATCATGCTCTTGGTGCTCGAAACCGGTGTCGACTTGGCGCGATCCCCAAAGACACCTTTGCAGGCTAGAGTTTCGGTTCGGTCGTTGACGGCGGTGCTGGTCCCATGCGCATTGACGTAACCGATTTCATCGAGATTCAGTTTTGCATCCGCGATGGCTTGTTTCATGCATCCGATCGCACCTCGGCCTTCGGGATGGATATCGGTGATTCGATAAGCGTCGGCAGTGCTACCGTATCCGAGGACTTCGCCGTAGATGGTCGCGCCCCGTTGACGAGCTCGCTCGTACTCTTCGAGGATAACGATCGCTGCTCCTTCACCCAGAACGAATCCGTCGCGGTCTTTATCGAAAGGACGCGAGGCTCTCGTTGGATCGGAGTTGCGCTCGGAGAGGGTGGTGAGCAAACTGAATCCAGTGAGTCCGAAAGGGTGGATCATGCTATGGCAACCACCGGCGATCATGACATCTGCGTCTCCGCACCGAATCAACTCCGTGGCTTCGCCGACGGCTTGGCTGCTCGCGGCGCATGCGGTCAAGCAGTTGGAGTTGGGGCCTTGGGCGTCGAAGAGCGCTGCCAAGTGGGCTGCGGGCATGTTGGGTTCTTGTTCCATTTCCGCGGCCATGTCCATGATGTCGAACCCTTTTTGAAGGAATTTCGACAAGTTGAAAGGGCCATCTTCCACGCCGGCGGTCACCATGTTGGTAAAGCTTTGGAAGTTTTGGTTTCCTTCGCCTGCACCGAGGTACACACCGATCCGTTTTGGGTCGAACGAGGAATCGAGAATCCCCGATTGCTGGACAGCTTGTTTGGCCGCTCCGACGGCAAAACGGGTGTGTCGGCCTCGTTTGTCCCAATAGGATCGGTCTTCTCCAACGAGGGAAACATCCCAGTTTTTGACTTCAGCGGCGATTGTGGTCGGGTACCCTGTGGCATCGAAGATGGTGATTGGGCCAACACCGCTGCGGCTTTCAATCAGTGCCTTCCACATGGTTTCGACGTTATGTCCGAGCGGGTTCACGACTCCCATTCCCGTGACTACTACTCGCCGGCGCATCAATGCATTAACTCCAAGAAAAGGATCTTGTACTGGCTACCGATCGAATCGAATTCGTTGGAAGTTCACTCGGTTCTCGAACTTGGGGTTTTCGAACTTTGGGTGCCAATGGATTCGGATGGTTTCGGGCTAGGGTTGTTCTGCAATGCGGCTCGGATAGCCGCTGCTGCTTGATGCTCGGCTTCGAGCATATGGGCAGGAGCGTGTATTCTATTCCCGTTTTGATCCACAGCAACGTCGAAGAGTCGCAATATCCGCAGGGTCCGGAGCAAATCCTCGGGTGGAAAGAGTGCGGTTTCGCCGAACCGTTCGTCGAGGAAGGCGAACCAAAGTTCTAGATCTGCGATGGGCCGCCCATCGATTTCGATGTGGCCTTGGACGACCGCCCCAGTCGGCTGTTTGTCTTGGACGACGGCGGTTAAACGTATGCAATCGCCTGGGACTACCAGATCGTGGAAGGTCGCCTTCGAGACCTTGGCCAAGACTGTTTTCCTCGTAAAACCTTCGGCCTCCGAAACCAGCAAGCCGCCGGTTTGAGCCATCCCTTCGATCATCAACGAGTGAGGGTAATGGGGGTGACCGGGTAGATAATCATCAAGGGATTCTTCGCCGAAGCAAATGTTCTTGATGGTTACCGCGCGTGTGTCTCGCACGAACTCGAGGAATCGATCGATCCAAAACCAGCGCACCTGAAACCACCCAATTCCCTACGGAAAATTCGGAGATCGCAAGTGTCGCAGGATTGCGAGACTTGCGAGGAGAACATGCTAATTCAATGGACACACCTAGCTTTTCCCGATTGAAAACCAGAAAAAATACCTTGGTGTGATGGTTTCACTACGCCAGTTTCGACTGCACGTAGCGACACAGATCGCTAACGGTGAGCAAGTCGCCGAAGTCTTGGACTCGGGGATTGGCCTCGAATTTGGAAAGGTTTGCCCAAGGCATCCGCTTCTTCAACTCAGCGAGACCGTTTGCGTTCACTTTGCCATCCTGGACATAGGAGCTTTCTGTCAAGATATCCTTTGGAAAGAGATCTTCGGTTTGGATTTTGATTCCGAAAGCTTTTTCCAGTTTAAAAACGATATCCAGGAAATCGATCGACTCTGCGCCCAGGTCACCGACCATGGTGGCTTCCTGAGTCACTTCATCATCGTCCACCCCGAGGGCGTCTACGAGAGCCGATTGAACCTTGGAAAAAACCTCTTCATTTACTGACATATCAAAATTCCTCGAACAAAAACGAATCTTCGTTTCCTGTACAGAAGTCCCAAAAAAGCGTATTTGATTTCCCTGACGGGGCATCTTAAATAACGTTTTCTTCCGTATTTTACCAGCCCCGCTGGTCAATATTTCCAGCATCCGTGCACTCGCGGAATATCGGACGCCAGGACTCAGGAATCCTCGATTACTTTGCGTTTGCGGCAATTTCCTCGATTTGAAGCCAAGATTTCCAGCGGGCCTCCTGTTCGGGGGTAGGGGTATCCACCCTGACCAAATTCCAGGATTCGGTGGGGTTTGCGTTAAGTTCGACCGGAATTTCCAGCAGTTTGCCGCGGCGGGTGACCAGAGCGTTCACCGTGGCCCCCACTTTGTAGAGACCAAGGCGTTCCGACCAATTTTCCGGAGTGACGCGGTACCCGTCCCATCCCACGAGTTCATCGCCAGCCTGAATTCCCGCGGCGCTCGCCGCCCCATGGCGAGAAACCTTTTCAATCATTCCTTTGCCGGATTGGTTCACCAGTTCGATACCTACGATTGCGGGGGTTGCTGCCGGAGCGTCTCCGGCGTCACCCTCGCCCTCGGGCGATTTCTTTTCCCCGTCTTTGTTCTTTTCCCCGTCTTTGGGCTTCCACCGAAGCCCGTAGCAATCGAGGAAGGGTCCGAACTGCATCTCGTCGGTGCTTGCCAGCATTTTCGCAAACCATTCTTGCATCGGAGTTCCGGTGGTCTCAGAGACGATATTGATGAAATCTTGGTTTTCGTACCCGGTTCCCCGGTGCCGCTGCCACAGTGTTCGCATGCAGTCATCGAGTGATTTTTGATTGGCCGTTTTGGTGCGTATTTCCGCGTCGAGGATCAATCCGACGAGCGCCCCTTTTCCGTAGTAGCTGATCCGGCTGTTGGCGGCATTCTCGTCAGGCCGATAGAACTTGATCCACGTATCAAAGCTGCTCTCTTCGAGGCTCTGGACATTTCGTCCGGGGGTGGTTTGAACCGACTGGATCTGCTTGCTGATCCGTTCCAAGTATTCTTTGGGGGTGCTCAGTCCTGCGCGAACCACAAAGAGTTCGTCGTAATAACTGGTCAATCCTTCCGCGATCCAAAGCTCGCGTGTGTATTGCTCGGAGTTGTAATCGTACGTATTCAAAACTTTAGGGCGCAATCGACGCACATTCCATGCATGAAAGAACTCATGGGAGACCAGTGCGAGCCAGTCGATGTATTTCGAGCGTTGCTTTTGCGCCCAGCGGCTCGTCATCAAAACACAACTGTTGTCGTGTTCGAGCCCTCCACCGGATTCCGTCGCAAGATTGAGAAACCAGTAGTCGTTGTAAGGGACATCTCCCCAGAATTTCTGCTCCAATTCGATGATCTTCGCCGCATCTTTCATCGCTTTTCGAGTGTCCCAAAGCTGGTCGGTCCCCAACGTGGCAAGATGGTGTTGGGCCGAACCGATGTTCATGGACTGCACATCGATATCGCCGAGTACAATCGGGCTATCGACCAAGGTGTCGTAGTTGTTGGCGACGCGCGTCCACGGGTTGCGCGGATCGTGAGCCGGTAGCGAAGTGGCGATCTGTGGCCACTGAGGAAGCGCATCCAATCGGACGATGTGAGGGCGATCGAGCGCGTCTTCACGTGTGATGAACGTAGCAGCACCGGTCAGGAATGCAAAATCGCTTTCGATCCAATTGGTTCGTACCCCCATTTCTCGCCCGTAGAGCACGTACCTTAATGTCACTTCCTCGGCACCCGCGGTTTCGACGGTCCAGTGGTTCTTATCGACCTTGTGGAGTTTCAACGACATGTTCGTGATGGCATGGTGCGCCGAAATGCTTTCGATCTGCCTTGCGTATTCGCGAACCAAGTAACTTCCGGGAGTCCATACCGGCATCATTAAACGGAGCGAAGAGGCACCGTCGGTCGGTACCGACACCTCGATCTCCACGCGATGATTCGCAGCTTGGCGGAATGACACGCGGTATTGAATGGGGCTTTTGGCGGCGTCCTCGGGTTCTAGCGCGTGAATGGTGGGTACCCTTCCGGTGGCGAGAGCAAGAAGCATTGCGACGGTTGCGATCGCATTTTTCATGGCGGATGAATCCATCATAACGAAGTGGGGCTAAGTGAGGGGCTACCGACCCTCGAGGCGGGGGTGAGACGGCGTCTTCTGCGCCGGGACTCTATCGACGGTAGTAGCAGAAAGGCTGGCGAGCAAGTCTCCCACGGGAAAACTTGGAGCAATCATCACGTTGATTTTCGTCCTAGCAGACGCCGCAGGTTTCGGAGCCATTGTTCGGCGACCAGGGAGAACTTCATCCTGCGTTTGGCTCGTTTCAACTGTTGGAAAGAGCAACCGGCGAAAAGTGCCTCCGACGCGACCGCTTGAGCGTCTGTAAAGCGATCCTGGTCGGGATCGATAATCGCGCCTACGAACTCACCACGTTGCCTAGGAATCGGGAACGGTTTGCAAAGTTCCCCTTGGTATTGGTACAGATCGCTGTGAACGAGGAGATCCTCCTTGAACCGTGGATAGATCACGTCGCGGAGGAAATCTTGGTCTTGGCCTTTTTTGGCCCAAAGTTTCCATGAATCGACCATGGCCTCCATGTCGGGGATTGCGCTGCCACGGCATCCCCACATCCCGCCTAGTATTACGACTTTGTGGTGGGGGTGATCTCGCATGATATGCAATGCTTTGCCACTGGCAAGCCATTCTTCGACGGCCGCGAATTCGCGGCGGGTCGGTCGCGAATCGACATCGCGAACCACCATCGCATCGATCCCGGATTCACCCGCTGGAAGGAATCTCCAGAACATGCCATCGATTTCCCCGGTGCGCTGCTTGCGAACTACCTCGGCACCGCCCTCGATGAGTTGCCCTACCAGGTCTTCTGGTATTTCCTGGGACGCGTAAATGCGTGGCGTCCATCCTGGATAGATCTCAGGAATCATGGCAACGTTGCGCAGGGCCCCTTGAAGGTAGAGCGGCTTGGTCCCGAAAAGTGCGAAAGAAACAAGCCTTTTCATCGGGTGGCAACAGTTCCGGTTCGGTTGGTTTCGAAGCGATCGATCGAGGTCCAAGACTGGCGAGTGGCGTTTCCTAGCGGTCGATCGGGATACCGAAAGTTGTGATAGAAAAGTTTGCAGTGACTCAGATCGAGTGATTCGAGCATGCATCGAATCGAACTCTCCATGCAGTGCACCTCGGCTGCTCTCTCCAAGAGCAATCCCATGTGGAAGATGCTTTCCGTGATGTCGTTGCGTACGATTGCCATCCCGATCGTCGACGTATCGATGGAGAAACCTCGACTCGCATCGTCGTGCACGAAAACATAAGGCGTTTCCGGAGCGAGCTTTTGATAAACTCGTTCTTCCTCTGCTAGGTCGCGTTGCCAATAGCACCAGTCGTATCGAATGCTGTAGGGCAAGCCGACTTGGCGATAGAAAAGCTCATCGTAGAACGCCCGCGGATAAGCTCTTTCGAGGGATTTTAGAGCGCGATGTCCCACAGAGAGAAAGTTTCTGCTGCGATGGTTTTTCAGGGTTCTCTGTACAAAGGGTGATTCCCGTTCTCCCTCCGCGATTGGAAGCAGATGAATGCGAGGTTCGTCCCGGTACATCCATTGAGTCATCCCGAGATTTCTCGCCTTGCAGAATACGTTTACATTTCTATCTGCGTTCAAGCGGTCGAGCAGATACCGGATCATTCCATTGCAATGAATCATGTCTCCCAGCCCGAGATGGTGGTAAACGAAAAGGTCTTCGTTCACCTCCAGTTCCTCAAGGAGTCGGCTGGGAGTTTCGAACATTCTATTCAGCGAGAACTGAACCATTGCTACCAATCCCTTGTTAGATTTCTGAATGGACTGCTTGAAGCCGATCTGACATTAGGCAGCCATGCTGGTGGCCATCCGTTTCGGACTGTATCGGTACAGGCATAATCCGACAGAGTCGAACGAGCCTTTGGTCCACCATGCATTCTTTTGATGTCCGCTCAATAGATGCTCCTGGACCCAATCCGACGAGTTTTCCAGATAGGGGCGAATCATCTTTGCCTTGATGGAGACGATTTTTCGATTAGCACCACCGGCTTGTTCCCAATCGTGCATCGCAAAGTGACAGCCTGGTTCGATCCATTCCTCGAGAGAGCGAATGTCGTCGAGCGCCAGTTCCGGAATCTCAGGTCCGTCAAAAAAAATGAAGTCCGGGGCGATGCTGTTGTGCCGCATCCATGAGATTAACTCGTCGGACCGAAGCGGATGGTAGCAAAGGGTGTTCTCAAAGCGCTTCAGGAAGTGTTCGGGTGGGCGGCGTAGTGGATCGCAAGTATGCAGAACTCCGCCATGTTCTCGAATCGCTTCGGACATGTAGAACGTCGATCCTCCCACACCGCTTCCGACTTCGAGGATGACTTTAGGGGCACAAGTCCGGACCCACTGAAAAAGTCGAAGCCGTTCGATAGGCAGCATTTCTCCCGGGTAGGGGTTGGATGGCAAGTAGGTTGTTGTGACGGCTTTGGTGAGTATTTTGCGCAGCATTCGGAACTCCTATCAGACGCGATCGCACGCAGGGTCATAGCAAATTTGGGCCTGCGGAAGCAAGTGAGGAGAGCTGGGTAACGCATGGGTTCTCGTGAAAATCGCAAAACTGCACTGGTATTTCCTATGTGTTTTTCGGTATAGGGCATCGTTCCCGATTTCCGCGTTGGAGGCTGAGTTGCCTGGATAATAGGCTGAGTTGCCTAAACCATGGATTGCATGATCGGAGAAACCGATGGGATCGAACAACAGCGGGGGTACTCCCCAAGGATGAATCACGATGAGCACATCCGCTCGACGCAAACGTTCGAAACGTTTTTATTGGGCCGAAATTGGGTTCCTTGTTTTGGGGCTTATTGCGCTCAAGCCTGAGATACTGACCGAACTGATTCCAACCGGGCGAGATTCCTCGCAGTTGGCCACTCAAGCGGCATTGAATCAGGTGGCGTTGAACAACGCGCTCTTTGGCAATGCCTCGCTGGCGGCTGGTGGAAACGCGGTCTTTGTTCCTGTTTCGGGAACGCTTCTGTACCCCGCAAATTACCTAACACCGACAACGTTTGCATCACCGCCAATCGGTTTGCAATCGACTCAACCAACAAGTTATACGACAGCTAGTTACAGTACGCCCTACCTAGCTTCGAATGGCATAGCTTCAAATGGTATTGCGTCCAGCTACCACCATTCAGCCCAGGCGAATCCTGCTCAAAACGTCACGTCCATGATGGCTTCGACCTCGCCGGCGGGGCTCCAAGTCGTGTGGCCGGATTCTTATCGTCCTATCGCAGCGCAGCCAGCGCAGAACTACGTCGCTAGCAATGCGTACTACAGCAGCCCACAGTATGGCAGCCCACAGTATGGCGCAACTCAAAACGGCCAGTACCGAGGAACACCGATAGCAGGAACGAGCGTCGCGAATGGCTACGGTGGTGCAGTGGCGAATTCGGTCGCTTCGGGTGCCTATCCTCCGAGCAACTACCCTTCGAGCGGTTATTCCCCCAATGCGTATTCAACGGTGAACACCACCGCGAATACGTCCGGTGGATATCGAAATACCTCTCCAACAACAACGCCCCCTGTGGTCGGAAGGTACTGAAAAGGATCTGAACAGGCCCAGTGAGTGCTGGTCTTGATGACTTCGTGGGATAATTCGATCTGCTTACCATTCTGGGTGATTACTTATGTCTAAGGTCAACACAACAAATTCAAGCAATTTCTCAAACGCAACCAGCAAATCGTCCGCCGCGAATTCGCTTCAAGGGGGGGGATTGAATGATGTGGATGTGTCTCAATTCTTGAACCTCATGATCACCGAATTGCAGAATCAGGATCCATTGAATCCGACGGATAATGCTGCCTTGATGGAGCAAGTCGGACAGTTGCGATCGATTTCGGCGAACGATACGTTGATCAAAACATTGACTAGCTTTTCCACCACCCAGGAACTGACAACGGCGAGTGGACTTATTGGGAAGAAGGTCAAGGGATTGGATAGCGATGCGAAAGAGGTAAATGGGGCAGTCTCGAGTGTCTCGGTAAAGATTGACGAAAAAGATCGCAACAAGCGTCAGGTACAAGTGCATGTTGGTGCTCAGATTGTCGATATGAATAATATTCGCGAGATCGTGGAAGAATAATTGCACTTGGAATGTGAGTTCGCTAGCAAGAGATGAATCGAGCTAGCAAAGATCGCGTCGGGTAATTGTCCCCGATCGAGCGGATCCTGGTTCAGCTGCCTCATGGATAGTGTTGCTTGGGCAGCTGCGACGATCGTGGATTCACCCGGTTATCATTGACGCGTGGAGTAACGAACTCATGGGTTTGGCATCAGCGCTTAGTACTGCCTTGACGGGCATGAATGCAGCGGAAACACAGATCGACGTTCTGGGTAATAACCTTGCGAACTCGCAAACGGTTGGGTTCAAGGCGTCGGACGTGGTGTTCGCGTCCCAGTTCCTTCAAACGCTATCTTTAGGTGCGGCGCCCAACGCGGACAGCGGTGGTGCAAACCCGAGGCAAACGGGTCTCGGTGTTCAAGTTGCAGCGATCAATCCGAACTTCAAGCAAGGGACGATTGAAATCAGCTCTGCGTCGTCCGACTTGGCAATCCAAGGTGACGGTTTCTTTCAGGTTGCGGGAGCGTCAGGGGAGAAGCTCTACACACGAAACGGTGTGTTCCGGCTTAACAGTACCAATGAGTTGGTGACATCGACCGGGAACCGGTTGCTCGGGTATGGTATCGATGACCAATTCAGTATTCAGACCACCGCATTGGTTCCGTTGACAATTCCGGTCGGTACCGAGTCGGTGGCCAAGCAAACCACAACGGTGACGTTGGAAGGTACGTTGACTCCGTTGGGAGAGGTTGCGAATCAATCTCAGATCGTCCAAAGCGCGGTCCTTGGGAATGGTTTGATACCGCGACCTACATCGTCGGGTATGGCCGCAGCAGGTTCCAACGGTCCACAGTTGACCGGCGTGAACTTTACGACCATCGAAGGCGGGGGTGGTAACATCGCTGAAAGTTCGACGTTTGGGTACAAGTTCACTTTCGTGGACAGCCAAGGCAAAGAGACGATGCCTACCGGCGAGTCTACGTACACGGTTCCTGTCGGTAACGGCAATGCGGACAACACCGTTCGGATCACGTTGCCCGCGGCAAACTCGCAGTACAATCAAGTTCGAGTGTATCGCACAGCGCCAGGAGGGTCGGATTACTTTTTGGTGGGTTCTGGCGCCGCGGGAAGCACTTTCAATGACACGACTGCTGCCTCGTCGTCTACGGCTCTCAACAGCGCGGGTTTGACAGGGAATTATTCCTACATGGTCACCTTCTACAAGGCGGGTGAGCCGGAATCGAGACCATCACCGCTGGTCGGTCCTGTCAACGTGATCAATGGTAGACCAGTTTTGTCAGGTTTCCCGACGCCGCCGGTGCCTCCGCCTGAGGGTGGTTTTCCCGCGTACGATCAGATTCGACTCTATCGAAACATGGCGAACGACCCCACGGCTTTCTACCTTGTGGACACGATCGCACCTACGGGATCGTATACCGATTCCAAGACGGATGCGGATATCAGCAATCTCGCCTTGCCAGGCCGCAAAGCCGCGAACCTCGACGGCCCAACGGTGGACGGTACGACCAAACTCGTCAACATCACTACGCGCGATGGCCTGGACTACTTGCAGCCATTTAAGGCTGGTGAGTTGTCGTTCAGAGGAAAGAAGGGGGGGCGTACATTGGATGAGAAGACCTTCGAAATCACCAACAACACCACCGTCCAAGAGTTGATGACCTTCATGAAGGACTCGCTGGGTATCGTGAGCGATTCCGGGGATGCATCCAACCCGATTGCGGGATCGGTGAATAACATTTTGGGAGAGTCTGGGACGATTCAGCCCAACGTCTACATCAACAACGGCGCGATTCGGTTTGTCGGAAATACAGGGGCTGATAATGCGGTTGCGATCGATTTGACTGGATTTCGATTGACCGAAACGAATGGCAACGTGACCAACCCAGCCTTGAATTTTTCGGTTCAACAGCAAGCCGCCGGGACGAGTGCGGTGACGGACTTCATCTCGTACGACTCCCTAGGCTTCCCGGTCCGAGTACGATTGACGGCGGTGCTCGAAAGCCGAACCGACCAGAACACGACTTATCGGTGGTATGCAGACAGTCCGGAAAACTTGAGTCGAACCGGTAGCCCGATCGATGTCGGGACGGGGTTGATTCGATTTGACGGGAATGGAAACTTTGTTTCCGCGACGAACTCCACCGTGGCCATTAACCGCGTTGGTTTTCCGAGTGAAAAGCCGATGCAGTTCGATTTTAACTTTGGTTCTCTGTCCGGTTTGGCTGCAGCGAAAGCGACGGTTGCTGCTTCCCGTCAGGATGGTTCACCTCCCGGGGTTTTGACCAGTTACGTTATCGGTGAAGACGGCACGATCCGCGGGGTGTTCAGCAACGGTATCTCCCGAGACTTGGGGCGATTGCGTCTGGCACGATTCTCCAACCCGGGTGGTTTGGAACAACGTGGTCAGAACTTGTACGCCCAAGGGATCAACACCGGGTTGCCGATCGAAGGAGGTCCCTCGGAAAACGGGATCGGTACGGTTACCGCAGGTGCTCTCGAGTTGTCCAATACCGACGTCGGTGGTGACTTGGTGACGCTGGTGCTCGCAAGCACTCAGTACCGAAGTAATGCTCGGGTTATCACGGCCACCCAGCAGCTGTTTGACGAGTTGCTCAATCTGCGTCGGTAGCGTTAACTCGTCCATAGTTCTGCAAGCGATTGGGCTGAAGCATACCTCGCGCCGGTTTGCGGCGCATGAGGGGCGATCTAATTCTTGTTCATTGGTACTGTTGGAGGTATCCTTGGTCGGATGCAAAACCATCCTACACCCAGCAGTCTTTCAGCCGCACCGTTGGAGAATCTTCGGCTTCGAGCGGATCTCGCCCGACGATTGCGGGCTTTCTTCGATTCCAGGGGCTTCACGGAAGTCCATACACCGATTCTTTCAACACGGTCTATTATCGATCGGCACCTCGATCCTATCCGCGTGCCGGGGAAACATGTTGGATTTCCTGGAGTGGATGGAGATTGGTATTTGCAGACATCGCCAGAACAATCGATGAAACGATTGCTCGCGTCTGGGATCGGTAGCATCTACCAGTTGGGTCCAGTTTTCCGCGCCGGTGAATTGGGGCAATTCCACAATCCGGAGTTCACGATGGCGGAGTGGTACGATCTCGACGCTGGGTTCGAACAAGGCTTGTCGCTCCTCGATCAACTCTGCGGATGTTTGCTCGAAACTCCTACCGCTCATCGCCAACGTTTTCCGGATGCATTTCGGGACACCACGGGCTTGGAGTTATTCGAGACCGATGCGAGCCAACTGGGCGTCTGGTGCTTGGAAAATGCTTTGGTCGATTCTGCGGATTGGACGAGTGACTGGGACGAATGGGTCAATTTGATTTTCTCGATGCGGGTCCAGCCGAGATTGGGCCTGGATCGCCCGGTGCTCATCACGCATTTCCCCGCGTCCCAA
Organism: uncultured Pirellula sp.; assembly: GCA_903930765.1. Taxonomy (GTDB): domain Bacteria; phylum Planctomycetota; class Planctomycetia; order Pirellulales; family Pirellulaceae; genus JBKCUI01. The sequence continues at coordinate 37,612 of CAIYZV010000198.1, forward strand.
GCGGCCTTGGCAAAACTGGATCGGGAAGATCCTCGCACTGCGGAGCGGTATGAACTGTTTTACCGCGGTGTTGAGTTGGCCAATGGCTACCATGAATTGCTCGATGGCGACATCCTCCGACAGCGAGCCGAGCTAGCAGCCCAGCAGCGATTGCTCGATGGCAAATTTGCGATCCCGGTCGATAACCCGTTGTTGGACGCAATGGCGGTTGGCATACCGGCATCGTGCGGCTGTGCCTTGGGATTCGACCGGGTGGTCATGTTGGCGTGTGGCGCGGAACGACTTGATCAAGTAGTCGCGTTTACGGCCGACCGAGCGTAACGTGTCAGCGTCCGTCGGTATTAAATCGCCCATCGGTATTAAATCGCCCATCGGTTTTAGTACGCGAAAGCCATCGATCAAAGCTATTGGGAAAAGCTAGTCATGGAGTAGATGCTCGCAGTCGATGCTCGAACTGCATCAACCCTCGAGCAACTCCGGGAAATTCTCTTGGAGCGCGTGGCGCGCGATCAAATTGCGGGTGCGAGTCACGAAGTCGGATTTGTAGTTTGCGACTTGTTGCTCGCTCAAATTCAACGCAAGCGAGACATCCTTGTTACTTGCACCGGCGACGAAGAGCAACTCAATGCACTGAAGTTTTTGATAATCGGATTTCGATTTCCACTTGGATATCTGATCTGCGATGGCAATCGCGAGGGCTTCTTCTTCGAGATCTCGCCGTTCCACGGATCGGGCGAGACTGCTCGCTGCCCGGCCTTTCGAGGGAACATTTTGAGCCGCATCGCTCGATCCTTCCCGAGCTACCCATTGGGTGGTATGTCGGCGTCCTTCGCGTCTCAAGTGGTCGGTTAATTTGTAGGCTGCGATCGAGAACAAGTAGCTTTCTAGAGGCCGCGATGCATCGTAGTTGGGAATGCTGTTGAGAAACCCAATAAAGGTCTCTTGGACGATATCTTCCGCATGCGATCGATCGACCAATCGTGTTCCGACATAAGCCAACAGTCGGCCTTCGAAGCGCTCGATGAACTGCTGCCATGCGTGAGCGTCACCGGTACGAATACCTTCGATGAGCAGAGTGTCTAAGTTCGTTTCGTTCATCATTTATTGCAGCGATGATTGTTCAAGCGATGGTTCTTTTGATTCTTAAACCCAGTGTTAAGCGTAGTTAATTCACACTCGACGGTTCTCGCGTTCAGCGAAAAAGCCCACAATAAGAGAAAATGCTGCGATGAATGGAACGATAGAAATCGTGGTGAACACAACCATTACGGCTCGCTCTTCACCTACAAATTGGCGTTCCCAATGCTTGAGGAAAGACAACTGCTGTTGGTCGATATCCAGTAAAACCCATAGCTGGTGGTAAGTTCCACTCGGCCGTTCCTGGACGTTGTCGAATTCGGATCTCGCCAAAAAATGTTCGCGGATATAAGCTTCGGTGAGGGCACCTTCGGGCCACGTTGTGCTCATTTCGCCGAACCCGTTTTGAACGAGAATGGTTCGAACTTCTTCTAGTAATCGTTGGTCGATATCCTTCCGGCATTCTTCGAGAGACTCAAAGAGCGAGCTAGCGATCGGAACTCTCAATCGGTTTTTTGAGATCACCCGTTCTCGAACCCAGGACGGAGCATTTTCCCCAACAAGTGGCTTATTGAACGCATAGTCATCGGTTTGGCTACCCTCGGATGTATCACCGGACCTTGGTGCGCCGCTAGCGCTGCTGAGGATTTGGAATGCGCCGCTGTTCGGTTCCGAGACTTCGGCTTGCTTGCGTCCAAAACCGCCAATTTTCCCGGTAGGAGCTTTCGGGATGCTGGGGATGTTTTTCTTTTCAGACGTGTTGTCCGAATTGCTGGGATCCAGTGCTGGACTTAATTCCGAGAAGGCTTCTCGCACTGCTTGTTTAAGTTCTCGTTCGATTTCCTCTTGGGATGCGGACGGATCCATCTTTTTCGACATCGAATCCAATTTGTCGGTGACTCGTTGCATCGATTTTGAGAGCCAGTCGAGGGAACGTTGAGCCGACTCGTAAGCGTTCCCCTCCGACTCCCGTTCTGATGGAGCTTCCTCTAATTGGGAGGCTGACTTAGGTGATTCGTTTGCAACCGCATCCGTGGTTGTCGGTGGGTCTTGACGGAATCCAAGAGACTGTCCTGCCAATACGCTGCAGATCGCGATCCCACAAAGTACAGCGTGGGGCGAGAGCCATTCCATCGCTAGGGCTCGAAGGATGGAATAGCCTGAGTTCGAATCATCGTTGCGAAGCGGTGTATGCATAGGGCTATTGAGGGCTCTTGGTTTGATGATTGATCGGATTAAGAGAGATTTGTTTCAGGGATGCGGGTTGAATCAATCCACGGAGAAGCGAGTTGAACGACGAAGGATGTGGTTCCTGCCAGGATGAAACACCAGGGGGTTGGGAAGTAGAATATGCCTTGGATCAACGCAGCGACCAGAACGCTCCAAAGGATGGTCAAGATCGAGAATCGCTTTCGCCTCAGGATGTCCGATTGACGCCACCATCGAACCGCCCAGAACAAGGTTGCAAAGTAGGCCATGTGCCCTGCCAGCAGCGGGAATCCAGCTTCGTCGTAAAATCCCCGCCATCGCTGACTGAGCTGCTTGTCGTCGAGCGAAACATCGATGGGAGAGCTGCTCATAATATCCGCCCAAGGGACCAGTAAGTATTCGCTCAATTGGTAACTCAGGGTCCCCAGAATCAAGCCGGCCACCATAAGTACAAATCGGAAAGCGATCGAATCCTCATCGCGCATTTCCCAGCGTCGGCTGAGTGTGAGGATGGCCCAGCTGCTGGCGGTGGTCATGATTGCGAGCCAAGCAACAGCAGCCACGTTAATGTTCTCTCGGAACGCTGGGTGGGAGTACGCCAGTACTCCAGCTACGATCGCGAGAGTGGATGCAATGAACCCTGAAAACGTGATCGATCTGGTGGTCGCGTGCAGGGACGTCCAGAAGCCCCTTGTTCGAAGATTCGCGCGCTGGGTATCCTGCCACCGCCGCCAAGATTCCTTGCTCGTGGATGGTTTAACATAAGCGACAGGTTGGCTTGATTTTGCTCCAACGCCTGTCGATGGGGTCCGAGAATCCGCTTCTTTGGTTTCGTAGTGGACCGTTTCTTGGAGTCCCACTGCCGGTCTTAATTTGGGGACAGCTCTCGCGGGTTTCTGGCCATTTCGCTGGGTGTGGGATATCGAGGCTGGGATCGGTTCATTTCCGAAAACGAACCAAGTTACGTACCAGCCCAAATAGACAGCCAGCATTGGCAATGCGAGCGGTACCAGCCAAGATGCGTTGACCAAAGCCACGATGATGATGCAAACGTAAGCGATATCTCGACCGGATTTCGAGAGGGCTTGCAAGCGATCCAGGAGATCTTTTTTAGCGTAAATGACCGCTTTGCCGATGGGCTCTTTAGCCAACAAGGCCTGATGTTGTTCCCAGCTGAGCAACAGGAGCTTTTCGAAGCGGTACCAATATCCTGTTTTTTGGGGGGCCGTGACGTCTTCTCTGCGTTCGACACTGGAATACTCAGGATCGGCGTCGGCGACCTCGCCTGACGCATTCACATAGACTGGTCGAGGTGTTGCGGCATGCGTCGATGAACTCGCGCGTTCGACCGACGCATTTGGCTGTGTGCTCATTCGTTTCGAGGCCAGGCCGGTAACATCGAGGTCATAACCTAGTGCGCTCAGCAGTTCGCGAGCATCGCGAAAACGCAATGTAGGGTTTTTGGCAAGTGCTCTCTGGATGATGTTCGCGAAGGGCTCAGGAACATCTCGAAGATCGGGATCTGCGGTAAGGTGTTTCAGGATGATCTCTTGGGTGCTCTCACCGTCGAAGGGAACGTTTCCCGTGAGCATTTCAAAGAGGATGATCCCTAAGGAGTAAACGTCGATTTCCTTTCCGTATTCACCTTTGCCGATCTCAGGAGCCATGTAGTGGAAGGTGCCGACACTTTCCGTTTGACCACCTCGCCTTGATGCACTGATGTATTTGGAAAGTCCGTAGTCCCCGATTTTTGCAAAGCTGCTATCGATGAAAATATTGGCAGGTTTAAGGTCTCGATGCACGATGCCTTGATCGTGCAAGTAAGTAACCCCTGCGCAGATTTGAGCGAAGAGCGGGAGAGCTCGATCGGAAGGCATCCCGTTCGGGAAGCCATCGAGGGTTTCTCGCAAGGACTCCCCTTCGATGAACTCCATCACGATCCAGCCTTGCTGGTCTTTATCAAAACGGATGTCGTAGATGGCGACCAGATTGGGGTGACGCAAATTTAAACAGTGCCGGACGCCGCGCATTTCGACGTCCATGTTCTTCTGAATCCGCTTCAAAGCGACTTCTTTTCCAGAATCGCTTTCCGCGAAGTACACCTCACCGAACCCGCCGATTCCGACCCCGCGCATGATGGTGTAGCCGTCCAACGGGCTATCGCCGCTTGCGTATTGAAATTTCATTGGGGCACCAAAAGCATCAGTCGGTTTGGGACGCGTTGAAAAGGACTTGTTGTCGAATAAGTTTTGATGCGTTTTTTTGAATTGGTTTAGCAACTCACCGGAAGCATCGGGGGTGTTTTTGCCAGTCTCGTTCCGAGTCCCTTTTGAAGGAGGTGGACGCTTGAGGATATTGAACATGTCTCGCAGGTCGCTCCGTAGTAAGTTTATTGTGGCTGATATCGAGGGAGTGTCGAGTTGTCCCGTGTTAATTTGCTTGCGCTTATCTCCATGCCCAAGCGTTTTCGTCAGGGTTTTCGTGAGGGTTTTCTTGGGGGGGGAGAGGACGTCCCCCGTGGCGAATTGACCTCAGGTTTATCAAGCTCTTCGTTGTGGGCCGGGAAAGCTTGGGAAAAAATGACCTTGGATCCTCCCACCGGCGCTTGTTAGCGGGTGGCGAGAGTCATTGAAAAGTCATCCCCGTGGACCCTTTGGCCCAAGGGAATAGGGAACGGGGCGCCAATCGGCTCTGGATTGTTCCCGATAAAGACAGGCGAGCTGCTCAAGACTCGGACCATCCAGTCGTCTTGGTGCCTGAAAAGGACGATTTTGGCCCCCCAGTTCGGGCAGTGGACATGGGATGATGGATCCGACCCTAAAATGCATGATTCACCGAGAAGCAATGCGCCGGACAAGCTTGTTTGCCAGCGGTGCTGGCTGGCGATTTCAAGCCTACCTGTGCCGCTCAGCTTGGTCGGGCGTTTGTAGCGGAGCAGAAGACGGTTCCCAAAATCTAAAAGATCACCGTCGGCGAGTAGTGTGGCCCGTTCGATTTGGGCCCCGCGGATAGAAACCGATTGGAAGGGCTGGATCCAATGACCATCGCCGGAGCGCCGAAAGATAGCGGCGCGCCGGCTTAGATCACCTCGTATGGCGAGATCAACCTCGTTGCTCGGGAACGACTGCCCCAACGAGATTTCGCTAGCATCGCACATCGCAAAGCCACCCACGCCGTCGATCCATAGGATTTTGGGTTTGTGCATCATGCGGTCTGGCTTGGGAGGTACGATCCGACGACTGAAAGAACTCAGCATAATGTAAATCCTTTCCGTCGATTTTGCATCTCCATGCATCGTTAGGCAACGATTAGGCAACAATTAGGCAACGGACATCGGCGTTTGTGATCGGCCGAAACGATTGCCTGGAGTTGGAACCCGTTCTTTAAGGTTGGGTTGCCAGCGAGCCCATATCGTCGATTTCAGCCAACCGATTCAAATCTCGGCTCGAGCCATTTTGGGCAGGTGCTGCGAAGTACTCGGAGATTTGATCGACGATACTTTCCGATTCCAAATCGTCACCGACCGGAACCGAGCCTACTTCGTCGAAGCACTGCACCAATTTTTCTGCAACATCGATGCGAGTTGAGATCTCATCGAGGACTTGGCGAACACCGGACAGGGCGCTGTCATTGACGGCGAACTGACTGCCGGTTTGTGCGACTTCGACCATGGTCAACCGAGCTTGTAAATTCTCGACTTGGACCTCGAGTTCGCGTTTCGCGGAAAGCATTTCATCGAGTTTGCGACGCGCGGCAACCAAGTTCCTTTCGCGGGCCTCGAGGATCTTTTCCAGTTTGCTGGAGGTAGCCTCCAACGCTTGATGATGTTTGAACCTGTCCGACAAATCCTTGCGGACGTGCTCGATATCGTATTTCTTACCTTTGTACGTAACGAACTTGGCTCCGCTCTGGACGTCGTCTTTCAGCTTCAGGATGCTGTCCTTCGACTTGTTGATGGACGATTGCTTTCCGGACACCTCACGCTGCAGCTTGGCCACTTCGACCTCCTCGCGGGCGATCAGCTTCAGGTTATCGGCGATCTCTGGTTTCAGGTCTGCGATCATGTCGCGGGCCCGCTTGATCTCGACTTCGATCGGGATTTGTTCCTTGATCGAGTCGCGTACGCTGTGATAGCCGGTCTTGACGTAACTGTAAGCGGAGGTACCTGCGAGCAATGCTCCGCCTCCTAGTAACAGCGTTGAACCTAACAGAAATTTCTTGAGCATGGCATGAACCCCTAAACAATGTTTTCCGAAGCGGTGAACCGTGAACGATGAACGGAGGTCGAGGGGCCGTGACTGGGCCGCCGACATAAGGTGATTCGACCCACCCCGACGAATCTTGACCTTTATGGAAAAAAGCAGCGGAGGAATTTTTTGAAGGACGTTTTTTGAGTGGGCTCGCTTTTTCCGAAGCCAAAAGCTTGAAAATAGCGGGGTGGCTGGCTGGTTCGTGGGTGGAGGAACCGTTTACCACTTGCGAGGCGGGAATAATTCGGGATGATCCCATTTTCCTCGGGGATACTGGACCGTATTCTTGAAGACCTCACGGCCCTCCGTTTGGGACATGTTTGGCCAAAAAGGGGGCGTCAGCGGAAGGTTATTCAGCCCACGGCATCGAAGTGCTCCAAACCTGGAACTTCGGTCCGTCGCTGCGACATCGCTGGTTTTTGAGGATGGTTCATTCGAAGGTTGGTTCGAGGTTCGTTGGTTCGAAAACGCAGGAATGGAAGGTCGGAAGCCAAAATGACGCAACTCATTGCCACGGATCCAAAAAGCCCAGAAACGGAAGACTGGTTCGAAGCAGCCCTCATGACTGCGTCTGCGATGCCTCGTGCCGTCCGAAACTCTTGGGGAGACGACGAAGACGCCGAAGACGAGGTTCCCGAGGAAGATGATGAGTCGGAAGAGGACGACGATCCCGATCCGTTTGAGGATTTCGACGAAGATGATTTCGATGACGACTTCGACGACGACTTTGAGGAAGAGCTCGAGGACGAGTATGAAATCGAACCAGCAGACGATGGCATGCTCGAAGGTCACCCCGATGCAGAAGACATCGATGCTGGGGAAATCGAGGAAGACGCGGTACCACCTGCCGAATTCACCGAAGAGGAATAGTCGTCGCCGAGGAGTTTTCGCAGACGAGGGAATGATACCGAAGAGGAATAACGCTGGCGAATAGGCTGTCGATTGAATTATGTTTCGAGCCGTAAAGACCGATGTCAAATTCCCGAAGCAGGAAGAAGCGATTCTCGATTTTTGGAAATCGAACCGCATCTACGAAAAATCGTTAGAGCAACGCGAAGGGGGTAAGCCATTCGTATTCTTCGAAGGCCCTCCTACCGCCAACGGGCTTCCACACCCCGGCCACTGCTTGACCCGCGCGATCAAAGACCTTTTCCCGCGTTACCGTACGATGCGAGGATATTGGTGCAACCGCAAAGCTGGCTGGGACACTCATGGTTTGCCCGTCGAGGTTGAGGTTTGCAAGGAACTGGGAATCCATAGCAAAGAGGAAATCGAGCAGTTTGGCGTTGAAAAGTTTATCGCCAAATGCCAACAGAGCGTTTGGCGGTACATGCAGGAATGGGAACGTGTCACCGAACGTTTGGGGTTTTGGATCGATCTATCCCAAGCCTACGTCACGTACCAACAGAGCTACGTCGAAAGCGTTTGGTGGTCGCTTAAGAATCTGTTCGACCGAGGCCTTCTCTATCGCGGTCACAAAATTGTTTGGTGGTGGGCACAAGGGGGCACGGCGCTGAGCAGCGGAGAAGTTGGCCAGGGCTACCGCGAAGTTGCCGATCCGAGTGTCTATGTCCGATTTCCCATATTGGGGTCGGTAAATCCATCCTTGGCCAACGCATCGTTGATCGTTTGGACAACCACACCTTGGACATTGCCGTCGAATCAGTTTGCGGCGGTACACCGAGACATCGAGTATTCGGTTTGCCAAGAGGAAACCGCCGAAGGTGAGGTTGCTGGCGAACGGTTCGTCGTCGCCGCTTCCTTGGTCGAGATGCTCGCCGAGAAAATCAAACGCAAACTGAGAGTCGTGTCGAGCGTAAAAGGTGCCGAATTGGTCGGGTTGCGATACCAGCCCCCGTTTGACTACTACCACCAAACGCGAGGCAGCCAAGTCGGTAGTCTCAAGACCGGTGGAGAATCCATCCGGGAGTGGCGTGTCGTGCATGCCGATTTCGTGACCGTCGATTCGGGAACAGGGATCGTCCATTTGGCGCCTGCCTTTGGGGAGGTGGATTACGACGTTTTGGTTGCGGAACGAGAACGCTTTGTCGACGGGAGTGGCCCAGCCCTTATTTGTGCAGTCGGTCCCGATGGAAAGTTCACCGAGGAAGCTCCCGATTATCAAGGAGTTTGGGTGAAGGATGCGGACAAGCCGATCACGCGTGCCTTGCGGGAGCGAGGCAAGTTATGGCATCAAGAGCAGTATGTGCACGATTATCCATTCTGTTGGCGAGCCAGCGAAGATCCACTGATCCAGTATCCCCGTGAGAGCTGGTTTATCCGGACCACTGCGTTTCGGGACGCGATGCTTGAGAACAATCGTCAAATCGGTTGGTTGCCTGAGCATATCGGGTCCGGGCGATTCGGAAATTTCTTGGAGTCCAACGTCGACTGGGCTTTGTCCCGAGAACGCTATTGGGGAACGCCGCTACCGGTATGGGTCTGTGAATCGACTGGAAAGAAAGATGCGATCGCGAGCTACGACGAGTTGTGTAGCAAACCGGGTGTTCAAGGGTTGGATGTTTGGCTGGATGCCAAAGCGAAAAACCCAGAGCTCGCAGAAGATCTCAAGGTGCACAAGCCGTACATCGATGCGGTTACGTATGACTCTCCCTTTGCCAAAGGTGCACGTATGCACCGGGTGCCAGAGGTCATCGATTGCTGGTACGACAGCGGTGCGATGCCCTTTGCTCAGTGGGGCTACCCGCATTCGGGAAAAGAGCTTTTCGCCGCGCAGTTTCCTGCGGACTTCATCAGCGAAGCTATCGATCAGACGCGCGGATGGTTCTACAGCCAACTCGCCATCAGTACCATGCTGTTCGGCGATAAGCCGGGGCAGACGTCCGTTTCTTCGGCGGGGAATGGCTATCCGCATCCGTTCAAGAATTGCATCGTGCTCGGATTGATGCTGGCCGAATGGTATGAAAGCAAAGATGGCAAGCAGCGATTCTTGACCGAGGAAGACGCGCGGGCAGCGCTGGGTGGCGATTTTGTCCAGAAGACTGGCAAGATGAGCAAGCAGCTCCGAAACTATCGAAGCCCCCAGGAGATCTTCGATCGTTACGGGGCCGATGCCCTGCGGTGGTATTTGTTCGCCAATCAAGCTCCATGGAACTCGATCCTTTATTCCGAGCGAGCGATTCGGGATAGTATTCCCGAGTTCATCCTGCGGCTATGGAACGTGTTCAGTTTCTTTACGATCTACGCGGAGATCGACGGTTTTGTCGGGCCCGCGGATATTTCCGGTCCGCTCGACCAACTCGGTTCGGACGAGTTGAGCCGTTCCAAGACGTATCGGCCTGTCGCTCAACGCAGCGAATTGGATCGTTGGATCATGAGCGAATTGGCGGCGACATGTCGCGATGTGGTCGATCGGATGGATCGTTACGACAGCTATGGGGCTTGCCAATCGCTTCATGGGTTGGTGGACGCACTCAGCAATTGGTATGTTCGACGAAGTCGCTCCCGTTATTGGGCTTCTGATAAATCATCTCAAGACAAGATCGATGCGTACTGGACGCTGTACGAAGCGTTGGTGGTCATCACCAAATTGATAGCCCCGTTCACTCCGTTTTTGGCAGAGACTCTCTGGCAGAACTTGACCGGTTCCTTGGAAGGGGTTCGTGAAAGCGTCCACTTGTGCGATTTCCCAACCGGTGATTTTGCGCCAACGGATGCAACCCTCAACGCGCGGATGGCGTTGCTCCGCGAAATTGCATCGTTGGGAAGGTCTGCTCGTATGGAATCGAAGCTCAAGGTTCGGCAACCTCTCGGACGGGTCGAAGTTACCTTGGCCAACGACACCCATGCCGCGTGGCTTACCGAGCACGATGACATCGTGCGAGAAGAGTTGAACGTCAAAGAAATCCATTACACGAGCGGTGCGAGTCCGTTTGTGTCGTACTCCGTGCAGCCCAATTTTCGCCGGCTGGGCCCTCGCGTGGGAGCCCTACTGCCAAAACTGAAGCAATCGCTGGGGGCCCTATCCGGTTCGCAGTTGATGGAGGAAATGACCCGCAACGGAAAGATTTTGATTTCGATCGATGGCAAGGAAATCGAGCTCGATGGAGAGGACATTCAAGTCCGATTGTCGGCCAAAGATGGGTGGGCCGCAGCCCAGGGCAGTTCTTGCGTGGTCGCTCTCAACACCGCGCTAACTCCCTCGTTGATCCGTGAGGGGATCGTGAAGGATGCGATCCGGTTGGTCCAAGATCTGCGCAAGCGCCGTCAATGCAATTTTACGGATCGCATTGTGCTCACCGTTTATTGCGAGAGCCAGCAGATCCTCGATGCCTTGCAAGAGCATCGCGATTTTCTAACCTCGGAAACGCTTGCGAGCTCGCTCCATTTGCAACTTGGAAGTGGCGATACGACCTGTGAACTGGTCGAATTGGCGGACGAAAAAGTGGCAATCGATTTGAAGATTGTTCCCGAGGCCTAAACTCAATCGAAGCGAGCTAGCGAACGGCATTGCGCCGCATGGCTTCGGTGACTTCGTCGAGGATCGTCAGGCGGCCCCCGTAGGTTTTCTTAAGATTTTCTGGTGTGAAGGTTTGCTCAATAGGTCCCCATGCAACGGCACGGACGTTGATCAACACCAGAAAGTCGAAGTACTGAGGGACCGTGTGCAGGTCGTGATGCACCACAAGAATCGTTTTGCCTTGGGCTTGGAGTTGTCGCAGGACGTCGATGATCGATTGTTCGGTGGCGGCGTCGACTGCGGCGAACGGTTCGTCGAGGAGGAAGACATCCGCGGATTGCACAAGGGCGCGGGCGAGGAACGTTCTCTGTTGTTGGCCACCGGAGAGCTGACTGATTTGGCGTTGGGCAAGGTCCGAAATGCCGACTTGGTCCAAGGCAGCGAGTGCGCGTTCGCGATGGGCTGGTTTCATCGGCCAGAACCAACCTGCTTCTCGATACAGACCCATCATCACGACATCTAAAACAGAGGCTGGGAAATCCCAGTCGACACTTTCCCGCTGCGGGACATAGGCGATTCGATGCCGTTGCGATGCGACCGAGCCCCCCAGTACGTTTACTTGTCCAGAGACCTTGGGAACCAAGTCGATCATGGCTTTCATCAAGGTGCTTTTTCCGGCGCCGTTTGGTCCGACGATACCCACCAAGCTACCTTTGGGGATCTTTAGATTGATTTCCCAAAGGACGGGTTTCCTTTGGTACGCGACCGTGAGATCAGAGATTTCGATTGCGACTTCGGTTTCATCAGAATTGGAGTGCATCTCGAAGCGAATCCTAGGGTGTTATTTGTTGGAGAAAAGGTTGAGAACGCATGCTGGGATTATTCCCATTTGCCACCGAGCGCTTCGGTAACCGATTTGAAATTATGCAGGACCATCCCCTCGTAGGTTTCTGCGCCGGAACCGTTTGGCCCCAAGGCATCCGAGTAGAGCTCTTCGCCGATGCGAAGAGTGAACCCACGAGCTGCGGCACCTTCGATGATGGCATCGATCAATTTTCCTGCAACGCTGGATTCTTTAAAGACTGCCGGTATGGGGCCGCTAAGGATTAAATCGATCAATTCTGGAATCCGAGAAAGGCTGGCTTCGGATGCCGTCGAGATCCCTTGGACACCTTCAACACGCAGTCCGTAGCGCCTACCAAAATACTGGAAAGCGTCATGCGATGAAATCAAGACCCGTTGCGGCTGGGGGATGGTTGCGATCGAAGTTTTTCCTCGTTCATCGAGCCGCCTCAATCGTTCGCGAAGTTCGTTGCCGCGCGCAGTGAACTCTGAGGATTCCGTCGGGATTTTCCATGCCAAGGTCCGTTCGATGGCTTGAGATGCTCTCAACCATATCGATACATCCATCCAGATATGGGGGTCGATTGCGTCGGTGCCTGGTTCCCCTAGCAATTCGCCAGCGGGTATTTCTGAGGCGAGAGCGACATGGACGCGACCATCGTCCGGTTGGATTTCTAGCAGATCCGCCATGCGGCCTTCGAGTTTCAGTCCGTTGTAGAACACGATATCGGAAGCCATGATGGCCACCACGTCATCCCGGATCGGTTTGTAGAGGTGTGGGTCTACGCCCGCATTGATGAGTTGGGTAACAAGCACATGGTCTCCGCCGATTTGCCGAACGAGGTCTGCGATCATTCCCGTGGTCGCGACCACTCTAACACGAGAATCCGAGCGCGAGTTGTCGGCTGACCATTGGCAACCGGTAAGCAAGGGCAGTGCGACTCCGATGACCGGAGCGATACCGAGCGTACTCAGAAAAGCGCGGCGCGTTTGGCTTGCATTGCCCTGGAACACGGCCATCGGATGCTTGGAATGGTCAAATGAGAGAGTCAAGATCCGACATTCCGAGAGGTTCTTTGGAGGCAAACGGTTCGCCGTAGCGAACACCGATAGATCTTCCCCAGTGGGCTGCTTCCTCTCTCAACTGTTCGAGGAAGGGCGGATTGCGATCTTCTCGACCGGTGATGAATTGGCTTTGATAAGCCGCTACCGATGCAGATTTTTGGTCCCAGGCGTCGCTGATATCCATAATCCACGCGGGCTGCGGAGCAAGCTTTAGATGGATGCAGTAGTAGTAGAAAATACGTTGCGGATGAAAGGGCGTTCCCGGCAGATCCGATTTGGTCAGTTTGCTCCAAAACCTGGCTCCTTCCACAAGCTCGGTAGCGGCAGTGTGGTCGGGATGCGCATCGTACCAGTAGGGGGCGAATAGCCATCGCGGACGGGCGAGCCGAAACAGCCCGGCCACGCGATGCCTGTTTTCCAGGGAGGCTTCGAGGAAACGATTCTTCATTCCCAAATTCATGCGCCATTTGACTCCGAGGGCAGCGGACGCAACCTTCGTTTCTGTGGCGCGAATCTCTGGTGTCCCGAACGGAGTGGGTTCGCCATCGGTCAAGTCGACGATGCCGACTTTCCAGCCGCGTGCGATCATCTTTGCGATGGTACCTCCCATGCCTAGCTCCGCATCGTCGGGATGCGGGGCTATGACGAGAATATCCAGAGGTTCCGTTACATCCGGAAGATCGGGGTAGAGTGCATGGGCGTTCATGACGCGGTACCTGATTGGGAGGGACTGATCAAATGTGCCTGAATTAGCCCCACGATGTCGAGTGCAACCTGCTGCTTGGTGCCTTGGAACTGCCCGACGATTTCGCCATCTTTGAGGATAACCTCGACGGAGTTGGATTCGGAGTTCATGGCATCAGCGCTGTTGGAAACGATCATGTCGCAGCACTTGCGGCTCATTTTGACGATGGCTCGGAAACGGATGTCTTCGGTTTCGAGAGCAAAGCCGACCACCCATTGAGATTTGGATTTGGATGCGCCGATCGTCGCGACAATATCCGGGGTTTCCACGAGTTCTAAATGAAGTCCATGACCGGTCTTGGACATTTTTTGAGATTCGACGTGGGTCGGCATGTAATCGCAAGGTGCAGCGGCACCGATGAGTCCATCGGCGGTTTGGAACTCGCGCGAGGTTACCTCCAGCATCTCGGTGGTAGTGACCACGTGAATCACTTTCGCAGCAGCGGGGTAATCGACGGATACGGGGCCACTGATCACGACCACTTCGTGGCCTCGTTGCAATGCGGCCTCCGCCAACGCGACTCCCATACGACCGCTGGAAGCGTTGGTGAGGTAGCGAACGGGATCCAGGTATTGGCGAGTGGGACCGGAGGTGATCAGGATGCGAGCCATCTCGGACTACTCAAGCCATCGGCTGCAGGATTGAAGGATGGTTTCCGGTTCGGACATGCGACCGATCCCTTGTCGGCGGCACGAGAGCCATCCGGTCTCAGGACCAACCATGTGAACTCCGTCCTGGACCAACTGTTGGATATGTCGCTGGACGGCGGGTTTGTCCCACATGGGAGTGCTCATCGCCGGAGCCATAACTACCGGGCACTGCATATTGAGGTACAGCGTCGCGAGAAGGTCGTTCGCGAGACCGAGAGAGCAGCTGGCGAGAACTCTGGCCGTTGCTGGTGCGATCAACAGAAGATCGCACTCCTGAGCAAGTTCAATGTGTGGACCGAGCGGAAAGCGTGTATCAAAAGGATCCAACACGGGGGCTTTGCCGCAGAGCGCAGTAAACGTCGCGGGCCCGATAAATCGTTTAGCCCCATCGGTCATAACCACGCTAACATCGTGTCCGGCTTGAACCCAACGGCTGACGACGGTCGCTGCTTTGTAGGCTGCGATGCCACCGGAAACACCAACGACAATCTTTCGACTGGACATGATGGTACTTCGACCGTGTCAAGGGTATCGGCTCAGACATCCCCAGAATCGAGATCGAGCAAGTCGCCGAGATCTGGAGTTTCGCCGTAGGTTTTTAGTTCGCCGGTGGTGGTCAAGAAAATCTTGTCCTGGAGGATTTCTTGGATGACGACTTCCATTTTGTCCTCGGTGTTGATATCGACCAACGGCCGACCGCCACGATTGAGTTGGACCAATCGCTTTTGGATCAAGGTCGACAGTTTGAATCGTCCACCGACCTTGTTTACAATCGCTTCTTCTTTGAGCTCTTCGAGCATTCCAGCCTCACTCTATTGGTACTAACTCTATTGGTATTGATGTAGCAAACCGCATAACGACTCGACCGTTTGATCGACATCGATGTTGATCATTTCGTGACGATACAAATGTCGGTAGGACATTTCTTCGGCGGCAACGTCGAGTCTGCGACGGACCACCTCTTCGGTTTCGGTAGCCCGGTTCCGAAGTCGTCTTTCGAGTTCTTCCATGGAGCCCGGGTGAACAAAAACCGTGATTGCGTCGGGTTCTTTTTCCAAAACCGCCATCGCCCCCTGAACATCGATCTCCAAGATTACCCACTTCCCTGCATTTAGGCCAGCCGAAACGGCGGAACGGAGAGTACCGTACCAGTATCCTCGCCCGAAAACTTCTTTGCACTCCAAAAACTCTCCGTTTTGACGGCGATTTTCGAAATCTTTATCGCTGAGGAAGTGGTAATGCACACCGTTCTGCTCCCCGGCCCTTGGTGGGCGCGTTGTGGCCGAAACGCTGAGCATCAGCGGGAGCGAGCATTGCTCCAGGATTTTTTGGACGACCGTTGATTTTCCAGATCCGGAGGGACCAGAGATGATGATGAGCTTGCCTGCGGACCGATTCATGGCGGGAGGGGGGCGAAAGAAGTGTTTGTGGATTGTGTTCGAGAGGCTTACTCGATGTTCTGGACCAATTCCCGCATCTGCTCGATGACAGTTTTAATGGAAACGACATCATGGGCAATCGTCGCATCATTGGCCTTGGAGCCGATGGTATTTGTCTCTCGGAACAACTCTTGGATAAGAAAATCAAGACGCCTGCCTTGGGATTCGCTCTGCTTCATGGACTGCTGGAACTGTTCGAGGTGACTCGCCAGGCGAACCAATTCCTCTCGAATATCGCAGCGGTCCGAGTGCTGAAGGACTTCGCGGAGAACATCGATCTCGCTTGAGGAGTGTCCTAGTTCGGCAAGGCTCGATCGGACACGCGTTTCCAGTCGACGTCGATATTCATCGATGACCAAGGGGGCGCGTTCGAGGATGTTCTGTCGGAACGAGCGGATTTGAAGAAGACCATCGGTAAGCTGTTGGGCCATGGAGTTTCCTTCAGTGGCTCGCATTTGATTAAGATCCGACAGTGCTTGCTGAAGGACCGTCGTCACCGAAGCTTCCAGAGCTTCGATATCGTCATAGGTTGGGCTGGCGAGGACTCCTGGGAGCTGCAGCAGGGAGCCGAGCTCCAATTGGATCGCGTGGCCGCTTTCTCGGAGAAGCGAGGAGACTTGATCGATGTAGCTTTTGAGCGTTTCCAACTGGACCTGCGGAGCATGTCCTTGAATGGAGTTCCCGACTCGAATCGAGACGTTTACCGTTCCTCGCCGCAGCGATTCACGAACGATGCCTTCGATTTTTGGATCCATCGAAGCGATGATTTCTGAAAGTCGCGTTGAAACCTTCAGGAATCGATTGTTGACGGTCCTAACCTCGACGTCGATCGACAATTCGCCATGGCTACCGGACGCGTGTCCGTGGCCTGTCATGCTCTGCAACACTACGAAAATTCCCCTAGTGGTTGAGCCGATAAGCGATGTTGCTCGGCCGAGCGGCGCGAAACATGAATTACGGCTTCTCTGGTGTCGCTGGCGAGTCTGCTGGTGGTGCTGGCTCTGCGGCAGGAGTAGCTGGCTCTGGAGCTGGAGCGGACGCTGGGGGTTCCGAACCTGTTGCAGCCGGAGGTATGCTGCCCGATGGAGGTACGGCGGCTGGAGGTACGGCGGCTGGAGTCTCTGGTGCGGGAGCACTTAAGCCCGACTGTGGGGCCGCCGAGCCCGACTGGGGGGCGCCAGGAGCAGGAGCCAGGGAAGACGCCGAGTTGAGCGGATCGGACGAAGGTAAGTCGCCGAACCCTGCCGAGCCAGCACCGATGGTATTGACTGCCGATGGGTTGGCTTCGATGTCGCTCAGGTTTTCCGGGCGATACCATCGGCAAGCCAACGCGCAGGTGAAGATCCACAAAAGAACGGCCACCGCGGTGATGCGAGTGAAAATATCACCTGCCTTGACACCGAACGCGCTTTGGCCACCGGCACCACCCAAGGCGCCGGTCAACCCGCCTCCCCGGCCTCGTTGCAGCAGGATAATCCCGATGATGAAAAAGGAGAGGATGAATAGCAAGGAGCCGAAAATGTACTGCGAAAGAACACCCAGGGGCATCAACACGTGAGGACTTCTCCAAGCGAACAAAAAGGAGTGCGGTTAAAACCACTAACGAAGACCGCGAACAAAAACAATCATCGAACAAAAACAGTCATCGATCGAAAACGGTCATCGATCGAAAACGGCCAGGGTCGTGAGAGGCCAGCACGAATGCATGCAGACTCACGGACCTCGAACTTTACCAAACTCCAGGGAGGCTGTAGAGTCCGTAAACCCTTTCAAATCTTATAAGTTTAAGATTTTTCTGAGGTTTTTGCTCGCTGGCGGGGTCTCTGGTTGGGGCTTCGGCTGGGTCGTTGTGGCGAACGGTACCCGTTGTTGACACTCGAGGGAACTCTGGTACCTTTCCGAAATACCCAAATTACGCAAAGCCCCTAATTGGCAAAGTCGTTCGTGTGGCTGAGTTGGCCCGCGAACCACGAAACCGCATGGACGGTAGGGCGAGGTACTGTGAAGCTCGATCCATGGTTACAGGATGTGCATCGAGGAGTTTTGTGTGGATCATGTTTATTGTTCTCTCGGAGGAATTTCGAATGATTAGAGTACGTTTTGCCGCTTTCGCGGTCGCTGCATTTGTTGTCAGCAGTTTTGGTTCGTTCGCGATGGCAGATTGTGGCGGAAGCTCCAACTGCGGTGGTGGACGCACTGGTCTTCTCGCTCGTCTGCATGCGAAGAAGGAATCTTGTGGAGCCGCCAAGGGCTGCAATGGTGGTGGATTGCTTGCAAAGCTGCACGCTAAGAAAGCTGCTCGATGCTCGGGCGCCGCAGCATCCTGCAGTGCACCAGCACCAGCTTGCGACCCAGCACCAGCACCAACCGCGGATTGTGGTTGTGGCGAAACCGCTGTCGTTTCCCAAGCTGCTGCTCCATGTAGCAACTGCGGAACCGCCGTCGATTCGGGAAGCATCACCACCGCATCGGCCGTTCCACCAGCACCTGCTGCAGCAGCCCCAGCCGCCGCAGCACCCGCTGCTCCTGCGGTTCCTGCCGCACCCGCGGCTCCAGCAGCACCTGTTTCGCCAAGCGACGTTCCAAAGGCGTAACTCGGTTTCCCTAGAAGCAAGCTTGCTTCCTGCCGGACTCTGTTTGAGCCTGGTTGGGGTGTGACAGAGATTAGTTTCCATCATGAAAAAAGCCTGAGGGATTTCCTCAGGCTTTTTTTGTATTCAGTTCCGCGACTTCCAGAGCGTGTCGGTGTCGAACTTCGGTTCGGATCCTGTTAGATACGTTTGAGATAAAGCTCGATCATTGCGAGGTCGACCAGCATCTCATCGCCTGTCCGAATGTCTCCGTCGACTTCCACGGTAGCTTGGCCATCATCGTCCTGCGAGCCATCGTTCAATCCCGGTGCGTAAACGGTTTCGCCGCAGGAAAGTAGCCCTAAATTTTCACTACTGCCGACTTCGTACGATGCGGCCAGACAGGTCACCGTGTCGGTGAGGTCGCTGTCGTCCAGACACGCTTCGGTGGATCGCGATTCGGTCCTATTCCACGTGCTTCCAAATCGATGGTTGACGAGAATGACGGGAGGGATTCCGAAGTCGGTAGCACTCGCGGAAACGGGTTTCACGCTGGCTGTCGAGATCGCGACCGAGCCACGTGGATCTGCCACGCAAAACGAGCTGCAGTTTTGTTGAAGTTCCGTCCACGTCAGCGCGTTGGGTTGGGCGGTTCCCCAAGGATTATGGAGCGTGAATGCATCCGTAGAAGGGTTGTAACTCACTACGGTGTACGCGTGCCCTCCGACCAATCCCTTTAGACTTGCTGTGCCCGTGGTTCCGAGTGTCACCGCTCTACCCGTGTTCAGCGCCGTGATCATGTTCTGCTTGTTGGTGTTTGCGAAAGAGTAGTTCGTCGAGTTGGTGCCGAGAACGTGAGCGTTCGAATTGGACATCCAACCACCAGCGATGGCTGCGTACGAGTTGGTAGCGCTGCGGCCGGTTTTGCCGGTTTCGTTCCACTGGGCATAGGCTTTTTCGGCCAAAGCGATCCAGAGGGTCGTTGCTGGGTTTGTGGCGGACAATCCGAATCCGGAATAGGCGAGCATGCCGTTGGAATAGGTGGGTAACTTGCGATTGACGGTGACATAATCGGCGACACCCGCTCCAGAGACGAATCCGGCGGTGATCATCCCATTTTGAAGGAATGATCCCAAGTTTCCTCCGAAGAACCGAACGGTATAGGTTCCATCGAAGTTATCGATGAACATATTGCGAACGGCGCTCGGATTTTCATCAGCGATCGAAACCAGGGATGCAATGAAGTAGCAATCGCCGACTTGGCCTTGTTTCGCGTCGTTCCGGGATGGGGTGCCATTGAAAAGGTTGCCGGTCGAATCTCGGTAGGTGAAGCTGGCGCTGGTTACGGTAGGAACATCAGCACCGAGGAACCATTTATCAACTAATTTGTTCAATAGCACCGCCGAGCTGCCGCCAGTAAGATTTCCAGCGGATTGTCCTTGATAGAACATGTTTGCCGAATTGTCGAAAACAACATCTCTCGCCAGCTCTCGCACGTACGCTGGCATCGCAAAGTTAGTACTCGTGACGAGTGCCCTGAGGTCCGATAGTTCCGTGGAATCGACCGTTGAGTCCGTTCCTACGGATCGGAGGATCTGAATCATTTCGGTTCGGCTGATGGAGTTGTCCAGGTAGAGCGAACGGATCAAGTCGCCCAGACCTGCAACGGCGAAGTTCGTAGGTGCATTGGGAGCTGTCGGTGCTACCAAACTGATAGTAAGGGACGAACTGACACCCCCCGAGGATGCGCTGATTCGTACAGAACCCGCAGTCGAGGGTGCGGTGAAGTCGCCACTGACGGTGATGTCTCCGTCACTCGTGCTCCATGTTACCGTCGGAAATGTTGACAACTCTCGCTGGAATTGATCGAATCCTCGAACACTGAACTTTTGCGTGCCAAGCGTAGTCATGGATGTAACGCCTGGCGTGATCTGAAGCGATTTCAGGGTTGATGCAACGGAAAAATCGATGTCGCGAGAAATTCCTGCAAAGCTAACCCGCAATCGGTACGAGCCTGAATTGCTGAAGGTGATGTTGGCATTGGTTCCGCTCATGGACACCCTTGCGATACCGGCATTGGATGTTGATATCGTTGTCCAGGAAAGTACAGGTGTCGAGGCGAGTGTGTTCTGGAACTGATCAATCACGCGAATCCCAACCGAAGTTGTTGTGCCGGTAACCGGAATGGCAGCAGCACCCGGTGCCACCGTGTTCGTGTTTGGCAGGGTGACTTGGAACGCGGTCGGTTGCTGATTGATCACTACCGTAAAATCTACATTTTTCCCACTCATCATCGCTCGCATGGAGTAAGTGCCTACTCGCGAGAAGGTCACCTGGCTCATCAAACCGCTTGTCCCCGAACGGATCGATGCTCCCTGTGGGCCTGAAAGCATTGACCATGTGATATTCGAGCTCGAAGATAGCACCGTCCCAAATTGGTCGAGTGTATTCATTCGGAACGACAACGAGGTCAGCGAGGTTGTGATGGGGGTTCCTAACGGAACGGCTCGACCGTCTGCGGTTTGTAATTGGATCCCTGTTGCAACCGACCGAACGGTGAAGCGCAAGGAAGTCGATGTGCTCATATTCCCTTTGTCAGTAACCATCGCTCGGACTTCGTAATCGCCCGCGCGAGTGAACGACAGCGTGTTGTTCTTCGCCATGTTGCTGTTGTTAACGGCGAAGTTGATGGTGCTGTTGGTTGGCGCGCGAAGGACCGACCAGTAGTACGTCAAATTACCCTCGCCCTTGTCATCCTCCCCGAGGATGGTGGCGTTGACACTTCTGTTCAAAACCACTGTTCCCGTACTCAGCGTGAGCGGTGCAACAATGGTAGGGGCTTGGTTGGTTGTGGCGGATGCATTGACTGTCGCCGCATTCGAGGCTTTTGAAACAATTCCGGTTACGACGGGAGACTTCCCCACCAGTTGCGTGGAGCCTAGCGTTGCGTTGGGCGAAATGAAATGCTGAAGATTCAATTGGATGGAGTCGACTGCGTTCATCAGTCGCTGTTCCAGTTGCTCAACGCCCAGCGGCGTTGTTTTTATCACGTCTTTGCGTGTGCGATCGCACCGATCACGCTTTTGCGAAATCATTATCCAGCCTCAAGTTGTGCATCATGGATGGCACGACTCCCAGCGACTCTTAAAGAATCATTTAGGATCGATACCTTAGAAAGCCTAGGTTGGGAATTTGCACAATTTGACAAGTGCAAGCCTCAAAACGTAAATCTGCACCTTGGGACGTGTCGCTATAATCGCTACACTCCGCAATGTTGACGCCATCGCACCTCAACAAGCAATCGCGTAGGGAATGAGCCTACAGTGACGCATCAAAGTGACGCATTAAAGTGACGCATCAGAGTGAAGCATCAAAGTGACGCATCAAAACGACGAATCCAATCCGACGGA
>CAIYZV010000199.1 GCA_903930765.1 uncultured Pirellula sp.
GATCTCGAGAACATGACCTACGAAAGCCAGGCTCCGGTCCGTGCTAACGCAGACGGGATCTACCCTGTCCCACAACCTGGCATCATCACCAACCGAGAATACGGGGATGCATAAAGCCACTTAATTCCATGAGGTTTCCAGAACCACTGAAAGCCTTGGCACATCAAAGAACTCGAAGGGGATCTGTTCAGACAGATCCCCTTTTTTCATGGTTCGATCTAATAGTCGATCGATTCGGCATCCGAGTCATCCGAACGGCTCTTGATGTCTTTCATGATCGACGTCATGACCTCAACGAAGTTTTTGATGGCGGTTCGATAGTCCTTCGTCGCCATTGCTTGATTCCCCGCGTCGATCTTCGTACGAATCAACGCCTCATCCGACAATGGACCTCGCTGTTCCAGCCAATCCTTGAGTTCGTTGATCACTCCAAGCAGTTGTTTGCAAAAATCCGCAGTGGGTTTGCATTGAAATTTGCGATAGGGCCCTTTGCCGAGGTGGTCGGTTCGCGAACGATTGCTCGAGTCGAGTTGTGTTTTGACCCAACCTGATACTCCCGCTACCAAAGCGATGATGGCGCTGATGGCGGCCAAAGGAAACTGGCGGAGCATCGCCAGAACGACACCTGCCAATCCGCAAATGGCAGCCACCACGGCGAACGATACCGGGTAATTGACAACAGGTTGGTTTGCAGCAGCGGCGGCGGCTCCCTTATTGACAATCTCATCCCCTACAATGTCCGCGACAACAACCGTAATATTATCAGGACCACCTCGTAAATTCGCCAAATCGATCATGGCTTGCACAGCCGTTTGCAGATCCAGAGTCCCGAGAAGCACGCCGATCTCTTCGTCCGTTAATTGGCCACTAAGCCCATCGCTGCAGAGCAGAAAACGATCGCCTCGTTGCAATGGGAATGGCCCCTCGAGATCAATCGCGACAGTCGCACTAGGGCCTAGGGAGCGAGTGATCACATTCTTTGGAATGGCATTATTGCGAAGCGCTTCCTCGCTGACCTCACCCGACGCTCGCATCTCCCAAACCAGCGAATGATCGAACGTGAGTTGCTCGATCGTGGTTCCTCGCAGTCGATACACTCGGCTGTCGCCAACATGAGCGATGACCGCACCTTCTGGCAGGATTGCCAAGGCGCATGTCGTGGTCCCCATGTTGCGGAACTCCGGGTTCGCTTGCCCTTTGCGAAAGATCTCGCTGTTGGCTTCTTCGAGCGAACGAAGGAGCGCTACTGGCGCATCCCCTCGATTTAGCTTCGCGTAATGATGCGGGATCAAATCGACACTAAGACGACTGGCCAGCTCCCCTGCCGCGTGAGCTCCCATCCCATCCGCCACGATCAGCAAATGCCCAGATCGCTCCCAATGCTCCCGATCCTCAGCCAACACAACCGCAAAGCTATCTTGGTTTGCACTGCGACGCATCCCTACATCGGAGAGAGCCGCAGTTGCAAACGAACGAGTCCAGACTTTTTCGTTCTCTGTTGGTTCGGGCGTGGGGTTCGAGGTGGAGGAAGGCAACTGGGAATCAACCGTTAACTATTAAATCGGAGTATTTCGACGGGGAAGTGAACAGAATACTCCATGGGAGGGTGCCCCGCAAAGTAGTTGTCACATGGCAATAGCGTCTCTATCCCGTAATTTTTGCGGTCGCGGTAGTGGACCGGTTGGTCAACCTACCCCGAGCTAACCCCTAGGCGGTGGGACCATGCTGGGTCGGGCGGCTCCCGTTCCAGGTAGACGCCTTCGAATGGGACCGAAAACATGCTGGGCTGAATAAGCCATTTCGGAGATTATTTCGTCAATTCTGTTGCGAAAAACAGCAAACGCCCCCAAAGAAGGGATGGCGATGAGTAACCCTGCAACGGTTGTAACAAGTGCGGAATAAATACCGGACGCCAACTGACCCGCCCCGGCGGTGCCTTGCGAAAGCGCCACCTCTCGAAACGCGATGATCATCCCGGCCACGGTCCCAAGCAGTCCCAGCATCGGGGCCAAATTTCCGATCACCGAGAGGTACTCGAGTTTTCGATAAAGCCGTGCGGCTTGTTCCCCCAGAGAATCCTCCAATGCTTTCTCGACCGCAGGCCACCCGAACTCGATTTCTGCAATTCCGCTGATCAAGACAAACGAAAGCGGGCACGGTCGCTCGCGGCACGCTTGGTCCGCGTCCTTGAGTTTGCCTTGCGCTAAGAGTTGCCGCACGTTTTCGCTCAAATCTGCAGGCAGGAGATCCTTCCGTTTCAGGCTCAACAATTGATCCACGATCAAGTACATCGCAACGATCGACATCAGGATCAATGCCAACATGATGCCGATTCCGAGAATCCCACCGCTGAAGATGATCTCAAAAAATGTATCATCGGCAGCCCCTAAGTCCTTCGGAGGCGAGGGCACAGGAACAGCACTGGGAGAAACATTCGGCACAACCCCAGCCGGCGCAGCAATGCTGGGTTGAGCCGTACCGGCATCTGGACCACCAGCAGCAGGGGGCTGGAATGCGACGGCTAAAGTGCCGTGCATCATCAGGAAACCAATCGCCAAGAAAGCCTCGCCGATGCCGATGCGTAAACCGTTGAGCAAGACCATCACTTGCGACCTCGATTGCGATTGGTGTCTGGAACGCGATTACTGTCCGAAGCAGGGTAGAGGCGGCCGATCCGATCCGCTTGTGCATTGTCGCCAATCGCTTTGCTGATATCGATTGCATTCGCGACCGCCTTCTGCTTCAGATGGTATCGATCACCAAACAATGTCGCAATGCGTAGGAACTCTCCGATCGCTAACTCGTGACGCCCTGCCTGCTCAAGCCTGGTCCCCAAAAGCATGGTTGGTCCGGCTTGGGCTGCCAAAGGCAAGGAATCTCGTAACTTCAGCCATTGGGGCAAGGGATAGTCCATGATCTCGCTGGGAGGAACGGTTCTCCACAACTGCGCTTTCGCATACCCAGCGATGACCTCCGAGTCCGACTTGCTCAAAGCCTGAAGGATCTCAACTCCTTTGCTGCGTTGCTCCCCACCGAGCAACCAACTCGCTCCGAGCAACTGCATCGCTGGGGCTTCATTTTCAATCCATCCTGAGGCTTCCTCGGCCACACCCGTAGAAGCGGTGGTCGCTTCATCGGACCACGCCAGTGGGATCGCAGAAAGGAGGAGATTCGGTGGATCGTCTTTGATGAGAAACCCGAAGATCCGACCTGCAACCGCCCACTTTTTTAGCGAAACAGCCGACTGAACCATTTCAGCCACCAATAAACGCTGCTGCCAACGCGGGATATTGGTCAACTTCAGTGCATTTTGACCCTGGGTCAGCACCTCCTCGAAACGCTGCTGTGCGAAGAGAGCGTGGACCGCCGCGAACTCCTCCGACTTCCACGCTGGCTCGATACCGATGACACCATCACCGGGGTAGTTCGTCACCCCATTCCCATCAGGCCGAACCACTCCCAGTTTCTTCGGATCCCACTCCACCACGACCCCGCGAATCTCGATGATTCGCCGCGCGTTCCAGCGGTCCAAGCCTGTGCCACCCAGTTCCGTCCAACGGACAACCGATGGTCCACCCAACTTTTCAACCGCCTGCCGATATGTCTCTGTCTCCTTCGGCGGTTCTTCTTGAGCATAGCTCGGCCGAACCCAAACGAGCATCACCCCGAGGGTCCACATCACCCCGAGGATCCAAAAGAGTGAAGGAAGGCCCGATCGAACGTTCCCGACGCGTTTCCTGACGATGAAACCCAAAAAAAATCGACAAAGTGGCCATGACGGCAACGCCCTTCGATCGAGTTCCCTTCGAAAAAAGCACGCATCCATTGGGCGGAATGGTCGAATCCGACAAGGCTGAGGTTTACGAACCCACGGGCCTGGGCAACAATGCGAGGAACTTTCCCGAACTCGTTCGTCGTTTTCGCCCACTGGGATGCTCGGCCCATCGATGCAACGCGAACCGTTCCTGGCTCGATTTTTTCGGCTGTATCCATGCTTCAACTGATCACCTATCCCCATCCAACATTGCGATATCCATCGAAGCCCTTGGTGCGTGTCGACTCGCAACTCAAGGAACTCGTTGGGGAAATGTTCGACATCATGTACCAACACCGAGGTGTGGGACTCGCAGCCAACCAAGTGAATTTACCGATCCGCGTCTTCATCGCCAATCCGAGCGGAGAAAAAGAAACCGGTCCCGAACTGGTTTTTATCAACCCCGTTATCCAACGAGCTACCGGCTCCTCGGAGTCGGAAGAGGGCTGCCTTTCGTTGCCGGGAATCAACGGGATGGTCAAACGAAACAAGACGATCCATATCAACGCCTACGGGATCGATGGCAAAGAGATCGATATGCAAGTCGACGGTTTTTTGGCCCGGATCATCCAGCACGAAGCCGACCACCTCGACGGCGTCCTTTTCATCGATCGGCTCTCCGACGAAAACAAACGCCAGGTGGAAGAAGACCTTTATGGGTTTGAAGCAACATTCGACATGAAGCGCAAGGCCGGATTGATCGGCTCCGACGAAAAAATCGTTGAAGATCGCAAGCGATGGGAAGCCAAATACTGCTAGAGTCGGTTTGCTTCATCAAAAGAGATAACCGTCAAGGCAGCACGGTTTTGTTAGCCTTCGCAGCTTGCAAGCCGACGCCTAGTACGGCCCCCACGAAGGGAAAATAAAAATCTCCTTCCCGATACTCGTCTCGAGAAGGAGATTTTGGTTTTTTGGCGTTCGCGCTGCGAAGCAGAACAGTCGGGTTCTAGTTCTTGACTTCGAACTCGGCATCGATTGCATCATCGTCCCCCGACGACTTAGCACTCTCTCCACCAGGTACGTCTTGAGCCGGCTGGCTTGCGAAGTTCGACCGGAACGCTTGGGCTGCTTGTTCGAGCTCGCTCGTAGCAGCTTTGATCGTATCGGCGTTGTTGGAGCTGATCGCCTCGCGAACCTTCTTCATCGCAGACTCAAGCGGTTCTCGGTCCGAGGCGCTCAGTTTGTCGCCTTGGTCTTTGATCGCTTTTTCGAGACCATGGATCGTGTTCTCTGCGCGATTCTTCGCCTCGGCCAATTCGACTTCTTTCCGGTCTTCGTCGGCATGGAGCTCCGCATCGCGCCTCATTCGCTCGATTTCGTCCTTGCTCAAACCGCTCGACTGTTCGATCTTGACGCTGGATTGCTTGCCAGACTTCAAGTCCTTGGCAGAGACGTTCAAGATACCATTCTGGTCGATGTCGAATTTGACTTCGATCTGAGGCATCCCCCGAGGAGCTGCCTCGATCCCTTCCAAATTGAACTGACCGAGCAAACGATTGTGCTGCGCGACTTTGCGTTCCCCTTGGAATACGCTCACAGTCACCGCGGTCTGCCCGTCAGCTGCCGTCGAGAAGACTTGCTTCTTTTCGACTGGAATCGTTGTATTGCGTTCGATCAGAGCCGTCAGGATTCCACCTTCGGTTTCGATCCCGAGCGTCAACGGGGTGACGTCGAGCAGCAAAACATCTTTGCGTTCGCCCGACAGAACACTACCTTGGATCGCAGCGCCAACAGCGACGACTTCGTCCGGGTTGACCCCTTGGTGAGGCTCTTTGCCAAAAATGTCCTTAACAATTTGACGAACCTTGGGAACACGGGTGGAACCACCGACCAAAACGACTTCGTCGATCTCCGATGGATTCAACTTGGCATCTTTCAACGCCTGGAGCACCGGCTGACGGCATCGCTCGATCAAGGAATCGATCAATCCCTCAAACGTGCTGCGAGTCACGGCCATCTGCAAGTGCTTTGGACCGGTTGCATCGGCCGTGATGAACGGCAGATTGATGTCGGTCTGTGGTAGCGAACTGAGTTCCTTCTTGGCCTTTTCACAAGCTTCCTGAAGCCGCTGGAGCGACATGGGGTCTTTGCGAAGGTCGATACCGTGGTCCTTCTGAAATTGATTCGCAACGTGATTCACGAGTGCTTGGTCAAAATCGTCACCACCGAGGTGCGTGTCACCGCTGGTGCTGATCACTTCAAAGACCTTGCTGCTGGAATCCTCATCGCCACTCAATGCGACTTCGAGCACCGATACGTCGAACGTACCCCCACCCAAGTCGAACACGACGATCTTTTGATCCTTCTTCTTATCCAAACCGTAGGCCAATGCGGCTGCGGTCGGCTCGTTGATGATCCGAGCCACCTCGAGGCCTGCAATTTGGCCGGCGTCCTTGGTCGCTTGACGCTGGGCATCGTTAAAGTAAGCCGGAACCGTGATCACCGCCTTGGAGACGCGGTGCCCGAGATACGCTTCGGCCGCTTCCTTCAACTTGCGAAGCACCTTGGCCGAAATCTCTTGCGGAGTGAATTGCTGATCGCCGATCTGCACCTTCACATACTCGTTCGCACCTCCGACGACTTGGTAAGGGACAATTTTCTCTTCGGATTCGACTTCCGAATGGCGACGTCCCATGAAACGCTTGACCGAGTACACCGTGCGTCGCGGGTTGGTCACCGCTTGACGGCGGGCTGGTTCGCCCACAATCGTTTCGCTTTTGTCGGTGAACGCGACCACGCTCGGGGTCAGTCGGTTGCCTTCCGCATTCGGAATCACCTTGACTTCCGAGCCTTCCATCACCGCAACTACCGAGTTGGTAGTCCCAAGGTCGATACCGATGATTTTTTCGCCTGCTGCCATAATTGGTTTCTCCCGTTACGATGATTGGATCGATTCCATGATTGGATCGATAGTCGAGGTTCGGGGCGGCTTTCCTGCCAGCCTCTCGATTCATGGCTTCCATTGAAAGCAATCCTTGTGCCAATCCCAGTTTCGCGCCGTTTTTTTACTGCAAACCCCATCCTGGCATAGACTTACGGGTATTATTGAACAACCTAAAGGCGTTGAAACGGAAGCGTAACGGTCGATTTCACGCCAATTTGACAGAACTCTCCTTCGTTCGAACATTCCATGAGCCGGTACAATCCCAACAATCCTGGAAGCCTTCCACCCGCCATCACCAACTCGATTGCTGAGCTTGACCGAGACCTAGTCCTACTGGCCAAGAAGCGATGCGAACTGCTCAAAACGTACCAGCAGCAGGCCCAAGGGGATTTCCCTAGCCTTCGGGATGCGTGCCGCCAAGCCGAAGCGAACGTCGCCAAGCAAGCAGTTGGCAACGCGGACGAAGCTACCGACAAAGCCAATGCGGGGACGTCGACATTCGCGGCGTCGATCATCAGGTACATCGCGGGTGCCACCTATACGGAAGCTATCCGTCCCACCCGGATCGCATTTTTGGGGCCAGTGCAATCGTATAGCTACCTGGCCGCCTGCAAAGTGTTCGGTCCCGCGTCAGGCATGGTCGGTGTTTCCACGATTCCCGCCGTTTTCGAAGAGGTTGCTCGTGACCAAGCTCGATACGGTGTCGTTCCGATCGAGAACTCGACCGACGGCCGGATCGTCGACACGCTCAACATGTTCATTCGCACCCCCGTTCAGATTTGCGGTGAGATCCCTCTTCCGATCCATCACAACCTGCTAGCCCGGTGCGATCGCTCCGACATCAAACGTGTCTACAGCAAGCCCCAAGCTCTCTCGCAATGCCGAGGATGGCTCGCCGAGCATCTACCAGGAGCCCGATGGGTCGAAGTGGCCAGCACCACGGCGGCCGCCGAGATCGCTGCGCACGAAGAAGGTGCCGCCGCGGTGGCCAGCGTGGAAGCTGGCATCGAACATGGATTGGACATTATCGCACGTTCCATCGAAGACAACCCCAACAACGTGACTCGATTTGTCATCATTGGCAAGGAACAGCCGGCCCCTACAGGCAACGATAAAACATCGATCATGTTCCAAGTTCCCCACAAACCGGGAGCCCTCGCCGACGTGATGGTGCTCTTCAAAAACAATGGCTTAAACTTGACATGGATCGAGTCGTTCCCGGTCCCGGGGATCGCCAATGAGTACTTCTTTTTCGTCGAACTCGAAGGGCACCGCGATCAACCTAACGTGGGCATTGCGATCGAAAAACTTCGGGGCGAAGCGATTCGTTTGGAACTGCTAGGCTCCTACCCTCGATCGTAAGGCAATCCGTACATGCACTTTACGGTAGAGGCCCAAAACCGCGTCCGAGATTGGATCGCGCCGGGGGATATCACCATCGACGCAACCGCAGGCAACGGTTTCGATACTCTTTTTTTGGCCGATGCCGTCGGACCGAATGGCTTGGTCTACGCGATCGACATTCAACCCGCGGCCATCGAACGTGTGAAGGTGAAATTAACCGAAGCCAACCTCGTGGATCGAGTCGCTCTGTGCGTCGGCGATCATGCCGAACTCGAATCGTTTGTTCTACCGGAGCATCGCATCCGAGTGGCATGCGCGATGTTTAATCTGGGATACCTTCCCCTATCCGACAAATCGATCGTTACGCGGGTTGAATCGTCTCTACCTGCCATCCGAACCGCGTCCACCATGCTTCGACCAGGTGGCGTTCTCACCATCCTGGCGTATGTCGGACATGATGGCGGCAGGGCCGAAGCCGATGCGGTTGCCGACTGGGCTGGGAGCCGATCAGACCTGTTCGAAATCGAGCGTTGGAGCGATTCCACAAACCCGAATAGCCCGATCCTTTGGTGGATGCAGCGGCGCAATTCGTCATTCGATGCAGTACAGAGCCTCGTACGTCCTTAAATAGATCTTTCCACGGATCCCAATCGGACTGGCGACAGCAAAGCCATCGATCGGATTCTCGCTCAACAGTTTTGGCTGACTCGCCTCGAGATCCCCAAGCACAAATGTCGTGGCATCCTCGCGAGTGCAGTAGAGCTTGCCGCCA
>CAIYZV010000200.1 GCA_903930765.1 uncultured Pirellula sp.
CTGGTGCTCGGAGCCAAAGTCCTCGCGGAGCCGGACCGGGACAAGCTGGTGATGGACACCATCGACGAACAGCTCGATGCGATCGGAAAGTGCTTCATGGGGATGACACTAGGTTGCGTTCGATGCCACGATCACAAGTTCGATCCGATCAAGCATCGTGATTATTACGCGCTCGCGGCAATCTTTAAGGGGACGAAAACGTTCGGTGATTCCAATTTTGGAGCGATCAAGCATTGGAATGAGGTTTCCTATGCTTCGGCGGAGGAAAAAGCATCGCTGAATGCGGTGAATGCAAGGATTGCTGAAAAGCAGGGGGCATTCAACACTGCGAAAAATACCGCAATGCAAAAGCTGCGAGAACGCGTTCGTTCGCAAGCTGCGTTGTATTTAGCGACCGCGTCAAAGCTCGACTCTTCAGCAACGTTGAACGAATGGGCGGAGGCGGGTTCGGCGCATGGACTGCATCCACGAGTCTTGGCCCATTGCCGAAAGCATTTGGAGTTCCACACCGACGACCCATTATTCGAGGCGTGGCGCGACATGGCATCGCGAGGAGAGGTTGATGCAATTCAGTGCCATTACCAATCGCTATTTGATGCGGCACAAAAAGCATGGGACGAAGCCAAGAACGCAGATCCGAAGGTCACGGCGCTTGCGGATCCCATGCAGGAGCGAGCGCGGACTGCCCTCGGTGATGTCGGCGGGTTCTTGGCGATTCCCGCAAAGATGGAGCATGCACTCGATGAAGAAACCGTCGAGAGCCTCCATGCGTTAGCGACCGAGGCGAGGTTGATCGAGAGTTCGGCTCCCGACGAAACCGCGGTGATGGGAGTTTCCGATCGCGGTGTGATCGAAGGTATTCCCATCCACATTCGAGGAAGCCACCGAAACCTTGGGGATGTTGTGCGGAGAGATTTTCCAGAAGTCATGCGCACGTACGGCGAGCACCATGTCTTCAATCGGCGCAACAGTGGCCGTTTGGAACTGGCGCGATGGCTATCGAGCCCTAATCATCCATTGACTGCCCGCGTGATCGTCAATCGAGTATGGCGTTGGCACTTTGGAAGAGGATTGGTCCCATCCACCGAAAACTTTGGCAGGCTCGGCGATCGTCCATCGCATCCTGAGCTCCTTGATTTTCTGGCCCGTTGGTTCATCGAGTCGGGATGGTCGATCAAAGAACTGAATCGATTGATCATGAGTTCGAGTGTGTATCAAATGGCCAGTCAGCATGAGTCCACCGAGCAAGCGGTGGCGATCGATCCGGAGAACCAATCGCTGTGGCGATTCCGTACTCAGCGATTGTCCGCTGAGCAAATCCGAGACTCGATCCTGTTCGTTGCGGGCAATCTCGATTTGAGGTTGGGCGGAAAATCGGTACCTCTTCGGAATCGCCAGTTTGTTTTCGACCATACCTCCATCGACCATACGCGTTACGACAGCGTGCGAAGGACCGTGTATTTGCCCATCATTCGAAATCATCTCTTTTCGCATCTAGAGCAATTCGATTTCCCGGACCCTACCATGCCGGGTGGGGATCGGCAATCGACCACGGTGGCGCCACAAGCACTTCTGCTCATGAACTCCGAATGGGTTATCGACGCTTCGGAGAATCTTGCTCGAGCGTGTCTGGATTCAGCGACTACATCCGAGGCGCGATTGCAGTGGTTGTACCACCAGGTTCTCGGCCGGGACGCAACCGATTCGGAGCGGAACAAGTCCCTTGCCTTTGTCGAGTCCCTGATCGCGTCCGGTGATGCATCGCCGGACAGCCTGGTTTCAACGCCAAACGACCCATTGCCAACGGCTGGATCGCTAGCAGTGGATTCCCTCGAGCGGAAAGCGTGGGGGCTTTTCGCGCAGAACTTATTGATCTGCAATGAGTTTTTCTTTGCAAGGTAAACCGAAGGGGCATCAAATTCATGAACGACTTATGGAATAGCCAAGAGATCGCAATGGAGCTTGCCTCCCGACGGAGGATGCTCAAGTCGACCGCGCTCGGGTTTGGCTATTTAGCGTTTCAGTCGTTGCTGAGTTCCTGGGCCATGGGTGGCGAATCCCCAGTTCGGACCAATCCGCTAGCTCCTAAAGCGCCGCATTTTTTGCCTCGTGCCAAGCGTATTGTTTTCATGTTTATGAAGGGTGGTCCTTCCCATGTCGATACGTTTGATCCGAAACCACTGTTGACTCGGGATGATGGCAAGCCACCTCCGTTTGAGTTGCCGCGAGTGGTATTCGCTCAGCAGGGCAACCTACTGAAATCCCCTTGGAAGTTTCATCAGCATGGGGAGTCTGGTTTGCCCGTCAGCGAATTGTTTCCCAATGTCGCGAAACATATCGACAAGCTTTGCGTGTTGCGATCTCTGCATGGGAGCAATCCGGCACACGGTGGTGCGCTGCTCAAGATCCACACGGGGAGCGATCAGTTTGTGCGGCCTAGTCTCGGGGCGTGGGTCACGTATGGCCTAGGTACTGAGAATCAGGATCTGCCTGCGTTTGTCACCATTTGCCCCACGTTGGCCCATGGTGGAGTGAACAATTGGGGGGCGGCATTCTTGCCGACCTATTGCCAAGGAACGCCGATTGGGAATGCGAGCCAACAAGTCGTCCAAGCTTCCGTCCAGCATATTGCGAATCCGAAAATTGGAAAATCGGAGCAACGCAAGCAACTCGATTTGCTCGAAGAGATGAACCAATCCTATGCGCAGGCCAATCCATTCGATGCGGCGATCGAAGGACGACTCGGCGCTTTTGAACTCGCTTATCGAATGCAGACATCGATGCCGGAGATTCAGGACCTGCGATCGGAAACGGAGGCGACGATGCGATTGTATGGAATCGATGATCCCGTCACCGAAAATTTTGGACGCGAATGTCTGATGGCGCGTCGCTTCTTGGAACGGGGCGTGCGTTTCGTACAAGTCACCCATAGCGATAGTGAAGTGCAATGGGACCAGCATAGCGATCTGTACCACGGGCATACAAAGAATGCAGCCGAGGTGGATAAACCCATCGCAGGCTTTTTAACCGACCTGGAGCAGAGAGGGTTGTTGCAGGACACCCTCGTCCTATGGGGTGGTGAATTCGGTAGGACGCCGACTTCCCAAGGCAACGGCCGTGATCACAATCCCCATGGGTTCTGCATGTGGATGGCAGGCGGAGGGGTTAAGGGTGGATATGCCTATGGTGCGACCGATGACTATGGGTACTATGCGGCAGACAACAAAATGCACATCAACGATTTGCATGCGACCATCCTGCACCTATTAGGTTTGGACCACGAGCGTCTCACGTATCGCTACGCAGGCAGAGATTTCCGGTTGACGGATGTCGCTGGTCGTGTCGCCACGGATATTTTGGCGTAGGGGACAGCAAGTCCATAAAAAAAGCCATGGTATGTCGCTCCATCGCCATACCATGGCCCAATTGTCGGTTGGCCCACTCTCTCGAGTGGGTCGACTAACCAATCCGTGCTAGAAGTAGTATCGGCAGGTCTGGAAGGTTTATGAGAGTCCGTTGTCTTTGATGTTACAGATTATCTAAGAGGAACTAGCGACTGGCCGCAGGTTGAAATCGTGAAGGATCAAGCTGCCGTTTACCTGGAGATACCCACCGGGGCATTTGCTGCCATTGGGGGAACCGATGGAGCAGCATAAATCTGGCTTGGGACAGCCAAGCGATTGGAGGGAGTGGGTCCCTGCGTTGCGTTAAACGCTGGGGCTGCTGCAGGAGCGGCGGTTGGGCTGGCAATATCGCAATTGGCAGCGGGTTTGAATAGTTTGTGGACTCCGAGTGGCTTGCAATCGGTGGAGCACGCTGCCGTCGGTTCGCTGTACAGGCTCGAAAAGGTTGCTTTTTTGGCGAGGCCTTGGTGGGTACGGTAGCGGTTGATGCGAGTTGCTGCCGTATCGCTGCTGTTGCTATTGCAAGCGCTGCCACAGTTTGCATCGCCACAAATGGTCGAAGGCGAGGAATGAAGTCCTCGCTTGGCATCGAGGCAATCGCAACCGTTCAGGTGGTGGTAAAGGTGGTTCAGACGTGCTGCCCGTTCCGCTGGGTAGCTGGACCAAAGATTGGGATGGCAGGGATCAGCATCCATCAGGAGGGCCAAGGGGGAGTGTGAGTCAGCGTTGCCTTGCGAATTCCCACATGGAATCATCTGCTGAGTCGCAAACATCGGCTGCGGTGTAAGGTTGGCCACGACGGACGACGTTTCGTCAACCTGGGCAGAAGTCGCGAGTTGGGCCGAAGCTACAGTGGAGAGCGAAGCAGACCCGGCAGCGAACAAAACAAACGCTTGCATCATGCGGCGCATAACAAATCCCTTTGAGAGTCATCCTTGATCGACAAGGCTGAGCGAGCCGAAGGCCGTCCAACCCATCATTTCCTGAAAATCGATCCAAAGTGGGGTAGGCGAGAAACCCTTTGAGCGTGACGACATATAGTCACTTTCACCGAGCGCGATCTTCTCGGCGGGTTCGCTACCACCACTTGCTTGGTCGACACTACTACTTTGCACACGAGTGGATGGCACGCAAACCAGCGGAGGGAATTTCTCAAACTGTTGGCGGGATTCGGTGCGATGGGCGACGGGAATACACGAGAAGCCGATCGCGGGGGAGTTGCTGGAACTGTTGTGTTTTACGGCTGCGCAAACAGATTCGCCCAGTTGCCTTCGAAGATTTTGACAATCGGCCGCTCGGAATCAGACTGGAAAGTTATCCTATTCGGAAAAGGTTGCCCAGCAGTTAAAATAGCACTGCTGCCCGAAAGGGAGACGGCGATGGCACGGGTTGCCATCCGACACGTACCTGTCGGACATGTCTCGCAGGGGAGTGGCGGGTTGGAAATCGAGTGCTAGATCCTCCCGGCATCGATCCTTCCTTTCGCCAGTGCCCCCAACACCCCAGTGCCACCAACACCCCAGTGCCCCAACACCCCAGTGCCCC
>CAIYZV010000201.1 GCA_903930765.1 uncultured Pirellula sp.
CAGCCGAATGGGCCTTAGCCCCGGTTTACGTGGTTTACCAAGGGTCTGAACAGCCGAAAACCGCGGCTAACGTCGACCGGCTGATCGTTGGAAAGTGTGAAGCGAAACCGGGTTTGTAGTGGATCTTGCGAAAGATCCCGACATCGCGACTTCCCACCGATTCTTTAATTGGCAAGGATTTTTTTCTCAAAATACGCCAAAAAGCTTGACTGTTCCGTTTGCGCCGTTTATTCTCTCTGCATGCATTTGCAAGTTACGTCTTGGACTCTTGCGCTTTGTTAAGTTCATGCCCGAAATCCCGAGGAAGTCAACCATGAGTAGATTGTTGTCAGTTTTTTTGGTTTGTTTGTTGATGAGCGAGTCGTATGGAAGTGTGGTCAGTGCTACTCTTACCCCCTCGATTGGACAATACCCTCTTTTGGGTGACCCCAGGTCATACGGATTAGTGGATCCGAACGGCGTAAGCACACCCCAGAATTTCGTAACCGGTACATCGACATGGGGATCGCCGAACCCCACCTCCTTGAAAAAGGAGGGATTTTCTGCTTCTGATATTGCCTACGTTTCTTTGAGCGGTTCATGGAATAACAGTGCAACGGCAGGGACACGGTTGATTGGCTTGTTAGCACAAGCGAAAATGTCGTCGGCGGGTGCAGATTATGCTGATGCTGCGGGCGTGTTGAGCTTCACAGTCGGCTCAGGCGTGGACGTGACGATTTCGACGTTATTTAACCCGTCGCCAGCGGGCGCGAACTCGTTCGCTAGTCTGTATGAAGACGGAGTTCTTGTAGTGGGGCCTGCGTGGAGCCTTGCGGTTGGTAAAGCGTATGAATTGAGGGCTGGGGCACGCGTGACAGGCTCGTCACCAGTGACGACAGTTTCCGGGTATCCTTCGATCGACAGGATTTCGGAGAGCACGATCGATTTGATGTTTGTAGGCCCGACTGGCGGTGGCGGACAAGTCCCCGAGCCTGCATCGCTCGCTGTGTTCGGTTTGCTCGGTCTAGGTGGAGTCGCTGCGCGGCGTGCTCGCCGAATGCTCGGCATGTAAAAGCTCAACCGCCGATATCTCGGGTTAACATAGACCCCTCTTTTGCGAGAGGGGTTTTTTATTGAGCTCAAGTGAAAATGCACGAAAAGGTAATCAGGGACTTGCGTCCTTGATAGGCGATTTGATCTCAGTAGTAGCTTGACAACCTCAAGTCCCGTTTCAACCTAAACACTGCGGTTGACTCGGATCTTGATGCGAAAAGTATCGGTCGTGCCTTGGCAGATCTTGGGTATTCGCTGCACGGCAAAAGACTTTGGTGCTGGCGTAGTTGTTAACCGCAGCTTATGCCTTGCAAGCCTTTCATCCATCGGAACGCCAAGACAGTCGACAAATTCTCCCCATCTTTTCAAACTCTCTAGGCAGAGACCGTTGATTTAATTCCAGACTGATGGGCTCGGGGAACGGCGCAACGGTCGACCGTAACTGCCCTTCGCGGAACCTTCCGCATGGTGGTGTTTATCGAGTACGGCTTGAGAGGCTCTCTGAATTTGTGATGAAACGCTGTTCGCTTCGGGGCGGAATTTATGCAACGGAATTATCTATAGAAAGATAGAGCGGCTGTTCGTATCCTCTTTATCGATCTACTTGGTCTCCTTCTTGAAGAGTGTTTGCCTAACGTAAATATAGGTATTCAAGGGGTTTGGCGATGTTTTCTTTGAGAATCCGATCATCTTGACGAGCGGTAAACCTCGAGTTGGTTAATTGCGGGACCTTTTTCGATACCATCGTGGTGGGTTGTTCGGATTGTGCAAGATCACGCATTGAGACGACAAGGTCGGCGACTTTATTTCCTCCTTCTAAAACGCACAATCGTTCGATCTTAATTGTTAGTTAGAGCTTTCGAGGATGCTTAAACTTTACTAACTGTGATTGTGTCCTAAACTTATGCGTTCTCATGGATGGTTCTCCAACAGCAGGGGAGTCTGCGTAGGGTTTGTGCCCGGTGGAGGTGAAACGGGGATGTGTAGAGTGTCACCGACGAGGGCGGAGCTTTAGACCCGACTCAGAAACCGCACGTGAACCCGTTGGGGTTTCGTTCGAAATCGTTGCTTCCCTAGTCTCGATTCGATCACACAGGGCGGGCGTGGCATCGCTCAATTGCTCTTCAGACGGCAAATGTATGTTATGCAATTCATCGATCTGAAAACTCAATACCAACAACTCAAGCCAGGGATCGACGCGGCGATCCAAGAAGTCCTCAGTCACGGCCAGTTCATCATGGGGCCAGAGATCAAAGAACTCGAACGCGTTCTCGCAGAGTACGTCCAAGCAACACACTGCATCTCCGTTGCCAGTGGAACCGACAGCCTAGAGATCGCTCTTCGAGCACTCGACATAGGCCCAGGGGATGAGGTCCTCACCATTCCATTCACTTGGATCAGTTCCAGCGAGGTCGTCTCACTGGTCGGCGCCACACCCGTTTTCATTGATATTGAACCATCCACTTACAACATCGATGTCGAGCAGATCGAATCGAAAATCACGCCGCGAACCAAAGCGATCCTCGCGGTGAGCTTGTTCGGGCAAATGCCGGATTATCAACGGATCAACGCGATCGCGGCCAAGCACAACATCGCCGTGATCGAGGATGCCGCACAGAGTTTTGGTGCTAGCCAACATGGAAAACGTAGTTGTGGTGTCACCGAGATCGCAAGTACCAGCTTTTTTCCGGCGAAACCCCTTGGCTGTTACGGCGACGGTGGCGCGCTCTTCACGTCCAACGATGCATTGGCGGAGCGATTCATGGCCATCCGTAACCATGGCGGCCTCAAGAGGCATCATCATACCTTGGTCGGGATGAACGGCCGGTTCGATACCTTGCAAGCTGCCGTCCTGCTAGCGAAGTGGCCAACGTTTGCATGGGAGGTTGAACAGCGGAACGCGATCGGTGCTCGATACTCCCGGTTGTTGGCCGACGTCTGCATCGTTCCCGAGGTTGCTCCCGGAAACACACACGTCTATGCCCAGTATACGATCCGTGTGCCAAATCGCGATGCCCTTGCTACTCACTTGCAATCCCAAGGTATTCCCACGGCAGTCTACTACCCGAAATGCCTGCATGAACAACCGGTTTTTGAACCGTTAGGTTATCGGTGGGGGGATTTTCCAGAGTCCGAGAAAGCATCGCGCGAAGTGTTGAGCTTGCCCATGCATCCGTTCCTCAGTGAATCCGACCAAGACCGAGTCGTCGCCGCCCTTCGAGACTTTTTCCGCGCGAACTAAACTCCATGAACATTCACACCATGCGCGATGTCGCATTGATCGGTGGAGGATATTGGGGCAAGAATCTTGCTCGAAACCTCCATGCTCTCGGCGTCCTGCACACATTGTGCGACACCCATGCGCAGACACTCCATAACTTTAGCACCGGATATGAGGGGGTTGCGAAAACTACCTCGGTCGATGCCGTTCTCCAAGATGATTCCGTTACCAAGGTATTCATCGCCGCCCCGGCTGCACTGCACTATACGCTTGCGAAATCCGCATTGTTGCATGGCAAAGACGTCTTCGTAGAAAAGCCGTTGTGCTTGACCGTACCCGAAGCCGAAGAACTGGTCGCTTTAAGCAGTCGATTAGAGAGGATCTTGATGGTGGGGCATTTGCTCCAATACCATCCGTGCATCCAGAAGATCAAGGAACTCATCGCAACTGGCGAGTTGGGGCGGTTGCAATACATCACCTCCAATCGGCTGAACCTTGGCAAAATCCGACGCGAAGAAAACGCGTTGTGGAGTTTTGCCCCGCACGATTTGTCCGTCATCCTGTCCTTGGTAGGGGATCGCTTGCCCGTTTCGTTGCAATGCACCGGTGGAGGCTGGTTAACCCCTGGTGTTGCCGATACCACCCTAACCTCGATGCGATTCGACGGTGAGGTGCTGGCTCATGTCTTCGTGAGTTGGTTGAATCCGTTCAAGGAGCAGAAACTGACCGTGGTCGGATCGCATGGAATGGTGGTTTTCGATGACACGTTGGAATGGGATAAAAAGCTGGTGATGTATCGGCATCAAATCGCTTGGCAGGATGGACTCATTCCGACTGCCGGGAAAGTGATTGGCGAACCTGTTGAGGTTGTGACGTCCGAGCCATTGCGCAATGAATGCGAACACTTTATTGAGTGTTGTGCGCAACGGAGACAACCGCGCACCGATGGAAAAGAGGGGTTGCAAGTGCTCAGGGTGCTGGCGATGGCCCAAACGAGTCTCGATGTTGCCGGGAGATCCGTCAGCGTACGTGATATTGCGTCAGCACCTGCGGCGGAGTACTACGCGCACCCCAGTGCGATCGTTGACGAGGGTGCGACGATCGGAAAGGGGAGCAAGATTTGGCATTTTAGTCATATCAGTTCCGGGGCAAAACTGGGCGAAGATTGCAATCTTGGCCAAAACGTTTTTGTCGCTTCTGGAGTGACTATGGGGCGAAACGTCAAGGTTCAAAACAACGTGTCGATTTACGCGGGGACAGAGGTGCATGACGACGTGTTTCTGGGACCGTCGTGTGTTTTGACCAATGTCACCAACCCGCGGAGCCAAGTGGTCCGCAGGAACATTTATGAGAAGACGGTTCTGCGGCGTGGTGCGACAATCGGCGCGAATGCGACGATTGTTTGCGGGGTGGATTTAGGTCGGTACAGTTTTGTGGCGGCTGGAGCTGTCGTCACGGACGATGTGCCGGATTATGGCATGGTGAAAGGGGTTCCAGCGAGGTTGTCTGGCTGGATGAGTCGGCACGGGCATGTATTGAGTTTTGATGCGACCGGGATGGCGATATGCCCGGAGTCGGGGTTGGAGTATCGGTATGAAGAGACGGATGGTGTTGCTTCGGTGCATTGCGTGACTATTCCGGAGGATGCACCGTTGCCTGAGGGGTTGCGTATTGGAAGTCGTTCGTACGACACAGTGCGTGCGGAAAATCGACATCGGGATGATCGCCCATCGAAACCCCAAGCGTAAGCGAAATCATCGGAGCCCTCAGCGTGAGCGCCGGGTGGTGGGAAATAGAAAACCGGATTTCACGCGAAGACGCGAAGACGCGAAGGGGAAGCCGGGTACGAAGATAGAGTTTTTGGGGTTGGTAGTTGATGCATTCGGAGCCCGCAGCGTAAGCGAAATCATCGGAGCCCTCAGCGTGAGCGCCGGGTGGAGGGACGTACCGAATTGGTAGATGCGGGGTTTAGATCGCCACTAGAATCGTGGGACCTAAAACCCTGTTTCACGCAAAGACGCAAAGGGGATTTTCGGTAAGTCCGAATCCCTATCCGACGCCGAATCGCTCACCAAACCTAGCTGACCACGTTTACTCTGATTCTACTTTCTACTTTCAATCCTCTACTCTCTAGCCGCAAAGCGGCTACCCACTTGCTTACACGCGTGACTCGGACGGCTATTAGCCCGATGTTCTGTAAATCAATGATTCGGATTGGTATTATTATTGTTCTTCGAATGGAAATAACTTCTCCATGATTGCCATCGTTGGGCTTGGTTATGTCGGCTTGCCCCTTTCCCTGCAATTCTGTTCGAAGGGACAGCAGGTTTTGGGGTTGGACATCGACCCAGAGAAAGTTGAAAGCCTACAGCGCGGGGAAAGCTACATCCATCACATCCCTGGTTCCACGGTCGCAGAGCATGTCCATAGTGGACGATTCCAGGCAAGTAACACTTTTTCGCGGGTGAGCGAATGCGAGGCGGTGATCATTTGCGTTCCGACGCCACTGAACAAGAATCGCGAACCCGATATCTCCTACATTTTGTCGACGGGTCGATCGATCGCGGCACACTTGCGACCAGGAATGTTGGTCGTACTCGAGTCGACCACATATCCAGGAACCACCGATGAGGACCTTCGGGCAGTCCTGGAATCCGGGTCAGGTTTGGTTGCTGGAAAAGACTTTCACCTGGCCTTTTCGCCAGAGCGGGAGGACCCAGGGAATCCGAACAGTGTCGTGGAGAAAATACCGAAGGTCGTTGGTGGGTATACTCCTGAATGCTTGAAGGCAGCTACATCGCTCTACCAGAGCGCTCTCAATAGTGTTGTACCTGTATCCAGTTGTCGGGCTGCCGAGGCGACCAAGCTGCTTGAAAACATCTTCCGTAGCGTCAACATTGCGCTCGTGAATGAGCTTAAGGTTGTTTACGAAGCGATGGGGATTGATATTTGGGAGATCATCGCCGCGGCGAAAACGAAACCATTTGGCTACATGGCGTTTTACCCCGGGCCTGGACTGGGTGGGCATTGCATACCCATTGATCCGTTTTACTTGACGTGGAAAGCGAGAGAGTACCAAAAATCGACACGCTTCATTGAACTCGCTGGCGAAGTGAATGTGTCGATGCCGGACTACGTCGTGTTGAAATTGACGGAAGCCTTGAACGCTAGACGCAAACCCGTGAATGGCAGCCGGATCCTGCTCGTCGGTTTGGCGTACAAGGCGGAGGTGGACGACGCACGCGAGTCCCCTGGTTATACGTTGATGGATAAATTGAAGGAGCGCGGTGCTGAACTCGCGTACTACGATCCCTATATTCCTGTGATTCGTCCGAGTCGCGAGCATGGACACTGGGCGGGTACGGAATGCGTTCCTTGGACGCAGGCAGAGATAGGCAAGTACGATGCTGTCGTGATCGCTACGGCCCACCGATCTGTCGATTACTACGAACTAGCGCAATGGTCGAAACTCGTCCTCGACACTCGAAACGCCATGCATGGCATCGTTGGTCCGGCACAGGTTGTCAAAGCCTAAGTTTGCGCCTCGGTCGAACAATTCGTGCACGGGGTTAGAGTCGCTTACCATCGGTCAATGCTGCTTTTTACTGATCGACTGTTTTGCGACGCAACACTTATCCAGAAGTAATCCTGACAGGTGCATGGTAGACGCTCGGTCGCGATCGCCGAATGGGGCAAACGCGAAAGTTACCTGTAGGCATTGGGGGCCGTCACTGAAGGTCAAATCCTGCGAGGTCAATGGACCCCTTGGAAATTACAGAATACCCATTCGTTATGCGATCGGGATACGCGAATCATGACAAAGAAGATTTGGATATTAGAACCGGGAAGAACAGAGCGCAACTATTGGAGCGACCTATGGGACTACCGCGAGTTGTTCCAGGTATTGGCGTGGCGCGATGTGTCGGTACGTTACAAGCAGACGGTCATTGGGTTACTCTGGGCGGTACTGCGTCCGTTTCTTACGATGATCGTTTTCACGGTTGTTTTTGGAAGGATCGCGAATTTGCCGAGCGATGGTGCGGCCCCGTATGCGCTGATGGTCTTTTCCGGCATGTTACCATGGACCTTTTTCTCGACCGCGCTTGCGGACGCATCCAATAGTTTGGTGGGTAACGCGAATTTGATCAGCAAAGTTTATTTTCCACGCTTGATCGTACCCACGGCGACGGTCGTGGTAGCGTTGGTGGATTTCCTGATCAGCTTTTCAATCCTGTTGGGGATGATGGTGTGGTACCATTGGTTGCCTGGATGGCAGATTCTCTTTTTGCCTCTTTTTATTGTGGTCGCATTTCTTGCGAGTTTAGGGCCGAGCCTTTGGATCACAGCCTTGAATGTGAAATACAGAGACTTTCGTTACGTCATACCGTTCCTGGTTCAGTTCGGGCTCTATATATCCCCAGTCGGTTTCAGTAGTGGGGTGATCCCTGAGAAGTGGCGGTTCTGGTATTCCTTGAACCCTGTAGTGGGAGTCATCGATGGATTCCGTTGGTGCATTTTGGGCGAACGGGAGATGTATTGGCCAGGGTTCCTGGCGAGTTTTGGGGTCACGGCTTTCTTCCTATGGTTCGGAATCCGTGAATTTCGAAAAATGGAACGGCATTTCGCCGATCTGATCTAACGCGACATTCGGCTGCCAAATCGTGTCCATTCCAATGATCTCTGTTGAACATCTAAGTAAGTCCTATCTCGTCGGCCATCAGTTGGCCCGCGAGCAACGCTACACGGCGATGCGCGATGTCATAGGGTTGCAAATCAAGAATTTTTGCCGCAAAGCCTATGATATGGCCCGAGGGCGACAGATCGTACAGGGGGATGAAGTTGAAGAGTTTTGGGCATTGGACGATGTGTCGTTTGAGGTGAAACCGGGCGAGGTAGTCGGTATCATCGGCAATAATGGCGCAGGAAAATCGACCTTGCTTAAGGTCCTGAGTCGGATCACTGAGCCGACACGTGGGAGGGTTCAATTAGGGGGACGCGTCGCTTCCTTGCT
This sequence comes from uncultured Pirellula sp., assembly GCA_903930765.1. GTDB lineage: Bacteria > Planctomycetota > Planctomycetia > Pirellulales > Pirellulaceae > JBKCUI01. The sequence continues at coordinate 8,265 of CAIYZV010000201.1, forward strand.
CGAGGTAGGAACCGGTTTTCATCCCGAGCTTACAGGCCGTGAGAATGTCTTTCTCAATGGCGCAATTCTTGGGATGACACGCGTCGAAATCAAACGAAAGTTTGACGAGATCGTTCAGTTTGCCGAAGTCGAAAAGTTCCTGGATACCCCGGTGAAACGGTACTCGAGTGGCATGTATGTACGGTTGGCCTTTGCCGTTGCCGCGCATCTGGAACCGGAAATTCTCGTCGTTGACGAAGTCTTAGCGGTTGGCGATATCGGATTCCAAAAAAAGTGTCTCAACAAACTCAGCGAGGTCTCGGGCGAGGGACGCACGGTGCTGTTGGTGAGTCACAATCTGACGGCGATTCGTAGGCTTTGCACGAAGGGAGTGCTTCTACAGCATGGGCGAGTTCGCAAAGTTGGGGACATCGAGTCGGTCGCGGATGCATACATAGATGACGGTGAGGAGTCACTACCTGTCTTCAGCCAACCGAATGATAAGGAAAAGGGAGTGACATTGACATCCGTGGTTGTCGGTGGTGATGAGGGTACAGCGAAGAACACATTTGGCTACAACGAGAGGATTCATTTCTCGATTGAGTATGAGGTGAATTTCCCCGTTCGACAATTCCAGGTTTGGGTGGGAATACGTACGGTCGAGGAGTCTTGGGTTTTCAACACGGCAGACAATGACACGGAGGAGAGCGAACCGGACTACAGGCGTATTCCGGGTAAGTACAGGGCTGAGTTTTCAGTCGCGGAAAGGTTTTTGAATGCCGGGCGTTACTACCCTGTGATTGGAATTTCGCATGGTCCTTCGCGAACGATCTATGATCGCGTCGAACTTCCTACGTTTGCGATTTCAGAGGTTGACGTACCAGAGATCGGGCGTCCTGGTGTGGTCGCTCCGCTGATCCCTTGGAAGACGTATCTATCCGATTGAGATTTGGTGCATCGGTTGCAGTAAGGGTGTTATTCGGTTGCACGTTACCATATTCGCTTCCTTCGATCCGATTCGGAAGTCCCCAGACTGCAACTCGAAGACTGTTTAAACGCCCCGAGTGACTCGTGGGATAGTCCGAGGCTTCGGCGGAGTGCACAAGTATTCTGCGTATTAGATAATCGTGTGGTTCGAGTTGGATGAATTTGAGCGAAATGGTCATGATGCTATTTCGCAATATTTGCTTGGAGAGCGTGATTATCGGCTTTGGGAATCAACCCCTTCGACAATCTTTGCGCGAGCGATACATTTCGAAAGACACCCAGGTCGATTCAGGTAAGTATTTCAAATGGCACATGTACTAGTAACTGGAGCAGATGGCTTTATTGGCTCGCACTTGACCGAGGCGTTGGTTCGTGCGGGACATCGCGTGCGTGCGTTTGTGCAATACAACTCGTTTAATTCCTGGGGTTGGCTCGATCGATGTGAATCCGACGTGCGAGGGCATTTTGATGTTTTCGCCGGTGATGTACGCGATCCGTTTGCAGTCCGAGAAGCGATGCGAGAGATTGAAACCGTTTACCATCTCGCGTCGCTTATCGCGATACCCTACAGCTACACCGCACCGTCAAGTTACATCGAGACCAATGTCTCGGGAACGCTCAATGTTGTCCAGGCGGCAAGAGATCTGGGCACGAAACGCGTCGTTCACACTTCCACCAGTGAGGTGTACGGGACAGCGAAATTCGTGCCGATCACCGAAGAGCATCCCTTGCAGGGCCAGTCTCCTTACTCGGCATCGAAAATCGGTGCAGACCAGATCGCAATCTCTTTCTACCACTCCTTTGGAACACCGATTTCCATTGTGCGACCCTTCAACACGTTTGGCCCTCGCCAATCCGCGCGGGCTATCATCCCGACGATTATCTCACAGATCGCCGATGGAAAGAGGGAACTTCATGTAGGTGATCTTCGGCCGACACGGGACTTCAACTATGTGGCTGACACAGTTCGAGGGTTCCTCGCGGTTGGGGATTCGGATCAAACGGTCGGAGAGGTTGTCAATATTGGTACTGGTTTCGAGATCAGTATTGGGGATTTGGTGGCATTGATCATTGATGTGATGGGTAAGGAAGTTACGATTGCACTCGACGAAAATCGGTTGAGGCCCGCCGAGAGCGAGGTTTTCCGATTATGCGCCAGTGCTGAGAAAGCCAAGAGGCTGACCGGTTGGTCGCCAGAGTTCGCTGGACTCGATGGATTGCGGCGAGGGCTCGAATTGACCGTCGATTGGTTTACGAACGCGAATAATCTATCCATGTATAAGACAGGATTGTACAACGTATGAGCACGGAGTTCGTAAACTCCGTGGTTGCGGCCATCCGTAACGTTACGGGCGGCCCCAGTGCGCTCCATGAGCCGATTTTTCAAGGCATGGAGGGCCGGTATGTGCAGCAATGCGTCGACACTGGCTGGGTTTCATCCGTTGGTGCGTTTGTGGATCGCGTGGAATCGGATTTGTGCGGCATCACAGGGACAAAATTTGCAATCGCGACAGTGAATGGCACCTCGGCGTTGCATATCGCATTACTGCTCGCCGGTGTTCAAAGAAACGAAGAAGTTATCGTTCCAGCCCTGACGTTTGTTGGAACGGCGAACGCTATTTCGTATTGTGGAGCGGTTCCCCATTTTGTGGATGTGTGTTCGAAAACACTAGGAATGGATGCTGAGTTACTAGAAGAGTATCTCGAAGCCGTTGCGGAAGTTGTAGGGGACGGGGTACGAAATCGCCAAACCGGCCGCCGGATTGCTGCGATTGTCCCAATGCATACATTTGGTCATCCCTGCGATATTGTGTCGCTTGGTGCGTTGGCGAATCGATATCGTATCCCTTTGGTCGAAGATGCTGCCGAATCGTTGGGTAGTTTGTACCAGCAAAAACACACAGGCACGTTCGGGAGGTTGGGTATTCTGAGTTTCAATGGGAACAAGATCGTAACGTCAGGGGGGGGAGGAGCCATTCTCACTGACGACCCTGCTCTCGCACGGCAGGCGAAGCATTTAACAACCACCGCGAAGGTTCCCCACAAATGGGAGTACATCCACGATTGCACCGGTTTCAACTATCGAATGCCCAACATCAATGCAGCTCTCGCCTGTGCCCAGTTGGAACAGTTGCCTCAATTTATCGAGATAAAACGCTCGACGGCGTTGCTTTACCAAGAGGCTTTCTCGGGAATCGATGGAGTGACTGTTATTGTGGAACCAGAGGGGTGCAAGAGCAATTACTGGCTCAATGCGATCAGGCTGGATAACGGTCGTCAGCAGGATCGCGATTTGATCCTGCGAGCGACAAATGACGCAGGCTTACAGACCCGCCCCTGTTGGACACCCTTGAATCGTTTGGCGATGTACCAAGGGTCCCCGGCATCATCGCTCAGAACGACCGATGAACTTTATGCGCAGATCATCAACGTGCCGAGTGGTGTCGGTATTGGGTTGACCCGGCGGGGGGAACGTCCATGAAACGGAGATTGCTTTTGATCGGAGCAGGCGGGCATTGCCGGAGCTTGATCGAATCGATTGAAAGCACTGACCGTTATGAAATTGCGGGAGTGGTGGGTCTCGCGAATGAAGTTGGGATGACGATCCTCGGGTATCGAGTTCTGGGGAGTGATCATGATCTGCAGGATCTCGTGAGCGAGATTCCGCTCGCGATGGTCGCGGTGGGGCAAATCGGATCTGCGTCTCTTAGGATACGTTTTTTCGAACAGCTAGTTGCCCAGGGTGTTGAGTTGGCGACGGTGGTAGCATCCACCGCGATCGTTTCGCGCCATGCGGAGATTGGTGCTGGGAGCGTGGTAATGCACGGAGCCATCATCAATGCTGGCGCTCGCATTGGAGTCAATTGCATCATCAACTCGAGAGCATTGATCGAGCACGATGCGGTTGTTGGGGATCACTGCCACGTATCGACGGCCGCGGTCCTCAACGGAGGTGCCTCGCTGGGTAGAGAGAGTTTTCTCGGGAGCGGAGCGATCACGCATCAATGCGTCCGAATTGGCGATCGTTGTGTGGTTGGAGCTGGAGTGATCGTTAGAAGCGATGTTGAGTCCAATTCGGTCGTGCGTTATTTGCGAGCGGAAGATCGGGCGGTTAAGAAATGATCCCACGTGTGCTGATCATCGCTGAGGCCGGTGTAAATCATAACGGTTGCCTCAAGCGCGCGTTCGAGTTGATCGACGCTGCGTCAGCGGCGGGAGTCGACTATGTCAAATTCCAGAGCTTTCAGGCGAAATCGCTTGTCACCAAGGCGGGCGAAAAGGCGAGTTATCAGAAACAGGCTGGCGACGCGAATGAGTCCCAGTATGAGATGATTCGAAAATTGGAGTTGAGCGCTACGGATCATGAGCGTCTCATTGAGCATTGCTCGTCTCGCGGCGTGAAGTTTCTATCAACGGCTTTTGATCATTCGAGTTTTGATTTACTTTGCCGCGTTGGGATCGATCGGGTCAAAATACCGTCGGGTGAGATCACCAACGTGCCCTATCTGAGGCGTGTGGGGGCGGTTGGTTTACCGGTGATTCTCTCGACGGGAATGTCAACGCTTGCTGAGATCGAGTTTGCTATTGAAACCCTCGAACTGGTTGGGATGTGTCGCCAGGATCTGACAGTACTGCATTGCAATACAGAGTATCCGACGCCGATGCACGATGTAAACTTACGAGCGATGGTTACGATTCGGGACGCATTCCACGTCGCGGTGGGTTACTCGGATCATACGCTCGGGATTGAGATTCCCGTCGCAGCGGTAGCCATGGGAGCCTGTGTTATCGAAAAGCACTTTACGTTGGATCGCAGTTTACCGGGGCCGGATCATGCTGCTAGTTTAGAGCCCGGCGAGTTGATCGCCATGGTGCGATCCATTCGCAATGTTGAATTGGCGTTAGGAGACGGGCTTAAACGCCCCAGCAAGAGCGAGGCGCCCAACAAAAATGTGGCTCGCAAGTCCATCGTGGCGTCGCGGCCGATTCTCAAGGGCGAATTGTTTACCAGCGAGAATTTGACGGTCAAGCGTCCGGGGCATGGGATCAGTCCAGCGCTATGGGATCAATGCATCGGAAGGGTCGCAACGCGCGATTACTTCGAGGATGAGGTGATCCAGTGGTAAACAAAAAAAGAATCTGCGTGGTGACTGGCAGTCGAGCGGAGTATGGTTTGTTGCGGCATCTCATGGACGCGATAAAGGCCTCTGAATGGTTGTCGCTTCAGTTGATTGTTACTGGGATGCATCTGTCGCCAGAGTTTGGTTCGACATATCAGGAGATCGAAGCAGACGGTTTCCGAATCGATCGCAAAGTGGAGATGTTGCTGTCTTCAGATACGCCCGTTGGCATCGGCAAATCGACGGGGCTCGGAACGATCGGCATGGCGGATGCCATCGATCAACTCAAGCCCGACATGATGCTCGTCCTAGGAGATCGGTTCGAAGTTTTGGCGGCGGTGATTGCTGCATTGTATGCCAGGATTCCGGTCGCACACATTCATGGTGGCGAGACGACCGTGGGTGCCTTTGACGAAGGAATCCGTCATGCGATCACGAAAATGTCCCACCTGCACTTTGTCTCCACGGAGCAGAGTCGGCGCCGAGTGATCCAATTGGGAGAGAATCCACGCCATGTATTCCATGTGGGAGGGTTGGGAGTCGACGCAATTCGACGCCTCGATTGGCTCAGTTTCGAAGAAGTTGAGCAACGGGTCGGGATATCGCTAAGCCCTCGTTTTCTGTTGATTACCTTCCATCCGGTGACGTTAGAAACATCGACTGCGGAACAACAGTTCCGTGAATTGCTTGCCGCGATTTCGAAATTGGAGGACATGAAGTGCGTGTTTACGCTTTCGAATGCGGACACGGACGGGAGAGTGATTTCGGGGCTAGTAAAAGAGTTTGTTGGCCAGCGAAGCGATTCTGCGGTTGCCCACGTGTCGTTGGGGCAAAGGAACTACTTATCTGCGGCAAAATATGCCTATGCCGTTGTCGGGAACTCATCAAGTGGCTTGCTCGAGGTTCCATCGTTGGGTACCCCGACCATCAATATCGGAGATCGGCAAAAAGGGCGGGAAACGGCACCGAGTGTGATCTCGTGCAATGCCACGTCTCAGGAGATTTTCCATTCATTGACGATGCTCGAGGATGGGAGTTTTCAGGAATCGATCCGAGCAGGCACGAATCCTTACGAGCGACTGGGCACAGTCGAAGAGATAGTCAAGACATTAGAAACGTTTTCAATCAACGAATCTACCGTCAAGAAATGCTTTTATGACCTCCCGGCGTCATGAGATTGAGTGATCGAGTCGGAAAATGCAATTAAGTGATTACCTCAGCAAGGCGACGATCTCGATTCGGGAGGCCGCCGAGAAAATCGACACCAACGGTAGGCAACTGATGTTGGTCGTCGACGATGATGAGAAGCTCATCGGAATCGTAACCGATGGTGACATTCGTCGTGGAATGTTGGCGGGGCTAGGCCTGGATTCACCCGTGAAAGCGATCATGGGAACCAATCCGGTTACGGTCAGCGAAGAATGTACTTCGCAAGAAGCGGAAGCGATCCTGCACGGGCTGGTCATCAATCATATTCCTATCGTGGATAGGGCTGGACGCGTGGTGGGTATCTTTACCCGGGATACTATCATCCACGATGAGATTCTGCCCAATACCGCTGTTTTGATGGCGGGTGGCGAAGGAGTTCGCCTCCGTCCATTGACGATGGATTGCCCCAAGCCACTTTTGAAGATCGGTGGTAAACCGATTCTGGAAACATCCATCGAGTTGCTTCGAGATAGTGGGTTTAGAAAGTTCATCATCACCGTTCAGTACCTGGCTGAAAAAATCGTTGAGCACTTTAGAGATGGAAGTCGATGGGGGGTCTCCATCGAATACATCCACGAAACTGAGCAGCTCGGGACCGCAGGGGCTTTAAGGTATCTGACGAGCAAATTGAGCGAACCGTTGCTGGTGATGAACGGAGATCTATTGACGCGAGTGAACTACAAGCACCTTTTGCACTACCATAAGAAGCATCAAGCGACAGCCACGATGTGTGTCAAGCAGGTTGCCCAGCAGATACCCTTTGGCGTGGTTGAATTGGAGGGCAATGAGGTTCGTTCGATCGAGGAAAAACCGACATCTCGGTACTTTATCAACTCCGGAATCTACGTGATCAATCCTGAGGCTGTTCAGGCAATTCCGGTCACATCCCAGTATCACATGACGACCTTCTTTGGGGATCTTAAGGCAAAAGGATGCAAAACCATCGCCTATCCTATTCGAGAGTATTGGCAAGATATCGGGCAGCCTGAGGATTTCGATTCTGCATGCAAAGAGTTTGGCAAGCACTTTCAGAACGTGTTGGGTCGAGGATTCGATGCTAGGTAACAACCGAGTTCTCGGGATTATCCCTGCCCGAGGTGGCAGTGTTGGGATTCCGAACAAAAACATTCGCCAACTGCACGGTAAGCCGCTGATCGCATGGACGATCGAATCGGGTAAGAAGTCTACCGTCATTGACAGATTGATCGTATCGACTGATTCTGAAGCGATTGCCGATGTGTCGCGTTTTTATGGCTGCGACGTGCCATTCATGCGTCCAGCGGAATTTGCGGCGAGCGACTCCCCAGGTGAATTAACTGTGATTCACGCACTGGAGCAGTTGGGAGGATTTGACATCGTGGTGCTATTGCAACCGACGTCTCCGTTGCGGTCAAGCGACGATATCGACAGTGCGGTGCGATTGCTTGTTGAAACCGAGTCAGAATCGTGCATCAGTGTGACGGAATCACATCCGCATCCCAATTGGATGAAACGCATGGTTCACGGTAAGCTTCGACCATTCCTCACCGATGCGATCGCGCCGACGAGACAATCGCTTGAGCCCGTCTACGGCATGAACGGGGCTGTTTACGTTGCGAAGGTAAAAGCATTTTTGGAAGCTCGTGGTTTCCATACAGATAACATTGCGGGTTACGTGATGCCAGCTCATCGTTCTTTGGATATCGATACGGAGTATGATTTGATTCTCTGTGAGAGACTCATTCAATTCGCTGAGAGCGGAGGTTCGTTTTGAATAAAAAGAATATCCGCGTCATCCCTCGCATGGACATCAAAGGGCCTAATTTAGTTAAAGGGATTCATCTTGAAGGTTTGCGGGTACTAGGCAGCCCTGAGGAATTTTCCAAATACTATTACGAGAATGGCGCGGACGAACTTCTGTACATGGATGTGGTAGCAAGTCTTTACGGACGGAACAGCCTTTTTGACATCATTCAGCGTACAGCCAAGCATGCGTATATTCCGTTAACGGTGGGTGGTGGGATTCGAGGCATAGAGGATATTCGAACCGCCCTGAGGGCGGGCGCGGATAAGGTTTGTTTGAACACAGCGGCGGTGAGGAATCCGGAGTTGATTCAGAGTGCATCCAAGCGATTTGGATCGTCCACCATTGTTATAGCGATTGAAGCGATCAAGCAACCCGATGGGAGATATCTCGCATTCACGGATAACGGGAGAGAGGAGACAGGGCTTGACGCGTTCGAGTGGGCGCAGCAAGCCGAAGCGTTGGGGGCAGGAGAGATCGTTGCAACCTCCGTGGATCGAGAAGGAACTGGATCAGGGTATGATTGTGAATTTGTGCGAAGGATGGCGGATTCACTCTCGATTCCCGTCATTGCGCATGGTGGTCCCGGGAACGCGCGGCATGTGCAGGAGGTCGTAACAATGGGGCGCGCGGATGCAGTCGCTGTCGCGTCGATCCTTCACTATCACTACATTCAATTGCGAAACGACACATTTTCTTCGTCGAGCGAGGGTAACACAGAGTTTCTGAAACGCGGGTCGCAATCGAGAAGACTCGCCCCCTCGAGTATCTCGGCAATCAAGGAATGTGTGCGAAGCGAGACCCTTGATTGTCGGGTTTGAAACCGGCGTAGGTACGATGAGTACAGTAATAATCGACTACCAACTCGGAAATCTTTTCAGCGTTCACCGCGCCTGTTCAGCGGTTGGAATGGATGTGAAAATTTCCTCGTCTGCCGAGGATTTGCTCAAGGCGGATCGAGCCATTCTTCCTGGTGTGGGCGCTTTTCCGGATGCGATTGAGAACCTCGAGCGACTAGGGCTTGTCGATGCGATTCGCGAATTTGTTGCGATTCGGAAACCGCTGATGGGTGTCTGCTTGGGGATGCAATTGCTTTTTACTTCGAGCGAGGAGTTTGGGCATTCAAAGGGCTTGGATCTCGTCAAAGGGTGTATTCGCAAGCTTCCCAACCAAGAAGTTGGCGGCTTGCATTATAAGGTTCCCCATATCGGATGGGCTCAGTTGCAACTCACCGAGCGAGGTTACGCGTCCGATTCGCCTTTACGATCCATCAGTGAGCGATCGTACATGTATTTCGTTCATTCGTTCTACGCGGAAGCCCAGCAGGAGTCTGCAGCAGCGTTTACGCATTATGGGAACCATGTTTTTTGTTCTGCGATCCGGCAGGACAACCTATTTGCCGTTCAGTTCCACCCCGAGAAGAGCGGTGAACTGGGGCTTGCGATTTACAGAGACTGGTCAAGTTTCAAAACCACCTGTTAGGAACCACAATTCGTGAACGACAACAAAATAGATCTCGAAAGCGATTCGAATCTGGAAGCATTTTACGGCTTGCCGCGACAGGTTAAGTTTTGCTGCAGGTGCGTCATGTCGAATCAACGACCTGCCTCGGCCGTTGAGTTTCGGCATACGATTGACTCGAAGAAAGAGACGCTCGCGTTCGACGAAGACGGGGTTTGCGATGCCTGCCGCGTTGCAGAGGCAAAGGAGAAGATCGATTGGAAGTCAAGAGAAGATCAGCTATTGGAACTCTTGGACAAGTACCGGCGCAACGATGGTCAGTATGATTGCATCGTTCCGGGAAGCGGTGGTAAAGATAGTTGCTATCAATCGCACGTGTTGAAGTACAAGTACGGGATGAATCCTCTGACGGTGACATGGCCACCGATCCTCTATACCGACTATGGGTACGAGAATTGGAAGAACTGGATCGATGTTGGTGGGTTTGATAATTTGTCGTTCCGTCGGAATGGACGAGTCATGAAGCTTTTGACGCGTCTATCGATCGAAAATCTATTCCATCCGTTCCAGACTTTTATTCTCGGACAGAAGAATCTCGGTCCGAAACTAGCTGCGAAACTGGGTATTCCGTTGGTGTTTTATGGTGAGAATGAGGCAGAGTACGGGAACCCAATCGCCGACACCTCAACATCGCTTCGAAGTAAGAGCTTTCACACGTACCAGAATGTTGATGAGGTGTTTCTGGGTGGCGTTTCGATTCGCGAGCTTCGCGATAGGTACGACCTGTCGATCAATGACCTAACTGCCTTTTTACCTGCCCCGGCGGAGGAGATCGCAAGGACGGATGTCCAAGTACACTACCTTGGGTATTACCTGAAATGGACACCACAGGAAGTGTATTACTACGCGGTGGATCATTGCGGATTCAAGGCGAGGCCGTTCAGGACCCAGGGTACGTATAGCAAGTACAACAGCATTGATGACAAGATCGATGATCTGCATTATTGGACGACCTTTATCAAATTTGGGATCGGAAGGGCGACGTACGATGCATCCCAGGAGATCAGAAATAGGCACTTGACCCGGGAGGAAGGTGTCGCGTTGGTGAAGCGGTTTGATGGTGAGTTCCCCGATCGCTACATCGATGACGTGATGGACTATCTCGAAATGGATCGCGAGCAATTTATTGCAATGGCCGACAGATTCCGTTCACCGCATCTTTGGCGCCGATCCGAGGGCGGAGAGTGGCAACTTAGGCATCACGTGGAATGATCCCGAACCGGATTACGCCGAGTGTTCTATAAGTGAATGATGGATTACGACGAGATCAAGCGTTGTTTGGGCGATTTTGAGGAGAAGTACGATGTATACCGGTACTTGTTCGAGGGGTGGAGTGTTTGGTCATTGCTTCGCCACTCGGTAACGCACGCTCTCGTGCGAAAGGACTCGTTGCCAGTTCCGCCGAAGCACGCGTCAAAAATTATGAGTCGCCGCGAGCGAATCATCGAGACCGCAAAGGATTTGCTGTTCTTAGTTCGACCGAGGCGATATCGTTCCACGCTCGTTGTCACATGTTCGAGCGTGCACACGGAATCGGCATTGGGCAAGGCCAAGGACTGGTTGTTTGATGATTACTGCGGATCCTTCAAAAACCTTGTGAAGCTTGAACGGATTAATAATCGGAGCTTCTTCGAGCATCATGGAAAGCAATTTATCCCACGGCAATTGTCGGATTGCGGATTCCACGCCTTGACCCGATTTTCGCGGGTAGGTTCCTTGAGCGATCGCGAAAAGTCGGACGTCGCGGAATTATCAGGGCAGATCGAAAGCGAGTTTCAGATTGATGGTTGTTCGGAAAAAGAACTCGAGCAACGATTGAGTAATTTTGCCCGCTCGAAGAAAGTTTGGGGGTTCATTTGCAAGAGACTGAAGGCCAATCTCATTGTATGCGACGACGGATATTACCAGCATGGTTTGATTGCTGGGGCCAAGGAGATGGGATGCGGTGTGATTGAATTACAGCATGGTGCGTTTGTTCCATCTGGCCCTGAGTATGGATGGCCATCCCAGGCTTACAAGTATCGCGAGACAATTCCGCTCCCAGATCGTCTATTTCTCTTCGGTGAGCATTCAAAAGAGATGCTCGATCGAGATGACTTTTGGCGCGAGCGCATTCGAGTGATCGGAAGTTCTCGAATCGACGCGTACCGCTTCGACTCGGAATCGACCGTAAAGAGTAGTAGCGGACCGGTTCGCATACTCTTTACGAGTCAAGGTATTTGTGCGGAGCAAGTGGTTCTGTTTTTAAAAGATTTCATGCGATTGTTTCAGCCATGGCGAGATGTACAACTGGTGATACGATTGCATCCTGCTTTTGACTTTCATCCGGAAATCTATCGCGATGGGTTCGTAGGCGATAGTAGGGTAACGATCATGGATTCGAAAGGTGCGGAATCCGTATATGGATCCCTAAAAGCAGCTGATTTGCATCTTAGCGTATCCTCAACCTGCCACTTCGATGCTTTGGCATTGGGAACCCCGAGCGTTGTGCTGGCATTTCCGTCCCATGAGATCATGAGTGATCTTTGGGAGCGGGGCCACGCAGGGTTTGCAAGAACACCGATCGATTTATACGACTATGCAAGAGCGATTGTGGGACAACGCGCGCCTCGAGAGTTATCGGATTTTTATTACAAATCCGGAGCAAAGAGGAATTTCGAGCATGAGGTTTCCGAGTATTTTCGAAATCAAAGGTCGACCGTTGTTGCTTAGTCCGCTTAGAAGATATGACAGTTGAAGAATCATCCAACGGCAACCTAGACGTGACTAAAGGCAAACAGTCGGCAAGCGACATTGGGGTTTTCAACGGGCTTCGTCCGGATGGCATTGGAGCCCAATCTTCTCGTTGTCGAGGGAATCGTTGTGGGCCATCTCTGCCGCTTGCTCAATTTCTGGTGAGAACTCGGAAGCGATGATCACGATCGTTGACTACGATACCGGCAATCTTCGATCGGTTCAAAACATGCTGCGTAGCATTGGTGTTGATTCGCAATTCGCAAGGACTGCGAGAGAATTAGAGTCGGCATCGAGGATCATACTCCCTGGGGTTGGGCAGTTTGCCTATGGAATGCGAAGGCTGATGGAACGCGATTTCATCGGAGTCCTGCGTGATAAGGTACTCGGCCAGGGAACTCCGGTGCTGGGAATTTGCCTGGGCGCCCAGTTGCTCACTCGGAGAAGCGACGAGGGCGATGTCGACGGACTCGGTTGGATCGCCGCGGACACGCGGCATTTCGATACGGCGTTGCTCCCGAAGGGAACCCGAATACCTCATATGGGCTGGACCGATACGGATTATTGTCCGGCACACCCGATTTTCGATGGCGTTATGGATACCCCTCGATACTACTATGTCCATTCCTATCACATGGTTTGTGACAATCCATCGGACGAGCTATGCCACGCGTTTCATGGATACCGTTTTACCTCTGGCATCGCGAGGGAAAACATCGTTGGAGTGCAGTTTCATCCCGAGAAGAGTCATCGTTTCGGAAAGCTGTTGCTCGCTAATTTTGCAAAATGGTCCCCTGAAGGTAATCCTAACGAGGGATCATGAATCGCATTCGAGTGATCCCTACGTTGCTTCTCGATCGTGACGGAAGATTGGTAAAGACGATCCGTTTCGGTAAGCGTACCTACATCGGTGATCCAATCAACGCGGTTCGAATCTTTAATGAGAAGGAGGTCGATGAGCTTATCTTGCTTGACATCGATGCGACTTTAGACGCGAGAACTCCTGACTATGCGAGGATCGAAGACATCGTCAGCGAAGCCTTTATGCCGGTTGCATTCGGCGGTGGGATCACGTCGGTTGAGCAAATGGCGACGGTGATGCGGTGCGGCGTCGAGAAGGTAGTTCTTAATGCAGCTCTGCACAAAAACAAGGACTTGATTGGCGAGGCTGCATCGAGATTCGGTAGTCAAAGCGTTGTTGGCTCTATCGATGTCAAAAAAGCATTTTTCGGAGGGTACATAGCGACCTCGCATTCCGGAAAGAAACGTCTCAGCGGAATTCCAGAGGACATTGCGAGCTATCTGGAGCGTTGTGGGGTTGGCGAACTGATCGTTACTTCGATGGACCGCGATGGAACGCGAAAGGGGTACGACCTACCGTTGTTAAAAGGGATTGCGGATCGGGTAGGTATTCCTGTGATCGCATGTGGTGGGGCGGACAGTCTAGAGCATTTCGTAGAAGCGCATGACATTGCCGGGTGCACGGCTGTGGCGGCAGGCAGTATGTTTTTATTTCAGAGTTCTACGCAGGGGGTATTGATCAGCTACCCGACACGAAATGAACTCGAGACGCGGGTGTTCTCGCGATTGCGATGCAATCAGGGCTTGCAAACGACATAGGGCCGATCCAGATTATGATGCAAGAAACTACAAAACTGGAAACGGCTCCGAGCGATCCGGGCTATCGGATATGCGCAAAGACCATCATGGATACGTCGGATCGTTTAATATCCTTCGATTCCAATGGTGTTTCCAACCACTACTACGACTATTTCGAGCAGGAAAAATCTCACGTGCTGAGAGGGGTGGAGGGAGAAGATCGTCTTAAGGAGATGGCGAATCGCATTTCTCGCCACGGCGCAGGTCGCAAATATGATTGCATCTTGGGTCTCAGCGGAGGCGTCGATAGTACATACCTTTGTTTGCTCGCAAAACAGTTAGGTCTCCGTCCATTGGTCGTTCATTTCGACAATGGATGGAACTCGGAACTGGCTGTCAACAACATCGAAAACACGGTGAGACGCCTAGGTTTCGACCTGTACACTTATGTATGCGATTGGATGGAATTTCGCGAGTTGCAGCGGTCGTATTTTGCAGCGAACGTCGTTGACATCGAGGTGCTAACCGATCACGCCTTCATGGCGACCCTATATCGGCAATCACTCAAGCATCGGATAAAATATGTATTAGGCGGGATGAATTGCGTCACGGAGGCGATTCTACCTAGCGATTGGATCTTTAACAAAAACGATTTGACGAATATTAGGGGAATCCAGAGTCGATTCGGCGAGAGATCGTTTTCCGCGTTGCGTTCGTATCCCAGCATGGGACCAGAACGGCGACTTTATATACAGAGAGCGCTCGGGATTGAAGTGCTTAGTCCATTGAACTGGGTCGACTATCGGTACGATCAAGTCAAAGAGCAGATCAAAGAGGAGTTGGGTTGGCGCGACTATGGTGGCAAGCATTACGAGTCGGTGTTCACCCGTTTTTATCAGGGGTATATACTTCCGAACAAGTTCAAATTCGATAAGCGTCGCGCCCACTTATCAACCTTGATTTGCTCGGGTCAAATGACTCGCGATGAGGCGTTAGCGAGCATCACGCAACCAGGGTACGACGAAGTGTTCCTGCGGCAAGATTTAGCCTTCGTTTTGAAAAAACTAGGTTTCACGATCAGTCAATTCGAGCAGTATTTGGTTGCACCGCGAGTTGAACATAGCGCATACGGCGTATCGCGAGGCTTGCATGAACGATACGCTTGGCTCTACTGGCTTTGGCGTAAGACAAAGCGTCTTGTCCAAAGGTAGTTTATACGAATAAGTGTAGATTGTCGCTCGAATATGTTGAAAGCAAAAACTTGTATTCGGTACCTTGAAGGACTCGAGAGGATTCTCATTATTTCGCCTCAGCCTTGGACCGGATTTAAGGTGTCGAAGCATCATTACGCCAAGGAACTAGCCAAATTAGGGAATAAGGTATATTTCTTGAATCCGCCCAATGCCGAAAGGCGGATGCGTGGGATTCATGTCGCAGGGGCTGACTTCGAGCATGGACGGATCGAAACGGTTGATTACCGAACTTGGTTTCCGTACATCATCAAGTTCCACTCGAAAGTACTTTTTGATATCGGAATGCGAATTCAGGCGAAAAGGATTCTGATGCGCCTTGGAGAGAAACCGACTTTAGTTTGGGACTTCGATGAAAGCTATCAGTTCTTTGATCTTCGATGGTTTGGTGCTGGAATAAATATTTTTCACCCTGTCGACCAAGTTTCATCAAGTATGAATACAAGCAAGTATGCGGACTTCGTTCTATCCGTTGACGCTTCGATCACGAAGCGATTGACTAGAAACGATGCGCCAACTCTAATTGTTCCGCATGGTTTATGCTGTGAGTACGAGCAGTATGGAATTGAAAGGCTGTCATACAGAGCCACGGGAAATCGGGACGGATCTCGATTTGGCGATCCAATTCGTGTTGGTTATGTTGGGAATCTCCTCGCGCGTTCAATCGACAGGCCCGCATTCCTTAAGATCATAGATAGCCATCCCTCAGTTCAGTTTGAGCTTTTTGGGCCTTGGGAGGTAAGCGAGGGTCAACCCAAAGATATCGTCGAGTGGTTGAACACGATTCGAAACCGGGATAACGTTCGACTCCATGGTTTGGTAAGTCAAGAGCGAATTTTACAGGAGGCGCCAAAGGTGCATCTTTGGTTAGTTTGCTATGATTCCACTCTTGATCAAAATGGGGGGACGAACAGTCATAAGGTCTTAGAGTATTTGGCTACGGGAAGCCCAGTTGTTTCCAACCTACTCGATGCCTATGCCGAATCAGGACTCCTTGTAACACCGCAGGAGAAGGGAAATCGAAAACTTCCAATGGTTTTCGCGGACGCAATTTTGCGTCTTCCCGCGTTGCATAGTGTCGAATCGCGTCGGCAGCGAATTGAGTATGCACTTGAGCATGGATATCGATATCATTTAAAACGAATTCAAGAGTTCATCAACCATTGATATATGCATGGGATGATTTAGGGGCCATTCATCGGAATTGAGTGGTAGTAAGACGATCCTATGTATCAAAACTTTCCGTTTAGATTGCGAGTCGTTCAGCCGAGAAGGTGGATTTGCTATGACGAGTGTTCGCATTGCCATTGCTACGTCAGGGCGTTTTCACGTCTGCGATCTTGCTAGGGAGTTGAGTCATCTTGGAAATGCTGTATCTTTTTACTCTTTAGTTTCACCTAGTAGAACAGAGAAATTCGGGTTGCCAAAAGAATGCAATCGCTGGATGCTACCGCGTGTCTGGCCATGGGCTATTTGGGCGAGATTTGCGCAATCGTCGGGGGCTAGGGAGCGAGCGACGGCAAGGCTGAATTTAGAACTCGATCGGGTTATTTCGAAGTGCTTAGAGCACTGTGATGCATTTATTGGAATGTCTGGATTGTCGAATCGTTCTGCCGTTACGGCTAGGACGAGGTATAACGCGAGAGTTTGGATTGAACGAGGAAGTACACATATTCTGTGTCAAAAGCGGATCCTCGATTCGCTTCCCGGAGTGACGAGAGTGTCGGACGAAACCGTGCGACGTGAGTTATTGGATTACAAGAATTCCGACTATGTCAGCGTCCTGTCTCAGCACTGTTTAGAGAGTTTTATTGAGCATGGGGTTGATGGATCAAGGTTATTTCGCAACCCGCTTGGTGTAGATCTATCGATCTTTCGTCCGACCGAAAGTCCGATTGGTGATGAGCCGACAATCATTATGACCGGTAACTGGTCGTACCAAAAAGGATGCCATTGGCTTGTTGAGGCTTGGAAACGGCTGCCAGGGGTGCGTTTATTGCACGTGGGCAAGGTCGGGGATTGTCCGCTACCTAAGGATCCGGGGTTTGAACATCATGAGCCGGTGGATCAAAACCATCTTATTGATTTTTATCGACGGGCCCATGTCTTTGTTTTGGCGTCGGCGCAGGATGGATTAGCAACTGTCCAGCCACAAGCATTAGCATGTGGATTGAGATTAGTTTGCACGACGCGCACCGGGGGAGCCGACCTGCGGCAGTTTGTGTTGGATTCGGATGTGATCTCGGTAGTCGATCCAGGTGATGTCGGCTCGTTAGCGAATGCGATTCGAGAGCAATTGCGTATGTCGCTTCTGGAGTCAGGTGTCCGTATTCGGCTTTGCGGCTCCGCAAAGGAGGATTTGTCCTGGGGGGGGTATGCTAGGCGGTACGATACCGAGATACGAAGCAAATTGGGATTAATTGGATCGGTCCAATCCTGCGAGCGATGATTCACGAATTGCTTACATACACATGATGCGTATCGCCTTTGTGCAGTACACGTCGCCGGCTGCGTATCCGCCCATCATGAATGCGGCTAGGATCTGCCGTGATAGCGGACTGAGGGTGTCGTTGTGGGGCGTGCAGTCTCAAGGGGCCGCGGGATCGTTGCAGATGGATGCATGTCAGGGTATGGATCTGAGCTTAATGCCCTTTTGCGCACCTGGAGTTTGGCAAAAATTTCATTACCTTCGGTTTTTCATCGTTTGTTTATTGCGTTGCCTATGGTTCCGCCCTTCGGTCGTCTATTGCTCTGATCTCTGGTCGTATCCTATAGGTTTGGTTCTATCGCAAGTGCTCGGTTTTCGAGTCGTAGCGCATGAACATGATTCGCCAGCATCCGACGGTAGTTTTGCGATTCGAGTCTGTTTGTCGTGTCGTGAGATGTTGTTTCGCAGGTCACTGGTGGTGTTTCCGCAGAGAGAACGATCTGAGATTGCCGCGAAATCGCTCACGATTCAATCCAAGGTCGTTGTTTGGAATTGTCCGCGAATGGATGAGGTCGTGGATGCCATCCCCGTTGAATCGAGGGAATCGATCACTCTTTGGTATCATGGATCGATTGTTCCGAGTCAATTTCCATCAACCATCATTCAAGCAATGGCAATCTTGCCAGGAGATTACCGACTCCGGTTTGCGGGGTATGAGACGATCGGTAGCCGTGGTTATATCGCTTCCCTGATGGATCTCGCTCGCACACTCGGCATCGCTGATCGCATCGAGTATGTAGGTGCAATTCCGACGCGGTGTGGGTTGTTCACGCATGCGAGTCAGTGTGATGTGGGGCTCGCATTGTTCGACCGACAATTTCGAGAGCCTATGGTTGGCGCATCGAATAAGCCTTTTGATTACCTGGCATGCGGTTTGGTCGTGCTGGCAAACGGATCGAGCGAATGGGTTGAATTTTTTAAGGAAATTCCAGCCGTTTTCCACGCCGACCCTGCAGATCCGGACGCAATCGCAGCAGCACTGAAGTGTTTGGTTGGAGAGGCAAGTACCATGCTATCGGTGCGACACGAGGGCATCCAAAAAATACGCGATGATTGGAATTATGAAACTCAATTCCAACAGGTTTTGGAGGCTATCCGATGTTAGTACCTAGCATTATCGAGGTAGCAATCGGGGTGAATGATCACGAATGTTTAAGCGGTAGCCGGATAGTATCTTGTTAGGAGTCTTAACCAGTCATCCAATCCAGTACCAAGTTCCATTGTGGCGTGCGATTCAACAGCGGGGAATTGCAAACAAGGTATGGTTTCTTACCGATCACGGGCTGTGTAACTCACTCGATCGTGAGTTTGGGGTTCAATTCGCGTGGGACGTTGATTTGCTTGGTGGGTATGAGCACGAATTTCTGTCGCTGCACCAACCGGTGGATATGGCGAGGTTCCGCGGGGTTCGGCTCAAGGAAGATTTGGGGCTGAGGTTGAAATCGGTAAAGGCAACCCATCTTTGGGTGGAAGGATGGCGGTACCAGGCATTCTGGCAAGCGACCCAATATGCAACGAAAGCTGGTGTGCGAATCGTCATGAGAGGCGAGACGAATGCGCTCGGGCGGCGGGGAGTTGCCAAAAGAATGGCGAGGAAGTTGTTTCTGCGGCCGTTATTGGCAAAGGTAGATGCCTTTCTTTGCATTGGTATGCAGAATCGGCGATTCTATGAGCAGCATGGTGTTTCCTCGAATCGCATGTTGATGGCTCCGTATTGTGTGGACAACGATTATTTTGTTTCGGCGGCTGAACGCCTACGACCAGAACGAGCGCGACTTCGGGCGAAGTGGGGGATTGCGGACGACGCAGTGGTGGTGCTGTTTTGCGGCAAATTCATCGCGAAAAAGCATCCGATGCATTTGGTAGAAGCGGCAAGGCTATTGATGCCTGAGTGTCCGAAACTTCACTTGCTGTTTGTGGGTGGTGGAGACCAAGGTGGCCAGTTGCGTGAGAGTCTTTCCGTAGTTTACGATCAGGAACTCGGTGGTGGGCACGACGCATCCGTGAAGGAGGGAATGCCACGAGCGACGTTCGCGGGGTTCCTCAATCAGAGTCAAGTTCCCGAAGCGTATGCGGTCGCCGATATGTTGGTATTGCCAAGTGATCATGGTGAGACGTGGGGGTTGGTGGTGAACGAGGCTATGGCGAGTGGCATTCCTGCGGTGGTTAGCGATCGAGTAGGGTGCGCCGTCGATTTACCTCAAGTGCTTGACCCGAAGTTGGTGTATCGATTTGGGGAAATTGAGGGATTGAAGCGTGCCATCCAGCACTGCGATCAGTCTCGATTCTCGAGAGAAGCGGTTCGAGTCGTCGCGGGGCGATGCCATTTGATGCACACCGTGTGTGCGATTGAGACAGTGCTCTATGGCCAGAGCGGTACGCTTCGGGATTAGGGGTTTTAGGGAACCGATGATGAGTATCAATCTGCATCCCACGAATCATCCTGACCGACTCGATCGCATTGTGATCGTCGGGAATGGTGGAGATTGCCATGTTGGGGCTCATTTCATGGAGGCGGCAGATCTCCTTGGCTGGGAATCGCAACTGGTTGACATTGAGAAAATCCGTGCATCGAAATGGCGGATGAGAGTTTATTGGCGTTTACTGGGTCGTCGCGATCCGCGTGCAGGAGTTCTCAAGCGAAGGCTGAATGAAGCCTGTGACAGGTTTCGGCCAAATTGGGTGCTGGTAACCGGTCGTATTCCGATAGATACGTCAACGATTCAAGGGTTACAGCGTCGTGGGTTGCGGATGGTCAATTTTATGACGGATGACCCATGGAATCCGCTTTATCATAGCAACTTTTTATTAAAGGGATTGCGGGAATACGACGCGATCTTTACCCCCCGGCAGTCGAATATCGGGGATTTTGAGCGATTGAAGGTACAGCATGTCGAGTATCTCCCCTTTGGTTACAGTGCTAGCAAGCATGAAGCTGCTCCATCTAGCTCCTGTGCCGACAGTCTTAGTGACGTGCTTTTTGTCGGTGGAGCTGACGTAGATCGAGTTGTCTACGCGAGGGCTTTTAGGGAAGCAGGACTAAATTTAATGCTTTTCGGTGGAAACTGGGACCGATATCCAGATCTGAGGTCAGCATGGATGGGAATCGGGAATCTTGACACGATCCGATCAGCGTGCTTGAGGTGCAAAGTTACTCTTGTTCTCCCCCGACATGCTAACCGTGATGGGCATGTAATGAGATCGTATGAGTCTGCAGCATCAAGAAGTTGTATCCTTGCTGAAGACACAAGTGATCACCGGCGAATGTTTTCAGATGAGGTATGCAAATCAACGCTCTTTACAAATTTGTCGGATATGATAAGCAAGGCGAGGCTATTGGTTGGAGAGGATCAACTGCGTAAATCTTCGAGAAAAGATGCCTATGAGAGGATTGTAGCAAATGGTCGAAATACGTATTGTGATCGTTTAATGTCGATAGCGAAATCAATTGAAACGCTGAGGATTCGCTATGATGAGCTGAAGGATCGTAAGAGAATATGATTGGTGAAAGGGGAAACTCACGGGTAACTCGTGGTGCAATTGTTCCAGCGATGCTACCACAAATCTATTGGGGGGTATTAGTCGGGATATTGGTTTACTGTTACTCAATAGCGGAAGAATCAACTTCGCTAGTACTTTTTCTCGCGACGGCATTGGTGGTTGTTTCAGCAATTCCTCTATTTCTCTTTCTCCGCTTTCCGGAGCGGCACTCAGTAATACCCGTATTTGCATTCAATTCGCTGTATTATGGCCTTGCATTTGGTTTGGTTTCGTTTTTTCACTTCGATCGGAAGTTCGAGATATATCGAGACATTGATAGGCTACAGTATGCATTGGTGTTGGTGATTATTGGTTTGCTATCCCAGTTTTGCGGATACCGCTTAGTCTCGAAGCAAATCAGGACCAGAAATCAGTCAACGCAAAAGAGCATGGAATTGAGTTCGGAGGAGTTGAAAGTTATAGGATGGACGTTTACAGTCGGAGCATTGCTTGCGCTCGTTTTTGCATCTATTCTGCGAATTCCAACGCTGGGGCAGCTAATCCGCTTGTTTTCACTGGCTGGGCCCGCCATTCTCTTTTATTTCCACTTAAGGCGGGGATTGTCTCCATCTGAAATCGCGATTTTCCTGACCTCAACGTTTTACCTAATTTGGCAGGGGTTCTTGTCTGGTTCGTTCGCTGAGGGATTAAGGTTTGGGTTAATTCTTAGCTTGGTTGCGTTGGTGTCAAAACGATTCTATGTTTTCGTCTTCCTGGTCGTATTGTTTGGTTCACTATTGTTCCTAATCAATCCGATCAAGATGGAGTACCGTGCTCGAACATGGCTTTCAAATGATGCTGGGCAATTGACCTCCCTTGATAAGTCTGAGATTTTGGTTGATTGCGTCATCCGGCACTGGAGCGTGGGTCCAACGGAAACTGCCTTTCTCAGTGGGAATAAGGGGACGTTAGACCGATTGAATCAGATGGGACTTTTCATGGCGGTGATCGCTAAGACTCCCACAAATGTTCCATTTTGGTACGGGGAGACAATCTATGACATCGTTCCCAGTATGATTCCTCGCATTCTCTGGCCTGGAAAGCCAACAAAAAGGTTAGGGAACGATTTCGGCCATCGGTACGGTCTTCTTCATTCTAGAGACAATTCAACATCATTGAATCTTCCGTGGATTGTGGAGCTTTTTGCAAATTTCGGTGCGATTGGAATATGTGTTGGGATGTTCATAATTGGTTCCGCTTTTGGATACATTGAAAAGGTGCTTCTAAACAGGAGTATTGAAACAGGGAGCGAGGTTCTTTTGATTGGTTTGTTTGCACCGCTAAGTTTTCCTGAATCCAACATTTCTTTGCTCTGGGGAGGAATTGTTTTGGGCTGGATTGCGATTCTTGCAACAGCAAAAATTTTCAAGATGCTCGATCTTTTTCAGCGTCGCCGGTTTGAGAGAAGGCTTATAAGATTGAAGCAATTAGATCGTTCCCGACAGAAAATATGACTTGTCTGCAGCATTATCAGCGCAAGCGTAGGCCGCATGCGAACTACAGTTTGGAGTTCATCTTCCAGGATGTTCGCGATCGGCTCAGATCAAAACAATCCATCGACCTAATCGTTGCGCCCTACTTGAGCAAGGGTGTATTTCGTCGTATTGGGATTGTCCTACACGCTTGGTGGTGTCAGCGTGGGATCATGCATGTGACCGGTGACATTAATTTCGCGGCGATACTCCTCAGGCCACGCTCCAGTGTATTAACGATACTCGACTGTGGTTTTGCAACGCGACGTGGGGCTATTACACGTACCCTGCTAAAGTTTTTCTGGCTGGATTTGCCCGTTTCCCGAATGCGGTACATCACCACCATTTCCGAGTTCTCTAAGCAAGAAATAATACGACTGACCGGTTGTGCAGAAGAGAAAATCACCGTGATTCCTGTGGCAATCTCGGACCAATTCGTTCCTGTGCCGAGGCGGTTACGAGAGGATGAACTCGCTCGAGTTTTGGTGGTTGGAACCGCTCACAATAAAAATATCCAGCGGATCGCTGAAGCGCTAAAAGGGATTCGTTGTCGGCTTCGCATTATCGGTGAACCCTCGACGGATGATCTCGCCGCGTTGAAAGTCAACGGCATCGATTTTGAGAACGAAGTGGATTTGAGTTCGGCTCAGATTGTCGACGCGTATCGGCATTGCGATCTATTGCTGTTCCCCTCCACGTACGAGGGGTTTGGGATGCCTATCCTCGAGGCGCAAGCGACTGGACGTCCCGTGGTAACAAGCAATGTTGCATCCATGCCTGATGTTGCTGGTGATGCTGCTTGTTTGGTCGACCCATTTTCAACGGATGCGATCCGAGATGGAGTCCTCAGGGTGATTGAGGACGCCGATTATCGCGAGGAACTGGTTCGGCGGGGGGGAGAGAACGTGAAGAGATTTCACCCCGATGTGATCGCCGACGCATACTATTCGCTTTACCGTAAAATCGAAGATAGCTTGGTAGGCCGGAGTGGTCGAGGTTGAGGATACTGCATGTAGTAAGGGATTTGGATGCGCGATCCGGTGGGCCATCCCGATCTGTCACCGCTACCGCAGAGTACCTTTCACGCGAAGGTGTCGAGTGTGGTGTTCTCTACTCACGTCAAAAGGGTGAGGTCTTCTACCGCGCTGGGAAAGTTGAGCGATTCGCTCGGCATGAGATTCCAGGAAAGGTGAGTGCAAGCAACCTGGATGCCGTGCTTTGCGACCGACAGATCGACGTGTTGCACATCCACGGAATTTGGACACGCTGGTTGCATCATGCGTGTGTCAATGCTTCGCGCCGATCGCTACCTTACGCGATCGCACCACGTGGAATGTTAGAGCCTTGGGCAATGAAGCAGAAGTGGCTCAAGAAACGATTAGCGTGGTGGACCTATCAACGACGTGACTTGCAATCCGCAGCGCGTATTCATGCCACCTCGGAACTCGAGAAACAGGCGATAGAGGCTTTGGGGATAAAGACAACCTGTGTTGTCATTCCAAACGGTGTGGAGATTCCAGAATCGGTTGCCGTACAACCCAATTCGCACGACTCCGGCAAGCGGCGAGTTTTGTTCCTGTCCCGGCTGCATCCCAAAAAGGGAGCGGACCTGCTGGTCGAGGCTTGGGCTCGCGTGCACCCTGTCGGATGGGAATGCGTGATTGCGGGTCCTGACGATTCCGGGTACGCCAACGAGATACAACGATTGATCGCGAAGTATCGATTGGAAGGGTCGGTCACGGTGGCTCCAGAGATCGAGGATCAAGAAAAGTGGCAGGCTTATCGAGAGTCAAGTCTATTCGTATTGCCGTCGCACAGTGAAAATTTTGGCTTGGTGGTCGCAGAAGCTTTCGGGGCCGGTTTGCCAGTGATCACGACGACGAAGACGCCTTGGGCAAGGGTGAACACCGACATGAGTGGTTGGTGTGTGGAGGATACGATCGACGCAATCGCTTCGGCACTCCGTGAAGCGACGGGTTTCGATCCCCAAGTTTTAAGCGAAATGGGTGCGAGGGGACGCGCCGTGGTGGAACGCGAGTACTCGTGGGGAGCAACCGCGACCAAGCTGAAGTGCATGTACCAAGCGATGGGCGATGCGAGAACAGAGCGAAGCGGTTCTGTTTAGGGTGCTGACTGCGGTTTTTTTACAGGCCGATTGCTAATAGCGAAACCGATCCAAATATGACAATCATCCTAGGACTGAACGCTTATCATGGGGATGCATCCGCGGGGCTGGTGCGCGATGGTGTTTTGCTGTCGGCGGTGGAGGAGGAGCGATTCAATCGGATCAAGCATTGGGCAGGGTTCCCGATCGAGTCGATTCGATATTGCCTAGAAAATGCTGGGATCGGGATTGGGGATGTCGACCACGTGGCGATCTCCTTCAATCCCAAGGCAAACATCGCACGGCGGCTCGGGTATGTGGTTAGCCATTTGCCATCCGCAAGTGCCATCCTCGATCGACTCAGGAGGCAATCGCGTGTTCTGAGCTTGGAGGATCAACTCGCGAGTGGGCTGGGGGTAGCCCGTTCGGCGATTCGGGCCCAGTTTCATCGGATCGAACATCACCAAACCCACGTCGCCGCCGGGTTCTTGATCTCCCCGTTCGACGAGGCAGCGGTGCTGTCGGTCGACGGCATGGGAGATTTTACCAGCACGATGACCGCTCACGCCAAAGGATGCAATTGGCAGGAGTTGAGCCGTGTCTACTATCCTCACTCGTTGGGTTTCCTCTACACGGCAATCACCATGTACTTGGGATTCCCGTACTATGGCGATGAGTACAAGGTGATGGGATTGGCACCGTATGGGGAGCCGGAGTTCGTTGAGTTCTTCCGACGCATGATTCGGCCGGTCGGGGATACCTTTGAACTGAATCTCGATTACTTCACACATCATCGTCATGGGATCAAAATGAAGTGGAATGACGGGGCGCCGATCATTGAACCGTTTTCCAGCGATCGGTTGGTCAAGGAATTAGGGCCAGCGCGGGGAAAAGGAGAGGAGTTGACCTCGCGGCATGACAACATCGCAAAATCACTCCAGGTGGTCACCGAGGAAATCATAATTCACTTGCTCGAGCGGTTGCATGAAAGGACCAAGAGCGAGAATGTCTGCATGACTGGAGGTTGCGCCATGAACTCGGTAGCCAATGGCAAAATCACCAGTCGGACACCGTTTAAGAACGTCTATGTCCCTGCGGGTGCTGCGGACAATGGTACCGCGTTCGGTGCCGCCTTCTATGTTTGGAATCAGCGATTAGGGAAGCCAAGAGCGTTTGTGCAGGATCACGCGTATTTGGGCTATGAAGCGAGCGACGCCGAGTGCTTGTCAGCGATCCAGGCGTCAGGTTTGCCTTACGAGGAATTGGGAGAGGAAGCGTTAGTCGATCGAACCACCGATTTGATCTTGGATGGAAAGGTGGTCGGCTGGTTCCAGGGCCGCATGGAGTTCGGAGCCAGGGCACTAGGGAATCGTTCGTTGATTGCGGACCCTCGGCGAACCGACATGCGGGACATCATCAACTTGCGGATCAAGTTCCGCGAGAAATTCCGGCCGTTTGCACCGAGCATCTTGGAGGAGTATGTTGGCGAGTGGTTTGATATTTGTGAGCACGCGCCTTACATGGAGAAGGTGCTTCCCATCCGTCCCGAGAAGCGAGCGTTGATTCCTGCGGTCACTCATGTGGATGGAAGTGGTCGATTGCAATCGGTGTCGGCGAAAACGAATCCTTTGTACCATCGGCTCATTTCGCGGTTTTACGAAAAGACTGGCGTACCGATTCTGCTCAACACGTCGCTTAACGAAAATGAGCCAATCGTGCGTCTACCGAAAGAAGCGATATCTTGTTTTCTTCGAACTGCTATGGATGCGATCGTTCTCGGAAAATACGTGGTGAGGCGACACCCTACGGCTCATGAAGCCCTCTAGGGAAATTGTCTTTGAGCCGTTGCAATGAGTGAGCAATCCAACCGTTTTTCGATCACTCGCTGGGATGCATTTTCATTGGTGATACCGGCAATCGCATTGTCGCCATTGTTGTATTCGCAGGGGACGTTTTTGTGGGGGAAGCAGCACCTGCAATTTTTTCCCCTCGCGATTGCGGCGGTTTGTTATTTTTTCGCGACGGAATGGGATCCGGCGGTAGCGGTCGAACCACGAAAGCAGGCCTATGCCAAGATCCTTTCTTGGTTGGTGATGGCGTTAGTTGCGGTAAGTTCGCTGCTATATAGTTCGTGGCTGGCGCATGCCACGATGGTGATAGCCCTCTTTACCTGGGCCTTGGGGCGTGTCGGCAACTTGTCGCTGTTGAGATTGATCGGCATTTGTGGTTTGGTAGCCATCACGATTCCGTTCCCCTTTGGTGGCGATCACGCATTGATCGAATGGCTGCAAAAGGCGTCGTCGCTCGCTTGTAGTCGCATGATGGATGTTTTAGGGATCGTCCACGTTCGAAGCGGCAATATCATGGAGATCACCGCAAAACCATTGTTTGTGGAAGAGGCCTGCAGCGGAGTTGACAGCCAGTATGCGTTGATGGCCGTAGCGGGTGTGTTGCTCCTCATTGGACGAGCGAGTTTGTGGGTTTCCATTGCGACGATCGTGACCGTTCCGATTTGGGCCATCTTAGGAAATATCCTCCGGATTTTCGCCATCGTTCTCGGCCTCGAGTATTGGAACCTCGACCTTTCCGAGGGGACCAAGCACATGTTGCTCGGGTTAGTTTGTTTTTCGATGGCGGCTTGGGCACATTGGAGTTCTGTGCAATTCTTGAATTATCTCGAGACATTTCGTATTCCTCTGCAACCATCGGTCGGGCCATCCATGCGCGATGATTCCGCAGAGAGTTGTCGGATCCAGGGTTATCCCGGCCCCTTTCTATTTCCTCTGTGCTGCTCGCTCATCCTGTTCGCACCTGTTGGCTGGTTTCTGATTATCGGCAATGAAACTCACAATGCCATACCTATCATCGAAGAGGAGGTTGTTGCGAGATTTCCCGGTCGAGACGCGAATTTCTCAAAGGGATTTGGAAACTATGTTGGTTTTGAGACGCAAACGCGATCCCGCGGCGACTTCCAGGGGCAGTACTCAAGGTGTTGGGCATTCGCAACCGATCGAGGTTCTGAGACCATCTCGCTCGATATGCCTTTTCGAGGATGGCATCCGTTATGGATATGTTACCAATCGGGAGGTTGGGACCTAGTTAGCAGTGAGTTGGTCTCAGTGGAAAATGAAGCATCGGCATT
Source organism: uncultured Pirellula sp. (assembly GCA_903930765.1). Taxonomy (GTDB): domain Bacteria; phylum Planctomycetota; class Planctomycetia; order Pirellulales; family Pirellulaceae; genus JBKCUI01. Next base: position 36,193 of record CAIYZV010000201.1, read on the forward strand.
GGCTTGGCCAGTTTACGAAGCTTTGTTAGCAAACGAATTCGGCGAGCATGCGGTCTTGTACTTTGTCCTGTTTGATCGGAATGGTGAGCCTTACCGGCATGAAGGTACGAGGCTGTTCCGAGCGCAACGAAATCGCCAGTACCGAACCCTGTACCAGGAGGTTGTGGCACTCGCCAAGCGATTGCAAGGAGATACGTTGCCCCTAACTTTCCAGTTGCAAATGCTAGCCAAGTCTGGGTCGCCCTACACTCATGCAGAGTTGATTGGGTTGCGTGAGCGGTTTGTTGCGATGCGGGATAGGGCAATGAAGGAATTTTACCCAGCGTTGCAATCGATGCCCGAGGCCGTTCGGTGAGGGATTTAGACCCGTGACTACAAGATCGCAGTATTGGGAATGGAGCAAACCGTCGCTCGTGCTGGCGATCGTGACTGCGCTGTTCGCTTTGGCGAGCGTCTACACGCAGCGTCGCATTCAGGGGTACTATCGAGGCATTGTCTCGTCGACCTTGGAGAGTGTAGCGGACAGGACCCCGGTAAGTATCGCTGAAATCCAGCGTGCCGAGCTTGCGAACAAGCGGTTGGGGCAGCAGGCATCCGAGCCATCCGAGTTGCAATTCTCGGCCGCGAAATTGGCCAACGATGCATCGATGATGCATGCATCACGGGCGATAGCGTTTCGAGAGGCAGGAGAATTGCAACGGTCCGTCGAAGAAATAGAGCGAAGCCGAATGGCTACGCGTCGAACGGTGGATTCGATGCGTCGGCTGGGGAAAATGAATGGAACCATGGCCGCAGGCGCAAGGCTATGGTTGCTGGGAGAGAGTGTTCCAAGCGGCCCGCTCATGGAAGTGGATTGGCATTCCTACTGGCATGAGATCAGATCGCAGGCGCTCCAAGCGATTGCGGATTCGGAGACGGATGAGGCGTTGGCGTTGAATGCTATTCGACTGAGTGCATTGAGCACACTGTCGACCGCTATGGATTTAACCGCCGGTGAAGGGGTGAAGGATCGCGCCCATCGCCGCGGTGAGGTGGAGAACGCATTGAACGAGGTGGTGACGGTAGCGGATTTGGATCCTCGATGTTTCATGATACGGATCGAGGGGATGGAATGCTTGGAGCCTGGGCAAGGCGTTCTGATCGCACGGTCCCGGTTTAAGGATTTGTTGGCGGGTGAAGGCGAAATCCACGGGTTGGATGGCAGGCAACGCGAGATGGAACGGATCGATTCGGTATTTGTGTCCCTCCTTGTATTGGATAGTACGGACGAAGCATTTGCGTATGCGATGAATCAATTGGCGGCAAGGACGCTTGTGGATCCCGAAGCACTCCGCGCCGTGCTCACTCAATCCGTGATGAGAGCCATCGGTCGCGCCTATTGGTTTCCGAATGCGGAGGCGACTACGAATTCGAAGCGGATTGCGGGGCTCATCAAAGGGTTGTTTGTGCTGGGGATCAAGTATCCACAGGCCTTAGAGCTCGTAGATCGAATCGTATTTTTACCTGGTTCGGATGCCGTTGCAGGCGAATTGGGTGAAGCCCTTTCGCGGGAGAGTGGTGCGGGGATAGCCACTGGCATCGATTGGTTGCGAGACCGGTTTGTTTTACGTGAAAACGTGGGTGGGGATACGAACCGTGCATCCTTGGTTGGAGTGGACGATGAATTGGCGGTGCCCATGCTCGGATTCATCGGATACATGATCCGCGAGAAGCAAGGTGGATCTGATGTCGCTATCGGCGCGATCGATGACATGGCACGAAATTGGCCATGGATTGGGGAATTGAGGGTTGCGCAGGCCATGCTGGCGACGGAGTTAGGACGCGATGACCAAGCCATTGCGATTTTGGCGGAATTGAATGAAAAGATTCCGGACAATGCACAGATACAGAACATGCTCGTGCAGGCCTACGAGCGGGCGTTGAAAAAAAGATGACACGTGTTTCCATCATCACCGCAGTGTACAACCGCGTTTCAACGATTGAATGCGCGTTGCAATCCATTCGGTCTCAGAAAAATGCTGAGATTGAGTTGATCGTAGTGGATGGGATGTCCAACGACGGTACCGCAGAGGTTTTGGAGCGGAATCGATCGCGGATCGATACGTTGATCCAGGAACCGGACGATGGTATTTATGATGCGCTGAACAAGGGATTGGAGGCAGCGAGCGGAGATGTTGTGGGGTTTCTCCACGCAGACGATTTTTTCGCAAGCGATAGCGTGATCCAAAGTGTCGTCGGCCAGTTTGACGGATCGGAGTGCGACGGGGTCTACGGAGATCTATTGTATGTTTCCGCGGAAGATCCAAGAAAAGTGATTCGGTACTGGCGAGCGGGGCACTTTAGCCAGGGGACGCTTCGGTGGGGATGGATGCCACCTCACCCCACGGTCTATCTGAGACGAGATGCTTATCGGATGCTTGGCGGTTTCCGAACCGATCTACAGATTGCGGCGGACTATGAGATTCTGGTGAGGATGTTTGCGAAGCATCGGCTCAAGATGCGGTACCTCGAGGAGATCCTTGTGAAGATGCGGGTTGGTGGGAAGAGCAACGCATCGCTCCGGAATCGGATGCTCGCGAATCGGGAAGATAGAAGGGCTTGGGCGATTAATGGCATGCGACCGCCAACGGGGTTGCGGTTTACGAAACCGTTGCGCAAGTTGTCGCAGTACTGGCGGCGACCGAGTCGTGGAGGGTAGGAGTCGCATTTGGGTCGCGACTGTGCCCAAAAATGGTTTGTTGCTCGGGCGTTTGCGCCGGCCTATTCGTGAAGCGATGTTTGGTGAAACCGTTATTTCACGAACACTTCATGAGAACGGGGCGTGGACCTGCCGGTTTTCACTACGACAATTTGACGTAGTGGGTTATAGTGTTTGGTACTCGCTCGTGACAAACTGAATGAGATTTGGCCTCTACCGTGCTGGCTGTGTTGAAGCCGGCACGATTGCTTGGATCCGCAATTAAGAAATACGATTCGACCGCCGAGAAAATCGCCCGTGCTTGATAGTTTGACTCTAATTACCGTTCGTGCACTGCGTGCGCGATCCTATGACGCTGGGAGAAAACCATGTGCGGCATAGGGGGGATCATCGACCGTTCGACGGCAGGTGCGGCAACGGTGCGTTCGCGCTGTGAGCGGATGGCGACTGCGATGGTGCATCGTGGCCCGGATGATTTCGGATCGTACTACGATGTCGACCAAGGTGTCGGTTTGGTGCACCGCCGATTGTCGATTATCGATTTGTCGGAGGCTGGCCATCAGCCGATGGTGACAGCGGATGGTCGCTACACCATTGTGTTCAATGGCGAAATCTACAATTACGGGAAACTGCGAGACGATTTGCAAGGCCACGGGGAGGTTTTTGTCGGGCACTCCGATACCGAGGTATTGCTTCGTTGGTATCAGCGAGAAGGAATTGCGTGCCTCGATCGCATTGAAGGGATGTATGCATTTGCGGTTTGGGATCATGTTTCCAAATCTCTTACGATCGCGCGAGGTCCATTCGGAATCAAGCCGTTGTATTATTGGGAACAAGGGGACAGTTTCGCGTTTGCATCTGAGGTTCGGGCGTTGCTGGAAGCGGATTTAGGACCTCGCGAATTATCGGCGGCGGGTGCGCTCGGTTATTTCATGCATGGGTCACTCCAAGAGCCCGACACACTGATTCAGGGGGTGAGGATGTTGCCCGCGGGATCGTGGCTGGAATGGAAGGGTGGAGAAGTAACGGTTCGAAACGACTGGACGCCCAAGTTTCCGTCGGAGCGAATCTTTGATCGGGAGCGGGCGGTTCGAATAACGAGCGAGGCGCTCGAGGCGAGTGTCGAGCGTCATTTCGTGAGCGATGTTCCGGTCGGGATCTTTCTGAGTGGAGGATTGGATTCGACGGCGTTATTGGCGTTGGCAAAACGTTTGGGAAAGCGTGAAATTCATACGTTTTGTATCTCTTTTGATGAGTCCGACTACAACGAAGGGGATGTTGCTGCCCGGACAGCGGCGCATTTTGGTGCGGTTCATCATGAGTGGCGATTGAAATCAGGTGAAGCAAAAGCATTGTTGGCGGAGTTCAAAGAATCGATCGACCAACCGAGTGTGGACGGCTTCAACACGTTTTGCGTCTCACGATTTGCCAGCCGCTGCGGTTTGAAAGTGGTACTCTCTGGATTAGGGGGGGACGAGGTCTTCGGCAGTTATCCATCGTTCATCCTAGTTCCACGGATGCAATCGTGGCATCGTCGGTTAGGGATGCCTTTGGTTCGCGGCTTGTTCGGTTCTGCATGTCGGTTTGCGCCTGCGTATACCTCCTTGGCACGGTTCGGTAGGTTTCTCGAATCCGATGGAAGTGGTCTCGAAGCCTATCAAGCCGTTCGGTCGATCTACTCTGAAGAGGACGCCGCTGAATTGGTGAAGCGATACGGTGGGGAAGTGTCGAGCGATGAATCGAGCGGGGCATTGGAATTTGACGGAATCAGCGAGCTAGGATTCGGTGACCAAGTTACCTATTTCGAGCTCACCCGTTACATGTTGAATCAGTTGCTGCGAGATTCCGATGTGATGAGCATGGCGCATGGATTGGAACTGCGCGTGCCCTTCGTGGACCGGCAGCTCTTTCATACCCTTGCCACGATCGCACCAGAAATTCGGATCAGTCCGAATAAGGATCTGCTGGTCGAAGCGGTCCCGGAGATTCCTGATTGGGTAAGGAATCAGCCAAAGCGCGGTTTTTCTTTTCCCTTTGCCCAGTGGATTGGCGAGTCTTGGAAAAGTGATTTTGAGGAGATCCGGCGCGGTTTGCCCGACGGTTCCACGAAGTGGTATCACGTTTGGGCGGTTTTTGTATTCGAGGA
>CAIYZV010000202.1 GCA_903930765.1 uncultured Pirellula sp.
GAATTGAGCTTCTCCTCAAGGCTGCGAACTTCATCGATGAAGGCCTTAGCCGATGGCGAGAGACTTCGATTCTTTAGGTAGATAAAGCCATATCGGAGCTTAAGCCACGGTGGCTCAAAGGGGACTTGGCAAAGCTCCCCTCGGTCGATGTCCGCCCTCAATAGACCGATCGGAGCAGCGCCAATTCCGTCGCACATGGAGACGGCTTTTTTTGCGCTGGTTAAATCATCGACGACCACGGCAGGGACAAAATCCCCGTTGTCCGGGTCGACCACGCCCGATCGATTCAAGAACTTGGGAAAGACGCTCAAGATCCGGTGGGGCGCACGCGTTGCGATCCAGGGATACTCCATGAGATCGACGAGAGTGAGACCCTTCTTCTTCAAGATTGGATGCCCAGGCCTGCAGAAGTAAACCATGGGGTGCGTTGCCGCGAGTTCGACTTGAAGCTCCGCAATTTTTTCTGCTTCGCTGATCTCCGCAACGGCCACATCCGCGTGCCGACTCAATACGTCGGTGGTCGCTTGTCTCCAGTCGGTGATCCGGAATCGGCAGCGAAGCTTGCTGTGCTTGGCCATCAGTCGACCGATGGCATTTGCGGCCGATAGCTCCGCGGGATAAAGCCCGCAACTGATTGACAATTCTCCCGTTTCGAGACCTTGGACCAACTCAATCTCCCGCCATAACTCCTCCGAGTCCAGCAGGATCCCTTGCCCCTTCTCGCAGATCATTTTGCCAAACGCGGTCGGCTTGATGCCGTCTCGGCCTTGCCTGTCGAAAAGAACCACCCCCAATTCGCTTTCCAAACTTTGGATGCTGCGAGTTAACGCAGGTTGCGAAATCCCAAGTTCCTCCGCCGCCCGACCAAAATGACGGGTTCGGGCGAGCATCAACACATGCCTTAGGCTACGAAGGGAAATGTCCATGCATTTATGTTATCAAATTAATAATTAGAATGCATTAGCTTTATGGCTGGAAATGCTTAGAATCTCGACATCGTGGCGTGGTTAGCGTCACATTTTCACGTTTCGGAAAACCATCATCGTTTTCAAAGGAGTTTCCATGACCAGAAATTGGCGGATCCCAGGAGTGATCTGTTTTATGGCGGTTGTCGCCATGTCGTTGCTGAGCAACGCACACGCGCAGCAGAAGAAGCCAAATATTTTGGTGATTTGGGGTGACGACATTGGGCAGTTCAATGTCAGTGCCTACAACCAAGGGATGATGGGTTACAAAACCCCGAACATCGACCGAATTGCAAAGGAAGGCGCTCTCTTTACCGACTGGTACGGTCAACAAAGTTGCACGGCAGGCCGCGCAGCGTTCATCACCGGACAGTCACCGATCCGAACGGGACTGACCAAGGTTGGACTGCCCGGTGCACCCGAGGGGATGAAGAAAGAAGACCCGACGATCGCTACGTTGCTCAAAGCACGTGGATACATGACCGGTCAATTCGGCAAGAACCACCTTGGGGATCGCGACGACATGCTCCCCACCGCTCACGGCTTTGACGAGTTCTTCGGGAACCTCTATCACCTGAACGCGGAAGAAGAGCCAGAGAACCCCGATTATCCAAAGAACCCGGAGTTCAAAAAGAAGTTTGGACCTCGAGGTGTGATCCACAGCTATGCCGACGGCCGCATCCAAGACACCGGTCCACTCACCAAGAAGCGGATGGAAACCTTCGACGAAGAAGTGAACTCGATGGCAGTCGATTTCATGGAGCGATCCAAGAAAGCTGACAAGCCGTTCTTCCTTTGGTGGAACTCGACGAAGATGCACATCTTCACCCACCTCAAGGAAGGCGTAGCGGGCAAGACCGGTTTGGGGATTTATGCAGATGGTATGGTAGAACACGACCGTCAGATCGGAGAGATTCTCGGCAAACTCAAGGAGCTCGGACTCGAAGAAAACACCATCGTCATGTACTCGACCGACAACGGTGCCGAAGCCTTCACATGGCCCGATGGAGGTACCACCATGTTCCGCGGTGAAAAGAACACCCAGTGGGAAGGTGGCTACCGAGTGCCATGTGCAATCAAATGGCCAGGAGTGATCAAGCCAGGCACAGTCATCAATGACATCGGTGCTCACGAAGATATGCTCTCCACGTTGCTCGCTGCTGCCGGTGACACAACCGTCAAAGAAGATCTGCTCAAAGGTCGCCAAATTGGCGATCGGAACTACAAAGTCCACCTGGACGGTTACAACCTGATCCCCGCTCTCAAGGGCGAAGCTGAATGGCCTCGCAAAGAGTTCATTTACTGGACCGATGACGGCAGTGTCGCAGCCCTTCGCTACGGCAACTGGAAGGCTACCTTCTTGAAGCAAAACGCGCACGGCATGCACGTTTGGCAAGAGCCATTCGAAGTGCTCCGCGCTCCGACCTTGGTCAACCTCCGTATGGATCCGTTTGAACTCGCGCAAGATATCGGCATGGATTACCAACGCTGGTACCTCGAGCACATGTTCATGATCGCTCCCGCGGGTGCCTACGTCGGCCAATGGCTACAAAGCTTCCGCGAGTTCCCACCTCGGCAGAAACCAGGCAGCTTCAACTTGGAACGCGTGATGGAAGCGGTCACGTCCCAAAAAGGAAGCGGCAACTAATTGTGAGCCGCGAGGCGTTAGCCGCGGGTCCTGCAATACCGTGAGCCGCAAGGCGCTAGCCGCGGGTCCTGCGTGAAAATCTTTCTAGGAACGATGCTTGTGGTACCATAAGCATCGCTCTTTTTTTTCATACCAAAACATTTGACACATCCCGAAAATCGAACTGGGAAGACGGTTATGAAACCTCGACTATCGCAACCATGCTATTTCTCGTTTCTATGTGCTTGTGTTCTTGCATGGATGGCATCACCCAATACTGCAAGTGCCCAGCAGTACGACCCACTTCCATCGTGGAACGAAGGGACTGCAAAACAATCGATCTTGGGATTCGTTTCGCGCGTCACTTCGCCGGGCTCCAAAGACTATGTGGATCCAGCATCCCGCATCGCCGTTTTCGATAACGATGGAACCCTCTGGCCCGAGAACCCAATGCCTTTTCAATTGGCATACGCTGTCGACGTCGTCCGATCCAAAGCCGCGGCGGATTCGAACTTGGCAGAGGACCCGATGGTCCAAGCGGCCCTCAGTGGGGATTTCGAGAAACTGCTCGCAGGCAAGCACCATGATGGACTATTCCAACTGATGGCAATGACGCACACGGGCATGACGACGGAAGAATTCTCTGCGAGTGTTTCCAGATGGATGGCGACGGCCAAGCATCCCAAATACAACGTGCGCTACGACCAACTCACGTACCAACCGATGCAGGAAGTATTGGCGCTGCTCAAAGCCAAAGGTTTCAAAACCTACATCGTTTCCGGGGGTGGCGCAGACTTCATGCGTGTTTTTTCCGAAAGGGTTTACGGAATCCCGCCCGAACAAGTCATCGGCTCAACGGCGAGGACCTCGTTTGAGCTTCGGGACGGAATCCCCGTATTGGTGAAAACCTTGGATCACGTGTTCGTCGACGATAAGGAAGGAAAGCCTGTTGCCATTCACCAATTCCTGGGCCGCCGCCCCATCGCTTGCTTTGGGAATAGCGATGGTGACCATGCCATGCTTCAGTACACGACGATCGGCAACCCCAAACCGAGTTTCGGCTTGATCGTCCACCACACCGACGGCGAGCGCGAGTACGCGTACGATTCCACCCCTAAAAGCACGGGAAAACTGGTAGAGGCCTTCCAAGAAGCCCCGCGGCGCGGCTGGACCGTTGCCAACATGGAATTGGACTGGCGCACGGTTTTCTCAAGGTAAGGTGGTTTTTTTCGAACTAATTAGGTTTTCTCGAAGTGATTGGGGCCACCCCTTCTTCGAGTTGACCATTCTTCAAGATGCCATTTTCGTCGGTTTTGACTATAGTGGGAGGTACGCCTATCCCGCCTCACGCGGCTATTTCACCCTCCAGCCGCCCTCAAAACTCGTTCGATGGTTTGCCGAATGAACGTTCGCTCCCTTCAAATACCCTGCATTTTTGTGGGCTTGCTTCTCGCATCGGGAACGATTGCGCTGGCGCAATCGTCCGATATCGCCCGCCTGATTCACCCGGAGGTGGCCGAACGGGTCAGCTTGACCGACCCCCAACGCACCGAAATCCAAAAATTACTTCAAAGCCGCGCCGAGGCCCTGGTCGCAGCAAAAGAACCCGCTGCCAAAGAAGCCGTTCGCAAGGAATACGAATCCAAGATCCTGGCAACACTGACGGATGAGCAAAAAGCGCAGTTCGCCGCACTCACCCCGTCTAAAAAACTGATGTTCCAGTTCCGAGAGATGAAGTGGGACGATGTGCTGCATTGGTTCGCCGATCAACAAGACCTTACGCTGGTCATGGATCGTACCCCACCCGGCGTCTTCACCTACAGCGACACGCGCACATACTCCCCCGCCGAAGGGATCGATCTGCTCAACAGCGTTTTGATGACTCGCAATTTTGCGCTCGTCCGCCGAGAAAAGATGCTGGTCGTGATGGAATTGAGCGACACCATCCCGCTCGAGTTGATCCCTCGCGTCAAAACGGAAGATCTCGTCAATCGTGGACGGTTCGAGCTGGTATCGGTTGTGTTCCCACTCGGTGGAAGACCTATCGACAATGTCCTCATTGAAGTAAAGCCTTACCTGAGCAGCTACGGCCGCGCGATACCTCTCGCCCAAGGATCGCAGTTGCTGGTGGTTGAAAACGCGGGCAAGATGCAAACCATCAATGAATTGATCGCTTCGGTCGCGATACCGAAATCGCCCCCTAAACCAGAACCACCTCCACCACCACCCAGACCCGTTTTCACGTCGTACTCTCTTGGAACATTGGACGCTGCGAGCGTCCTAAAAACGATTCAAACCCTTATTCCCAGCGATCAAATTACCGTCGATCCGAAAACGGGTGTCCTCAGCGCCTTTGTGATTCCGGATCAACATACTGCGATCAAAACTGCGATCGATCAAATGATCGCCAATACGGCATCCCTTCCAGGCAATGAGACGGTCGCCTACCAAGCGGGAAAAACGGTTCCTGAAGACTTACGGAAGCAAATACTCAGCATCGCTCCTAACGCTCTGGTCATGGTCTCCCAAGACCGTGTGCTGGTTTCTGCATCTGCTTCGGACCAAAAACTGGTCAAAGCCGGTCTCGCGGGACTCGATATTACGCCTGTGGTCGATTCACAATCGATGAAAGTGTTTGAGATTGAACCAGCCATGGCGACCATCGCAGAAACGGCGATGAAGGCGTTTCTCCCCAAAGCACAAGTCGGCGCCAACAGTCGCGCAGGCAGCTTGATCGTGCGAGGCAGCGAAAAGGACCTGCAACTCGCCACGGAAATCTTCGAGCTTTGGAAACGCTCTCAAGCCAACAAAACCATCCAGTTGAAGGCATTCCCGCTCGATCGCGTCGCAGACGCGAAGTGGCTCGCTACCGTCCAAAAGATGGTCCCCGAGGCAAACACTTGGCTCAGCGCCGACGGTAAGCAACTCATGCTCTTGGCCACCCCTGGGGATTTGGCAAGCGTCGAAGCAACACTAACGCCTCTGCTTTCTTTGTTGCCGAAGACCAGCGACCGACAACTCAAGGTCTACGTCCTCTCAAAGAACCAACAAGCGCGACGCACATTGCTTACGTCGGAACTTCCCGCAGACTTGAGCTCGATGAAACTCGTCGATGGAACGAATAAGCAAGAGATCATGGTCTGGGGAACTCCTGAACAGCATTCTCAGTTTTCAACGTTCCTCGAAAGCCTCGACCAACCCGGCCCATCGCCAACCAAAGCCATCCCAAAGATCTATCCGATCGACGTCATGGACTCAGCCATCGTCGTGCAGCTGCTGACCACCGAATTCCCCGACGCCAAAGTAACTGCGGATATCGAGGGTGCAGCCCTGACGGTTATCGCCGAAGAAGCCATTCAACAAAAACTTTCTGAACGCCTAACAGCTGTCGTTGCTGAGCTTCCTAAGAAACCACAAGCAACTCTCGAGTCGTATTCCGTCACGGGAATGACCGCTACCGCCCTCAGTACCGCGTTGACCCCGTTGCTGACCAAAGCCCGCGTCAATGTCGATGCCACCAAAAACCGGCTCCTAGTTTCCGCCGATGCAAAAACGCACGAGGAGATCAAGGCATTGGTAACGGCGCTCGACGAAAACGCGAGTACGGACCAACAAAAAGTTGTGGTCGTCTATCCTGTTCAACACGCTACTCCGACCCAGATCAAAACGATCCTCGATCAACTTTTGGTCGGAACCGTCGTGTTAGCCGATGACAAGCTCAAGCAAGTGGTCGCGACAGGAACGATCGATGCCCAAGCGACCGCGAAGGCGACGATCGAGCAAATGGATCGGCCGAAATCCAACAGCGGGACCAAAGAACTTCGTAGCTATGACACCAAGAAAGTCCAAGCCACCTACCTGTTGCCAGTCCTGCAAAAGCTATGGCCCGATATGGAACTGGCTGCAGATGTAACTGCGAACAAGATCATCGCCTCGGGTACCGTTGAAGAATTGGAGAAACTCCATCAAGCGATGGAGCGTCTGGTTGCAGCGCCCGACGGGAATCCTCAAACGGTAAAAACCTATGCCGTTCCCGCGGGAGATATGCTGACGTTGGCGACGATCCTGGGGCAGATTGCCCCTCAAGCCATCCTCAGCACCGATGCAACCTCGCGCACGGTAACCGCTTGGGCCAATGAAGAGCAGCACACTCGAATCGCACAGGCCCTGGAACAGATCAGCAAGACCGCGCAAAGCGCGAAAGTGCCAGCGACCTATTTGGTCAAGCCGGCACAAGCCGTTGCGGTGCAAACTTCGCTTCTAACGCTGTTCCCTACCGCGTCTGTCGCAGGTATCGCCACCACCGGGCAGATCATCGTGGTCGCGTCGGCCGAACAGCAAGCCAAGATCGCTGAAGTGATTGAAATGCTTTCAACGGGCTCCAATGCCGCAGACCGGACGGTACGAGTCTTTCGATTGAATCCGGAACGCGTCGACTTGACCAGCATGATGAGCGGATTGCAAGCCGTCCTGCCATCCCAAATCCGATTGGAACCCAACACCGCCAACAACACGATCCTCGCGATCGGAACGGCGATCGAACTAGAACAGGTCACTCAGAAGATCGAAGAACTTCAACAACAGATTCCAGAACCGGACCTCTCCGCAACTCGGGTCTATCCATTGCGACATGGCAGCACCCTCGGCGCTGTCACCGTCCTTCAAACAATGCTTCCCAAAGCCACCATCGTGCAGGATCTCGCAACCCGCACGATCTCGGCAACCGCAAAGATGGGCGAACATGAACGGATTGCGGAGTTTTTGAAATCGTACGACATACCTCGGGAGCCAGCGACGTATCTGGTGAAGCCTACCCAAGCCGTGGTGGTGCAAACGTCGCTCAAGGCTTTATTCCCCTATGCCGACATCACCTCCGATCCTACGACTGGCCAAATCGTGGTGGTCGCGGAGCAAGAACAGCAAAAGCAAATCGCTAAGGTTGTGGAAATGATGGGAAGCGGTCCCAATGCCGCGGAGCGAACGGTGCGAGTGTTCAAGGTCGCATCGGAACGGGAGGATCTAACGGCCCTCGTCAACACTTTGCAATCCACACTCCCCTCCCAAATCCGGCTTGAATCCAGCAATCGCAGCCAGACGATTTTGGCCATCGGCACCCCCGAAGAATTGGACCTCGTAGCAACAAAGCTTGACGAAGTACAAAAACAACTTCCGATCCCGGAACCGATCACCTCCGTTGTCTATCCGTTGACCCACGGAACACCAGCGGGCGCCTACGCACTGCTCACCACGTTGCTGCCTCGGGCAACGATTGTCCAAGATCCCACGTCTCGGACCATCGGTGCAACCGCACGCAAAAGTGATCATGACAAAATCCGTGAATTGATCGCAACCTACGACGTCCCCCGCCAAGAAATGTTGGAAACTCAGGTTTATCGACTCAAGCAAGGGAGCGCCTATGGGCTGGCAACGGTACTCGTTACCTTGATGCCCCAAGGCTCCTTCTATGGCGGCCGCGAAGACGGGATCTTGGTAGCGACGGCGACGAAAGAACAACACGTAAGAATCCAGGAAATCATTTCCGGTTACGATCGAGGTGCCGAAGGCATTGAGACCAAGGTATTCCCGATCGGCAAGGCTGACGCAACGACATTGCGGACAGCGCTCGCCGCCTCATCCACGAAGATCAACGTCGTGGCCGATGTCGCGACAAACAGCTTGATCGTTACCGCTCCAACCAGCGACATGGAACGGATCTCAGGAGTCGTGAAAGCGATCGATCAAGGAGACGGTAGCGGAAAAACATCGAAGTACTATCCTCTCAACTCGGCGGAACCCACGGCGCTCGCGAGGGCTTTGACCGAAAGTTTCCCGAAAGCCAAAATCGGCGCGGACTCCACCAACGGAGGAATCTTCGTCACGGGAACCGAACTCGATCACGAGGCGATCACTAAGGTCGTTCAAGATGTGAACCAGCAACCTGGAAAGCTACCTTCGTTCAAAGCGTTTCCGCTGCAATACGCAAATCCTGAGACTCTCGCGAAATCGTTGACCACAGCCTTAGGCGCCCGCTCCACTGCTGGCATCACTTTCAACCGAGAGGCTAAGAGTGTCTTCGCAGTTGGGAGTAAACAGGATCTTTCCAATCTGGAGCAGATGATCTCGCAAATGGACACTCCCGAATCGCGCGATAACGCGCGACGGCTAGAGATCTTCTCTCTCAAAGGGGTCGACGGCAAATCGGTCGCAACTTCGCTTGAGAGTCTCTTCAAAGATTCCACGATGCCCGCGGAAGTTAAATTCGACCAGTTCAACCAGCAGTTGTTTGTCACCGGGGATGCTAAACAAATGGCCTTGGTTTCCGAGGCGTTGCAAAAGATCACTCCACCAAAACGCGATTTGGAGGTGTTTCAGCTTGAAAACGCGGATCCAAACTCGATCAGGATCGCTGCTGAAGCACTTTTTTCCGACGAGCCTATGATCTCCATGCCGAACATCACCACCGACACCAACCAGCAGCAGGTTTGGGTGCGCGGTACGAGGGAACAGATAGAAAGCGTTCGGAAACTGATCGGTCAAATGGGAGAAAACACGCCGAACAAGCCGGATCAGGTAAATCCGTTTTCTAATGGTCAGTCGCGACTTCGTTTCGTTCCGATCCATCGCAATCCGAAAGCGTTGCTCGATGAAGTCGAGCGGCTATGGCCACTGATCCGCAGCAACCCGATCCAAGTGATCAACCCCAAGGAGATCAATCAACGGCCACCCGAACAGCCAACTCCTTCGAACGACACAGGACTGATCCCTGAGCCTGCACCCAATGGAGTTGGTGGTAAGTTGGTGGTGTCTCTTTCGCCGAGCTTTCAAGACCCATCCAATGCATCCTCTGCGAATCCCGAGCCCCCAATCGCCATGGTCCCACAACCACCAGTTGTCATCGTGACCGGTGATAGCCAGTGGACGCTCGCATCGGACGATCCCGACGCTGTCGGCCGACTCGAGCAATTGCTGGCAACCCTTCTCAATCCCGTCATGGAACCCTATGCCACGGCAGGAAACTACTCGGTCTATATCCTGAGGCATGCCGATGCCAAGCAGCTCGCGGAGCTTCTCGCGGATCTATTTCGGACATCGGAGCGGGGAAGTCGCACGGCGCTTGCCGATACCATACAACGGCTAAAGATCGTGGCCGATACGCGGATCAATGCTCTGGTCATCGGAGGCAACCGTCCCGACCGTCGTGTCATCGAAGAATTGCTCGGCGTGTTCGATTCGAAGGATTTGATCGACCGCTTGCAACGGATCACACCGATCCTGGTGCCGTTGCAAAACGCAAGTGCCAAAAATGTTTCCGATATTTGCAAGGAAGTCTACAAATCCCAGCTCTCCAGTGGTGCCGGCCGCGATCCACTCGATATTCCAGAAGGTGTCTCGACGGATGTCGCTAGTATATTGCAACAGATCAATGCTCAAGCATCCGCGCCTCTGCTATCGCTCTCGATCGATGACTCATCGAACTCTCTTGTTCTGCGAGGACCGACCGATTTGACCGACGAGGTGAAAACGTTCATCGCGAGTCTCGATCGGCAATCCGAGGTCGCCCCGTCCCGGCGCATCCAAGTTTTACGGTTGGAGTCGACCAATTCAAAGAACCTTGAGAAGGCACTCAAGCTCCTCTACGGCAAGTAGCCAATAGCAAAATCCGAGCCACGCGTGTAAGCAAGTGGCACCGGGACGCTGGAACCCGCACCCCATCCGCAACTCACGTTTACTGACCACCCTGACGCATGGAAAATACCGCAAGTGTGTTGTCCCAACTGCCGATAAGGATGCGATCCTCCGAAGGGGAAAACTCCACTGAGGTGATTCGATTCATTGCGGCTTTCTTTCTTTCGGCGATCATGTTGCCGTCAAAATCGAGTACGGTTAAATCGGTCGATGTACCCGTGAGCACAAGTCGACGACTCGCAAACGAGACATCCAACTCAATATGCCCGTTTTTTCCGTCAAACGAATGGACCTTCTTCGTGGCGACGTTGTGGATGAAAACCTCACCCGTGCCCCAACTGTTGTCCAACGAGTAGACCAACTCCTCACCGTCGTTATCGCGGAGGTGACTGAAGAACGGAGAGTCGATCGAGCGAGTGCGTGAACCCGAGTTCTCTCGGACTCTAGTCCCTTGAAAAAAGACCTCACGATCTTCGATGAGGTCGGTGACGCACAACACATCTTCGGCAGCGACAACAGCCAGGCGGCGTCCGCTTGGCGAAACCGATAGTTTTCTCGGTGCAGCGTCGACGGCGAATGTAGACAACAGTTTTGTGCATGAGGGGTCGAGAATATATCCATTGCGACCATAGTGCTGAGAAAAGGAACAGACAAATAGTCTGCCATCCGTTGGCGAAATCGCAACACGAGTCGGCGTCACATGTTCTAGCCCGAGAACCGTTGCCAGATGGTTGCTATCCACCGTAAAAAGAGCCTTGCCACTACTGCAATCGATGACCGAGGTCACGAAGTTATCGGTTAGAATCGCCAATCGTTTCGCTCCTCGAGAAACACTCCAGTCTTGGATTTTTCCGACATCACGAACAACCCATTGAACGCGCCTGTCCTTGGTCGAGATACACGTCACATTGCCTCGTGACAAATAAACAATGCATTCCTCATCGACCCATGATGCAAACTCGATCCATCCATCGGGGTCGGCCTCATGATCGCTGATCGGCTTGCCAAGGCGGAAAACAAGAGGAAGCTCTGAGACTGCAGATGAACTGAGGTTGTCTTCGGCGCGAAATACGTTGGTTGTTGAGTGATCGCGATTGCAGCCCGTGATCGAAAGCGTCAGGCAGAGACCAAGTAGCAATTTCAGGAGCCAACAAATGCGGGCATCAGCGATCTTGAAGGATGAAACCATCACTCTCTTCACCTGCCCTTCGAGCCACTGCGATTCTGAGTTTGTCCACGCTCCATACTTCGAATACTTCGATTTGAGCACAGCTGTATTTACGGGAACGAAACGGTAAGCAGGAATTGAGTCTACCGGAGCCACTATGGCACTACAACCATTCCGGCTAAATCGCCAACCTCGCGATCCACTTCGCCTTCCACTGGCCACTTCGCCTTCCACTGGCCATTTCGCCTTCCACTGGGTTCATCCCAGTGGGGGCAACAATTGACAGCTACCCCATGTCCTTCCCCCCTTCCTTTGCTTTCGCGTTGGGGCAAAGCCCCAACGAACTAGGTGGGGGGGGTGGAGCCTTGGTAGCTTCCAGTCGTGGCTCCACTGGCACAAGGCCAGTGGAGGCCGAACATTGCGATGCGGGAAAATGCGATGATGCGATTCATCAACCTCGCGATCCACTTCGCCTTCCACTGGCCACTTCGCCTTCCACTGGGTTCATCCCAGTGGGGGCAACAACTGACAGCTACCCCATGCGGCTTCGAGCACGATCGCGATGCACCCCTTCGTTGCGATGTCCTTTGTGAACAAGGATCCCCAGGCATATCTAGCGTCTCGCTCAAAGGCGGAATTCATACCGCTATCTTGAAAACTCGCCAAAAGGCAAATGCTTAACCTACCTGAATTTGCCCCTCAATCGGGTACCAAACACCCCCGCTTCGACAAGTTTTACTGATACAGAACCGGTGCGCGGACAGCGTAACCTTGACCTGTTGCTATGATTCAACGATACTTTCATTTAGAAATGACGGTTTTTTTCAAGCCGGTTCGATGGTCGCTCGCATTTGGGTCCCTTCGAAGTAGAGAGCAGGCATTTTGCACGCGCTCAACTCCAAGGCACCAAGATGCAGGGTCGAGTTCGATACCGCGTTCGACACTCTGTCACTTCGTCCCTCCCCCACCCCACCTGCCAACCACCCCACCCCCAAAGTTCGCGGAGCGAACCTTTCTGCCTTCAAAGGATAGAACCCCATGATTTCCAATCCCAATGGAATGCAACCGTTGCTGGATTCGGTCAAGCTTCGCGAACTCGCGGATTGCTTGAACGGAGGGTCGACCATTGAGCAGCTCGTAGAACGCTGGAGTTTTAACAACACGCAAGAATTACTAGCGACCAGCGCCCGATCGATGAAACTCGATTGGCTTGAGTCGGACGAGTTGGAGCTCTCCGGCGATTCGCTGGAGGGATTCCCCGCGAAACTGATACACCGGCATACCGTTTTCCCGATCGAGCGAGGGGATGGTTGGCTGCGATTGGCCGTGAGCAATCCGTTCGACTTTGCAGCCATCGACTCGGTTGCGTCGGCGCTCGAGGTCGAGGTTCGTCCTGTGATGGCAACGGCGGAAACGATCCAGCGTCTGATCAAGCGGCATCTCGGCGTCGGCTCGGAAACCATCGATGGATTGATCGCTCTGCAGCGGCAGCAAGCTGGCGATGTTGAAATGCTCGAGGGAATCGACCCTGACAGCCTCGAGGATGCGGAAGAAGCCCAGCAGGCGTCGGTCGTTCGATTGGTCAATGAGATTCTCAGCGAAGCCATCGAGGCTCGGGCGAGCGATATCCACATCGAATCGCAAGAAGCCGGCTTGAAAATCCGTCACCGGATCGACGGGGTCTTGCAACGACAGCCGACTCCGTCCGAGATGAATCAGTTTCGCGCTGCGATCATCAGCCGTCTGAAGATCATGGCCAAAATGAATATCGCCGAAAAGCGAGTGCCTCAAGACGGTCGGATTAAACTCCGCGTCGCCGGCCGAGAAATCGATGTTCGTGTCTCGGTGATCCCCATGCTTCACGGTGAGAGCGTGGTGATGCGGGTTCTCGATAAATCGAATCTCAAATTCTCCTTGAAGGGGATCGGCATGCCGGATGCCGTGTACGACCAGTTCCAAAAGCTAATCCGGCTCCCCCACGGAATTGTCCTGGTCACAGGCCCCACCGGTTCGGGAAAAACAACGACCTTGTACAGCGCTCTGAGCGAAATCAAGTCGGAAGACATCAAAATTGTCACCACCGAAGATCCGATCGAGTACCAGCTGGAAGGGATTAATCAGATCCAAGTCCACTCCAAGGTTGGTCTTACCTTTGCAGCCTGCCTTCGAGCCATCCTGCGTCACGACCCCGATGTGATTCTGGTAGGTGAAATTCGGGATCTCGAGACAGCGGAAAATGCCACTCAAGCCTCACTTACGGGGCACATGGTGTTCAGTACGCTGCACACCAATGATTCGGCGGGTGCGTTCATGCGTTTAGGGGACATGGGGGTCGAGCCGTTTTTGGTGGCGAGCACCGTCGAAGGAGTTATGGCCCAACGTCTGGTCCGTGTCCTGTGCGAGGAATGCAAAGAGCCTTATCACCCCACCCAAGAAGAAATGCCTGACGATTTTCCGTTGGAAGCCCGAACCGATCCTGAATTGATCCTCTACCGACCCGTCGGGTGCGAGTGCTGTCGACGCACAGGATACCGCGGGCGAATGGGGATTTATGAATTGCTCGTCACCAACGAAGAGATTCGCCATTTGATCACCCAAGCCGGCACGTCGGACGTGATCAAGCAAGCGGCGATACGCAATGGAATGGAAACGCTCCGGACGGACGGATGGAATAAAACGCTCCGAGGCATCACCACGGTGGATGAGGTACTGCGTGTCACGAAAGCAGACTAGCACCCCGGAACCCAGCGACATCGTGTCCATGAGAACCATCGATAGGGCTCAGCGAACCTTTAGCCAGAGCGAGCGATCATGACCGACTTTGCGTACACCGCAAAATCGCTGACGGGCGAACGACGCTCCGGCGTCATCGCAGCTTCGAGCCGCGCTGAAGCGATGCAGAAGCTCCGCGCGCAATCGATGTTCCCAATGACCTTGGTCGATCCCCAAGCGTCCCGTCCAGCATGGACAAAGATCTCCCTTCCTGTCCGGATCACCAAAGAGCAGACCGCTGACCTGTGCGCCCAGTTAGCCGACTTGCTGACCAATGGCGTGCCGATGCTGGAGTCGCTTAGGATCCTCGCCGATGCCACGGAAAACCCACGCCTCAGTGAAGCATGCCTTCGGATCCATGAATCGGTCTCGCAAGGGGATAGCCTCGACTCGGCGATGGCAAAGGAACCCGGTATCTTCTCCGAACTCACCTTGAGCATGATTCGAGCAGGTCAAGAAGGTGCGTTTCTGGAGGAAGCCCTTCAAAGAACCGCCAATTTTCTCCGCAAGCAAGATGAAATGCGGAGCAAGATCATCGGGGCCCTGACCTACCCTATCATCCTAGGCGTCGCTGGCACCGTGATCGTCGCAGCGATGGTTGTGTTCCTCGTGCCGAAATTCCAACCGTTCTTCGATCGTTTGGAACAGACCGGTTCGGGCTTGCCGCTCATTACCGTCATCCTGCTCGGCGCTAGCCATACGCTCATGAATTATGGACTCTTCGTGATCCTCGGGGTCGCAGGCCTTACGGTAGCCTTGGTTCGATGGATGAAATCTGCGACCGGCCGTCGAATCGTCGATCAGGTGAAATTAAAGACCCCTATTGCTGGAGCAATCTTCCACGATGCGGCTGTTTCCCGAGCGTGCCGCGTGCTGGGTACCATGCTCAAAAACGGAGTCCCATTGCTGCGATCCTTGAGAATCAGCAGTGAATCCACCGGAAACATCCTCCTGGCGGAAGCGATGATGAAATCCGCCGAGAACGTCACTGCAGGCGATTCCCTCTCGAAACCGCTTGCGGCGAGTGGTCTCATTCCGCCGCAAGTCATGGCCATGATCCGCGTCGCCGAAGAATCCAACACCTTGGATGAAGTCCTCGTCAAAATCGCCGATCGGATCGATGGGCGTATCGAACGCAAACTGGAAGTTATGGTTCGCATGATCGAACCCATGATGTTGATTTTTATCGGAGGCATGGTCCTCTTTGTAATCGTCGGCGTGTTGCTGCCGGTTTTCGATATGAACTCCTCCGTCGGCTAATCCCTAACGAATCCAAACATACTTTTAAACAGGATCTGGTACCCATGAAACGCAATTCAAATTCGATTCGCCGCAGCGGCCTCACCCTTTTGGAACTGATGATCGTCTTGATCATTCTGGTCGGATTGATCGCGATGATCGGCCCTAGACTTTTGGGTACCCAAAAGAAAGCCGATGCCAGGACAGCCCAAGTCCAAATCGGTAACCTGGCATCCGCTTTGAAGATGTACGCCGTCGATATGAAGTCCTTTCCGTTGACCGAAGAAGGCCTCGAAGTGCTGGTTACCGCCCCCGAGGACGAAGCCCTTGCGAAGAACTGGGATGGCCCTTACATCGAAGGTGGCAAATTGCCAAAGGATCCATGGGGCGGAGATTTCCAATACGAATACGAAGTCGATGAATCCTCGGATGGAAAGTCGGGAAGCGGTTCGGATTTCCCTCGCATCTTCTCACACGGTCCCGACCGTCAGCCTGGAACGGCCGATGACATCAGCAACCAAGCAAGCTCTGAGGAAGGTTCCGATGAGACTGGTTCAAGCAAAAAGAAACGCTAATCGCGACAACACTACGCTCGTTCCTCGCGAGAAACACCAGACCACAAGGAGATCAGAATTGAGATCCGAAAAGAAAATGAGTAACCATCGCTTGCACCGAAGGGACTGCTCCTCCATCGGATTCGCTCAGCCATCGATGTTTGGTTCTCGGCAGGGCTTCTCGCTCCTGGAGATGATGATCGTGCTGGTGGTGATGGTCGGCATTCTCGCGATCGCTTGGCCAAATCTGCAAAAGCCATTGCGCCGAGCTGGGTTGAGTCAAGCCACCCAGAAATTGAGAGAAGCCATCGATGAAAGCCGGTACCAAGCGATGACGACTGGGACTCCGGTCTTCATTCAGCTTCGGCAAGGGGAAAGCGAAGTTCGTTCCGGGGGACTCGATGCGTTTGCGGCCGATGAGTCGGACCTAAACGCGTCTGGCGGTAACTTCGGCGAATCCAATGCCGTCGAGGCGCCCAGCCCTACAACACCCAATTCGCTATCGCCGAGCTCCGGGAATCCTCTGACGCAAACCAACGCGGTCGCACCTAAGGTATGGCAATTGCCCGAGAACATCGTCATCACCGATGTGACATGGGAAGATGCTCCGAGCACCGACAGTTCATCCTTTGAAGGAGACGATGCGACCGCTCTATCGGGAGGTTCACGCGATGCGAACACCGGGTATGGGCAATTCGCATCTTCGGAGAACTCTGCCGCCGAGGTCGACGCGACCGAAACCGGATTCGACATGCTCGACGGAGCGGAGCATGAATGGTGGCTTCCCCTCACTTCACTAGGCCACAGCCGCGATGTTGAAATCACCCTATGGGACAAAACCTCGCACGAGAGCATGAAGGTTTCCTTCTCTTCGGCGACAGGTGAACTGGAGATCCATCGATGATCGCGCGGGATTCGAAGTCCCGCGGAGCGTTCTCGTTGTTGGAGGTGATGATAGCGACGGCGATCTTGGCCGGCAGCGCCATGGTACTCCTATCGCTGATTGGTCTCGGCACACGCTACGGTAATCGCTCCGAGGCCCGCATCGCAGCGCTGGTACAAGCCCAATCGATCCTCGACGAATCGATCGCCCGTATCACCGCTGGAGATACGACCGCGAAGTATAGCGGTGAACTTACTGGCCCGCCGCCTCGTTCCTATCAGATTTCCGTCGAGCCTGTTACTGCCCAGGAGGACTCGAAAGACTGGAACGATTCCGAGCCTCCGCAACTCGCAGAGTCAGCACCCCTTCCTAGTCCTAGCCCCAGTTCCACGACGCAAAGAACCACGTCGTTGGTACGTGTTACCGTGAAGCTATTCGACGGTGCCACCAACAATGCGGTGGCGACCAATAGTAGCGAGCCAATGATTTCGTTAACTCGCTGGATTCGAATCCAAACACCAGCAACCAATGACCCTAATGGAATGGCATCGCCTGCATCCGCCGGTTCGCGAGGCTTCCCATGATCTGCGCTGGGAACGACCTACTTCCGATCCGGTCCTCGCAATACAAATCCCCACGGTGGAAGAGAAAGCCTTCGTTAGGCCCCTACCGATCGGTGCGGGCGTATAGCGTGTTGGAATTGATGATCGCGCTGAGTCTGATGAGTGTCTTGCTCCTTCTCAGCTGGTCCCTAATGGCGTCACTTCAAGACGCAGAGCAGAGGAGCTGGAAGCTCACCCAGCGTGTGCGAGTCCTTCGCACCACAAGAGCGTGGCTCGCCGATGATATGGATCATTTGGTGCGAACCTCGATGCCCGCTGCCCCCGCTGTCGGCAATGGATCGTCGCTCGGTGGAGGAGCGTCAGGGCCTCAGCTAAATTTTCAAGGTGACGCAACAGGATTTATAGCGACCATCGCCCCCTCGTTGGATCCCATTCGCTTCTTCGATCGCTTGGTCTCCTCTCCAGAACAATCCAATGCCACCAGCGCCGCCGCAGAGCGCAACGTTTCCTTGTTCGCATCCGAAGGCGAATTGGCGGTGCAGGAAGCGAGAGAGTCTCTTTGGCCCGAAGAAGGCATCGACGTCGAATATCGATTGGAACCTATTCGCACCTCGAGCAAACGCTCTCAGAACGCTCTCGTTGAAGCCAAGGACATCCAATACGAATTGGTGCGGCGCGAATGGTTAACGTCGCAGTCGCTCGCGCGAGTGGCTCGCACACCGAGCAGCAACAGTTCCTTGCTCTCTCCATCCGGTTCACCCGCAGCAGGCGGGCCGATGTCGGAACGGACGCTCTCCTCCGCGGACCTCTACCGTGGCACAGCAGACACCGATGAGGAGTTCATCCCTCCCCTGAAAGAGACGCGTTTGTATGGAATGGTCCAAGCTGAGTTCCAGTATTTTGATGGCAATTCGTGGAGTTCCGAATGGAGCAGCGGTGAACGCGGTGGCGTTCCACTCGCGATCGCAGTCACTTTCGATTTTCCAAACCGAGCTGACTTTAAAGCACCCGAAAAACCGAGCCCCTCTGACTCCGAATCGGATGAGTCGCTCGACAAGACCTTTGACGGAGATCTATCGGATTCAGCCGACACCATGCGGACCAGCGTTTTAAATCCCGACGATGCAAGCCAGCTCAGTTCGATGAATGAGCGATTGATGGATTCCTCGGTACAGGAATACGTCATCATCGTCGAAACAGGCAATCGGATGCCGCCGCCACGAAAGCCCCAAAGCGCGGGAGGCTTTGCTCCATGATCAAACCAAGGAAGAAATCGTCGCAGCGTTATCGCTTCTCTCAAACTCGCCCGGTCGGTCCCGCAAGGCGTGGTGTCACCTTGCTGGTGATCGTTGTCTTGGTAATGCTCATTTCCCTTGCAGCCTACCGTTACACCTTCGTGATGGAAAGCGAATACCGACTAACACGGCTTCAGGAAGAGCTCGTCCAAGCTCGACTGTCCGCGTTGAGCGGGATCGAGTATGCCGCATATCAATTGGAGCAGCCTCTTTCGCGTCGATCCAAGAACCGGTTGCCCGGCAATCGGGAGCGGGTTTACAGGCGAATCACCGGTCCCGATGACGAGTTGACCAGCGATACCAACCCGATGGCCACGAATTCGACGACGGCTGGGGCACGCAACACTGCATGGCATTTCGGTCTCATCTCCGCTCTTTCCGAGGAAGGAACACAAGGCGAATCGATGTCCGCCGCATCCGTATCCACCTCCACTGCAAGCAACCGTCTAGGTGAGAACGAAACGATTGCTTGGCAGTGGGGGCTCGAGAACGAGTCCGCAAAACTTTCGATCCCGACGTTGCTGCAATGGGAGCGAACCCGTCCAGGTCACTTCCGAACCGTACTTCTTTCGTTGCCAGGTATGGATGAGGAAACCGCGGACGCGTGGCTAAGCGAACTAGGTGTACGACGAGTCGGTGGGACCGCACCCACGAACAGCTCTCAAGCGTTCGGCAACGATACCAATACGTCGCAAGCTACCTCGCCTCAATCCAGCGCATTGCAGAGCGAACAGAAATCATCGCTCGACCGGATGCGTTCCCTATGGTTCGGTGGCGATCTCAACCAAAACTATCGGCTCGATCCAATCGAAGTTCAACTGTTGGAGCGTTTGTCACGATCCGAGCGAGGCGGGATTCCAACGACGAGACCAGCAACCAATGCCGAGTCCCGCTGGAGACCACTTCAACGCTACCTAACCTGGACCCAAGGCGAACGGAATGAACGCCGCGACGGCAGCCCACGAATCTCTTTGAATCAGCCGAATTTGCAGCAGTTGCATCAACAACTAACGTCGATCATGCCGGTCGATCTCGCCAACTTCGTTATTGCGTACCGACAATTCGGTCCGAGCGCCAATAGTTCCCAACCCGCGAACAGTCCATCATCTCGACCAAACTCGGGGCAACCGACTACAGGTACACCGACTACAGGTACACCGACATCCGGCCTACCGAAGGCAGCTGTACAGAATGCTGGGGGATCCATTCCAGCGAACACAAATCCACAGGGTGCCTCTCCCACGAGAGTTACTGCGCCCACGACAGCCTCCTCGGAGACGCGGTTTAAGGATTCCACCACGAGCAAGACTTCGAGTTCCCCAGCACCGCCACCTTCGGATATACCCATAACCGCCAATGAATTTGTTCCTGATTGGAATACGCCCGCGAGATTTCAACTCCAGAGTCCATTGGACCTGTTTGCCGTTACAGTGGATATTCCTTCGACGGCCGGACCATCGTCAGCGGGGGCGTCGCAGAGCAATAGCTCCACGAGCGGGTCGCCATCGGGTGGAAAATCGGCAAGGTCCCCAAAGAAGGTGATGAAGAGCCCTTTTTCGAGTGACAGCGGCGAGGTTCGAAATTACCTTGGAAAGTGGTTGTCGGAAACAACCATCGTCGAAGCACCCGTGCGAGAAGGCCGAGTCGATATCACCGATGCACCCGTTGAGGTATTGATGGGTGTCCCCGGAATCGATGCTCAACTGGCCCAGCGCATGGTCCAGCAGCGGCGCAGTTTGGCCGCGACACCGGAAGCGTTGGAATCGATCGCTTGGTTGCTCCAAAACGGTGTTGTTGACATCCAAAAATTCCGAGAGATTGAACCGTTTTTGACCCATCGAAGCGATGTCTATTCGGTCCAATCGATCGGTTTCCGAGAGAATCCTTCAACCCTGTCTCCATCCCCTGTGTATCGATGTACCGTAACCATCGATGCTCGCCAAATCCCCGCCTCGTTACGGAACCCTAAAATATGGCACCCGTGGGACCGCGGCTTTTCGTCGGAGTCCCTGATGGATGCATCCCAATGAAACTGATTGATTCCCTTAAAAGCCTTCGAAGTCCCCGATCGCTCACCAAGCCGAGCGGCGGTCGCGTCGCGTTCATGCACTGGGATCGCGAGTCGGTCAACTATTTCGTCATCACTCCTGGATCCAAGCGGATCCAATCGAAGGATTTCGGCGCCATTGCTTACACCGCACCCGATACTCCTTTCGTCGCACTCGCCAACCATTTTTCGACCCAGGGTATTCATGTATCCCGATTGGTTGTGCTCCTTTCCCGCCCAGAATTGGACCTGATCAGTCTCAATCTTCCTCCTTCCGAGCGATCTGAGATAGCGGCGTTAGTCGCTGCCGAAGTCGAGCAGCAATTGGGGGAATCTCCAGAACCTCCGATCATTGACTACTACGTGACAAACGCGTCGAAGGATGGAATCAAATTAGCTGGAACGAAAACAGATGGAGCCAAAGAACCCAGTTCCCCGGAAGTCGAAAACGTGGGCGTTCAAGTCCTCGCGTTCGCGCTCAGCCAAAAAGAACTCGGTTCCATCCAGACGCAATGTTCCGAGGCTGGATTCAAACTTCAAGCGGTCGGCTCCAGGCACCTGGGCCCCTTAAGCCTGCTCCGACAACAAAATCTGCCTGACGATACGCTCGATGTATTGATTCATCTTTACCCCGGTGAAACCGAATTGACGATTTGCCGAGGGGTGGAACCACTCCTTCTGCGTTCGATTCGAAATAGCACCGACGACGCCGATCGGGTCGCCGAGCAAATATGGTTGGAGACCCAGCGTTGCTTGACCCTGTTGCCGCAACCGATCGCGGAGCTTCCCAAGAGTTGGTTCCTCTTCGCGACCGGAGAGTTTGCAACGGCAGTGACGGTGGCGCTCAAAGCGCATGAAGAGATCAACGTAACGCC
>CAIYZV010000203.1 GCA_903930765.1 uncultured Pirellula sp.
GTTCAAATGAAGTTCATCTCCGGTCATTGTAAACGGTTTGGTCGTCATCCGGCCTTGGTCTGCATCGGCGTGGAGTGACGCGAAGCCATCGAGTCGTAGCGTGAATCTACGAAACGGAGTGACATAGATCGACATCTCGGTTGGACCGGTCGGAACAATGTGCCAGGCGGCGTAATTAGAGCGGTTTCCCCAGCGATTTGGATCGAGCCCTGGTCGCAGGAACGCTTGGCGAAACGTCCGATCGAAGGGTTGGTCGCCGCGAGCCGTCATGAAAAGAATGTCGGTCGATTCACCGCGCTCCGGATGAAAGCGTGTCGGTGTTGAGATGGTGATGTGGGGTGCATTGAAATAGGGGTGTGCCAGCGATGTATACAGATGCTCATTAGGCAGGTTGGGTCGCATTGGTGTGGGTTCGGTCCAATGCACGAAGTCCTTCGAAGTGGTTCGGCAGATAGAACGCAGTTTACCGTCGAGAAAATGCCTGAAGTAGCAGACATAGGCCCCTTCGTCGGCTGACCAAAACGCAACGTTCTGCGAATCGAACGCGTATTCTTTTGTGTATTGAATGACCGGGGCGTTCCGTAGTTTTGACCAGTGGATGCCATCGGTCGAATGGAAAGCGAACAATCCGGATTTCACGGTCCCAGCAAGTGCTTTGAAACGGCTCTCCTGCGGTGCGGTGGGATTCTCATCGAGGAACGGAGCGAAGTTGTGGCAGAAAGGGGCTTCTTTAAGAATTACATTGTTCTCTTTGGACCCATCCAGTTCCACCAAGCCCAGATTTGGATTGGTCCAGTGGATGCCATCGGTGCTTTCGCAGTAGCGAGTTACCTCGTTATCGTCGCCGTCAAATTTCGCTCCGCGTCCTTCACGAGTGTACATGCGAAATAGGTCACCATCGCGAATGATGGTCCCATATTCCATATCGTTGGCGGGCTCTGTCATCGGCGGCGTAGGCTTGGGCTCATGCAACTTCAGGGAGAGACCCTCGAGAGAATCAATCAAGTACTTATCGATAAAAAGTTCCCGACGAGATTCTAGTTGAATGAGTGAGGCGGAGGCCGTCGGAGATGAATCTTGACCATGAATTGCGTCAGGGGCAGCCATAACCATGATGGCAGCAACCCATAGCGAGCATCGATGCAAAGTCGAAGATGAGATCATTGGCCTGCCGTCGGAAGGTGGGACGGGAAAAAGCATCCGCATAGTACTTCGGATTTTAGCACATCGGTCTCTGTCCATGCATAATTAATTTTCTATCTGGGAAGGCCGATCGAGACTAATGGAGAGGGCGGAATTGCGTATCAGCGGTAACCAAGAGTGACCATCAAGTCCTCCGAATTGATGTAGGGACCGTCACTGCCTACGCTCGAGAAAAAGCAGCCCGTTTCGGTGCGTTTGTAGGTCAGCGGTTCCTCGGCAAAAAGATCCATCGGTTCGATATCCAATAAATTCGGGTACAACGCGTTGAGCGATTCCGGGTAGTAGCCATGCTCGCGATACCATTCGATAAGTGCAAACGTTACTTTTAAATGGATTGTGTATTGTTCTGTCTCGGTCCTGGAGTCTGTTCCGTAAAGGACGACGAGTGAATAGGCCAACCAAGGAGCCAATAAATCATTGAGCTTAGTCCTGTCCAGTGTTTTGATACTCTGTGGTTGGAAGAGCGACTCCTCGAGATCGGCCTTGCTCAATCCCATTTGAACTGAGTACCGCGACCATCTCGGACGATAATCTGGTTGTTGAAACGCGTCGACGGATTGATCCATGACATCATTGATTTCTCGTAAGACCCTATTCCAATCGATGGAGTGCTCGCTCAATTCGATAAGCAGGTCCCGTACTTCGTTGGAGTCAGTAACGATCGATGTCATTTCCGTGATGTCAGACTTCGCCGTAGCGACTTTGGAAACAAGATCGAGCAGCATCATGCGTTCACCGTACTGGATCTTGTCTGCGAATGGCATTCTCTGAGGGAGTGTTTCCAGATCGCGGCGATAGGGTGAAAGATCCGATGAAGAAGGAATCATCGATAGTACTTGAAGCTCTCCGCGCATCGCTAGATTCTCGATGTCATACCCAACTTGTAAGTGCATAAGCGAGAAGCCTCTGCCGAAAAGGCGACCCAGTCGATGGGTCACCAGAAGGTCCCTCCAGGCGTTTGCAATATCGTTTTCTCCAAGATGCATCATGGCGCGAATTGCGAATGCATGAGCCATCTCTCGCGTCGCGTCGAGGTGGGGATACCGGATGTTGAAGATGATCTGTGTATCGTCGCAAATCAAGGGTGAATAGAAGTGCTCTCGGAACGAGGCCTCGCGGACGATCTCCATAGCCTTGCTGTTTGTCTCGAGCCACTGATTCAATTCCGGATCGCTGTTCGCTTTCCATGGTTTGATTTCGGCAGCCTGAAACACTTTGGACTTTGGCCGGCTCCATGATTTGAAGACTTGTTCGATAGGTTCGAGTGCGGGTGCGCCGAGCAACTCGAAGACTTGATCAGGTTGCCCCAGTCGCCCTGTAGCCTGGTAGATCAGTACCATCGCATTGTTCTCTGGGGACGCTCCATCGCCCATGTGTTGATTCAGCCATTTCGGATAATCGATCGTTCCATCTTCTCGCTGTGGATCGGTTACAAAGGTTGTGTCACGACCTATGGTTATTACCCTAGAATGGTTGCCGGCGATTGGCTCTTGTCCTGAGGCAGTCATTTCACCGAAGAGGGTGGATACCAGGAAAATAATGAGGGGCCACGCAAGTCGTCGAGTTAAGGTTTTATCGACGACGCAAGCATGCAAAGATGTGTGATCAAGATGTTCTGCTCCCTCAGGATTTCTCGATAGTGTAGGAGGCCTTGATGGCTTCGTGAGCTTCCATGGGAATGGTGCATGGATCATGCTTTGGCTTGAACTCGAAGATTGAAGGATCTAACCGTTTGCAGTTCGGTCTTGGTCAAGGGTTTTTGCGATCGGGATTGTGCCGTTAACGGTCTGAACGCAACCAATGCGGAATCGGAATGGTGGCATCGTCGGGTGCTGGTCGAGAGTCGTCGTGTGTGCTGTCCGAGAATATCTTTTGCAGCACAGCACCTAGCCACTGCCGTCGGTCATTAGGGAGGATCGATCCGAATTGAATTGGCGTGTCCCCGAGCAGTTCAATGGCGGCTTGCGGTTGTTTCCCTGACTCGCCCCAATCGGGTCTCGTGAATCGAACGGTTTCGACGCTATTGGCATCGAAGTGTTTTTTCCAGGAAAGAAAACCGATTCCGGTGGAAACGTAGGAGTCGAGCTCATCGATCACTACCTTGACGCGGCCGAAGAGAGCCATCAAGGATGCGATGGCCATGCCAGTCCCGATGGCCACGAACGGGAGCAAGAAAAGGCAGAGGAATAAAGTCTCGCCAACACCCATCGGGGCATTGTTGACTAGCGGCTGTCCATTTTTGACGCCGGGTGCAGGAAACCAGTCCGGAAGTGGTCCGACGAAGTTTACCCAAAGTCCGGCCATCGCCACTGCTACGAAAACAGAAGTGATACCGTTCCAGAACAGGGTGAAAAACAGCAATCCTATAAAGCCGGGTATGGAACGCGTTGATGCACTCACCACCAGGCTTTGGCCCCATGGTGTCAGCGAACAGCCTGAGGGTTTTTTTTGAAGAACTTCCTCGCGCGAACGATGGTTCCAATTCAGTTCGGAGAGACGAAAGAGTTTACGGCATTGATTGCAGGCCGCCACTCCTTCGCTCATGTTGATGGAGTCAAACTCAATGACGGTGTCGCACTCTGGGCATCGCTGGATGGTGGATCGTTGGAGTGATTGTTGCAATCGACGCAGGATCATGAATTTTCATCAGCTCTGTAAAGAATTGGATGGTCGGCGGTTGCCCCGCCGACACGCATGCAATTACTGTCCGGTGGAGTTGTCTCGGAACTGCGTATGGCACTGCGTGCAATTCTGAGATATCCGTTTCATTGCATCGTTGAGTCCTTGATGCAGTACGGTATCGGGGGTGGAAGCGTTTTCCATCTTTGTCCATTGCATCTCCAAGAGCCCAGCCGCATCCAATCCCTGTCGAAGCGATTCTTGGAACTCTGGTTGGCGTATTCCATGGACTCCTTGAGACTCCGCACGATGGAGTTCCATGAAGTGTTCTTTGAGGAGCAATGCGTCCGCTCGCCCACTTTGGCTCCACCCTTGTTTCTGGTTTACTTGGAGTCGATCGAATACTTCGTCAACAGCGACCATCGTTTCGATGATTGGGGGTAGCTCAGCGACCGGTACGAATTCAACGCGGAGTTCGTCCAGGGCTTTGGGATCCAATGGAATCGCATTGGTAGCGGTTTCGATGAGCCCCTTGAACGCCGGGTTTGTCCCTGCGGTCTTGAGGATGATCGGAGCAGAATCAGAAGGCAACCATCCGGCGGAGATGCATGCAGCGGCGGCCGCTGTTGGGCCGCGGTGCTTGCCATGGTGGCAGTGGAGGTAAATCGGTTTATCGAAGTCACGAATAGCCTTTGTGATTTCCAACAATCGTTTTTTCGAGATGCCATCGTATCCATGGGGTAAATGGACGTACCGTATTCCTAGCCGTTTGGCCGAATCTATGTCCGGTTTGATTCCGTCCACGCTGATGATGGTCTTAATACCGAGTCTGCGCAACTCCTCAAACGCATCGGGACCGTGTGGCATTCCACCGGAGAGCAAGTCTTTGTGGACCCAATAGGCATTTGGGAGCATTTCCGAGGTGTGCGCTCGTGGGCGGTAGGTTCCGCTTGAATCCAAATTGCTCGTATTCGAATTCTGTGCATCTGCGGAACCAATTCCCATAAGGAGCGTAACCGCGCATGCAACCCAACGGGCGTTGCCAATCATGTGTAGCGCACCCCTCGAAATTCAGGTTCGAAGAAAGCTGGAAGCAAGCTATCGACGCGGAGCAATCCGTCCATGGTCAATTCGATGCGTTGGACATTCCCGTCCGAATCCAAGGGCATTCTTACCATACCTTCCGATACGTATTCCTCCCATTGCGACTTCCACTGGTCGATGATGTTCACGTTGAATTTGCGTTGGAAGTAGTCGACGTTGAGGTACCCCTTTTTCATCTGCAAAATCATTTCTCGGATCAAGCATTGCAGCGGGGTCGGTCGGTAAGCTCGTCCGAGAGGCAATCGGCCTTCGTCGAGGATCATGCCGACATACCGATCCCAGTCGGGTACGTTCTGGTAGTGAACTCCGGAGGCATGGCCGAAGCTGGCGATTCCCGTTGCTAACAAATCGGAGCCTTGCCATAAGTTGTCCCGATACGAAAAGTTCACCTTCGTTGGATCTTTGATCACCGTGTAGGCACTGCTGATCGAATAGCCGTTTTCCTGGAACGTTTCAAACGCGTAGCGAACCCAATCTCGTTTGGTCTGCCAATCGGCTACTGGGGTTTCGGATTTGGACTCGAGCAATCCTTTGGAATAAACGGTGTTGAACGGCAGTTCCATTTGGTAGATGGTCACGCTCTCTGGAGACAGTTCCAGCGTGCGTCGAATATTCTCCTTCCAGTTGTCCCACGTTTCGCCAACCATTCCGGAGATCAGATCGATGTTGACGTTTGGAAACGCCGCATTGCGGATCCATTCCCAGGCACGAAAGATTTCTTTGGAGAGGTGAGCGCGACCATTTTCTTCTAGGATCGCGTCCGAGAAGCTCTCGACACCGAGACTGAGGCGCGTGACACCGTGTTCTTTGAGTGTCTGTACCTTGGCCTCGCTCAGAGTCCCGGGCTCGCACTCGAAGGTTACTTCTTCGGCGCCATCCCAGGTCACGTATTGGTGCAAGCGTTCCATGAGGGAATTGAGTTGCTTGACCGATAGGAAGCTCGGAGTTCCTCCACCAAAGTATACGAAACGAAATTGCCGATCCTTCATGATCGCTTGTTCAGAGACCAACCCGATTTCGCGGCTCAGCGCAGACACATACCGCTCGATCTGGTCAGCATTCACATTCGTGAAGACCTTGAAGTAGCAAAACTTGCATCGTTTGCGGCAGAATGGGATGTGAAGATAGAGTCCGAGTGGAGTCGGTGCGCCGTGAGTGAGACTAGGGGGGGACGCGAGGGCTGATGTTATCTCTGGCAACGCCCCCTCGTTCCATTGAGAATAAGGTGGGTAATTCGAAATGAAGTAACTGCCGACTTCGGTCTTGGTGCTTTGGGTTGACATAGTTCGCTGTCATTGAAGGGTACATTTGTATCTCCCCTAATTTAACCCAGTCCCCGATTTTATGCACGCTGCTCCTGGGGCTTCGGTACCGAATCTTACCCAGTTCAACATGCCATCACGCCTTCAGGGCATTTCGCCAGGATTAGATGCCAAATCGCTTGAGGATGAGGGGGTGTTGAGAGCCATTGTGGAGCGAGTCACAAGCACAACTGATCTTGGAGTTTATTCGGAGATTTGCTAAAGCTTGCTCGAAGGACTCGTCGGTTCGTTCTCAATTGACATAGGAATCCGCCATGATCTCATCGCTCGATATCAGTACCAGCGCGTTGGTCGCCCAGCGAGCGCGGCTTAATACGATCTCCGGCAATATCGCGAACATGTCGACGATCAAGAACGAGGATGGGGAAAACAAGCCCTACCAACCTCGTTTTGTGGTATTCCAGACGGACGAGGAAAAAACGGAGGGGGGAGCCTCTGGGGTCAAGGTAGCGCGGGTGGAGACGGACGATGCGGAGCCGATCTACCGGTACCAACCTGAGCACCCGATGGCGATCACGGAAGGCAAGTGGAAAGGCCATGTGGCATATCCAAACATTGACATGAACAAGGAGTTCGTCGATGCCCTCGAGGCGTCCCGTGCTTATGAGGCTAACGTCGGAATCATCGAGGTTACCAAAGGGATGTCGCGGCAGACCTTGAGCATTCTCGCCTAATCGAACTCGTTGAAATCGCTTCGCCGCTATGGATGTGCAAACCAATTCGCTGTTCCAAAGACACACCGATCATGTATGGCAAGCCATGCAGAGGGTGTCGCAGCACAATCGAGCTTCGACCGGTGAAACCGATAACCAAAATCCATTTGCAAGATTGCTGACCCAAGGCATCCAGCAAGTGAACGATGCCGAATTGGAGTCGAATGAGAAAGTCGAACAATTGCTAAGTGGTGAGGATATCAATCAAGCGGAGGTTTTCACCAGCATGCAGAAAGCGGACATGTCCTTTCGGTTGCTGGTTCAAATCCGAAACAAGCTTTTGCAGGCCTTTGAAGAACTGAATGGAATTCGTGTGTAGGCTATGAACCAAGTCACTCAGATTTTGAGACAGCTTCAAGCCCTCATTATGGGGATGAACCCTCAGTCGCGCGTCCTCGCGGGGCTGATGCTCGTTTCGATTTTGGTGGGTGGTGGGTTTCTCGCCCAAGGCTACTCGGGTGGCACAGTAGCGATGGAGTACCTGTTCGACGGGCAGAACTTCAACACCGAAGAACTCGATCAATTCGAAGTCGCATTCAGCACGGCGGCGCTTCGGGCCTACCAGCGAAACGGTACCCGGATCCAAGTTCCCAAAGGCTCCAAGGATTCCTACCTCAAGGCCTTAAAAGATGCCAACGCCATCCCGTTGCGACTGGGTACTGAGATGGACGAGTTTACCAAGGGTGGGAATATTCTTGAAACGGGGCTGAGCACTCAATTGCGGTATCGCAACACCCGCATCAAAGCACTCCAGAACGCACTGACAACCCTTCCATTCGTTCGAGAAGCCTTGGTGACATACGATGAGCGCACCGAGGGATTCTCGTCGGACAAGAAAAAAACCGCGAACGTTGCTATTTATCCTCGCGGAAACAACCAACTGACGGAGAGCCAAAAGCAATCGATCATCTCGTACATTCAGACCTCGTTTTCGGGGTTGCGAAGATCCGACGTCGCTCTGCTCGATATGAGCCGGGCGGAGACAACAGTTGGCAACGAGGACCCAGAAGCGTTGGCCCATGATCAGTACTTGAAGACCAAAGCGTTCTACGAACAGGATCTCAAACGCAAGGCCCTCGAGTTGCTCGCTGCCTACGGCGACGTTGAGGTCGGGGTTAACGTTGAGTTGGATTCAACCTTGTCAGAAGAGACAGAAGAACTCAAGTACAATGACAAGCCTACCACGTTGCAGTCGACCACGACGAAGAAGGATGTGGATACGCAACGGATGAATCAAGGCGGGCGGCCTGGTGCCGAGCCTAATGCCATGGCCAATCGCAGCGCATCACTCACCCCGCCGGACCAGTCGAGCAAGACCAAAGAGCAAAGCGAGACGGCGCGTAGTGTTGCGGGCAGTTCGGTGAGTTCCATTCGGAAGGTCGGGCTCAAGCTGACCAGCGCGACATTATCGGTCTCGGTACCGTTCTCGTACTACCAGAAAGCTTATCTGCACTCTTGGCAAATGCGCAATCCCGATCAGCAAGCGTCTGCTGCTCCGGCACCTAAAGAATCGGATATCTCAGCTATCAAATTGGAGACGAAAAATGCGATCCAAGCGAAGTTGGAGCCCATTTTGGACAAGGCCGCACCGGGTGAGGACAAATTCCCACGGATCGCGGTGACCGACTACATCGATTCCCCCAAGCCAACTCTTCCTGAGCCTTCGCTTACGTCTCAAGCCCTGGATTGGCTGGCCGATTCATGGCAAACCCTAGCTTTGTTGGGATTGGCGGGTGTTGCTTTGGTTTCCTTGAGGTCGTTTGCCAAGACGGAGCCCGCCGGAGGGGATACGGCGTTCGAGCGAGGCTTCGATATACCGCTCGATGATGCCGCGGATATCGATTTGGCGGGCCTAGCTGACAACGAGGAGATCGATGAACCAAGAGGAGAGGATGGCGAGTCTCTCGTTTTGCGAACCACAGGCGGTGACCTGAAGCAGGATTTGACGCAACTGGTGAGAGCGAATCCTGATGCGGCAGCCACGCTACTGAGAAACTGGATCAGTGAAGGCTAGTCGTTATTGGTATCGAAACCGACGTCGATCCGATGAAAAAAGAAACGGCCAGCCTGATGGGCTGGCCGTGTTGCGTTGAGGCCGGGTGAGGTCGTAAGTTATCGGATCAAGGACAATAATGGCTCGCGAAATCTCATCAAGTGTTAGGGCAACCTCTTCGCACGTCGATGTGTGTGTCTTCGACGGAACTACTCATTCCATGGAGTAACTCTCCACTCGAATCGGATTTGCAGCGATCCTGCCCACGTGGTCTGGATCTCTACGGCTACCATAGTTGGGCCAACCGCCGACATCGGCTAGCTCCGGCATCATCTCCACCAATTGCTCGCGCAACATTTGCGTCATACGAGCCACACGCGGTGATGTCGCAATCTCTCCCAACGCAACGACCGTTTTCATCACTTTGATCAAGGCTGCTCGCGACTGTACCGACTCGGACAACTGTTGGTCTCGATCGACCAACAAGTTCGCCACAGGAACGTCCAATGCTTCCTGCCATCGATACAACTGTTCGAGGGTCAAATTCGAGTTGGGCTGCTCCTCCGCTTGCAAGTCTCGAATGTCAACTCCCGTCCTGCGCGAGATCGCTCGCAAGGAAACTCCCTGCTGGGCTCTCACCTCGGCAATGCGATGCAACTCCGATGCATCGGTAGATCGCGTGGCATTACACACCGCTGAAACCGATTCCCCGAGGGAGTCTGTTCCGTTCGCGACGGTCGCCATCGATTCACCAATCCTTCTTCTCAAAAAGGATCCCTAACGAATCACGGATCGAGCACACGCCCGATCCTCTCCCTCTCTAATGAATCACTTGTGGGTTCGAAAAGCAAGTCCCCATGCTGATTTCTTTGCCTAAGATGCCGTCATCGGTTCTGATTCGACAACCTCATAATCGGCGACGGGTGGACATGAACAGACCAAATTCCTATCTCCGTAGACATTGTCGACCCGGCCGACAGGTGGAAGATACTTGGTGGTATTGGGGACTTCCGGATCTGGAGAAACAGCGATCCGCCGTGAGTAAGGGAACTTTGTTTCGTCCGAAAGTATCGAATCGAGGGTGTGCGGTGCGTTGTGCAGAGGGTTGTTGTCTGCTGGCCACTCGCCATCGCGAACCTTCAGATACTCGGCGTAGATCATCGCCATCGATCGGCAGAAACGGTCGAGTTCCACGAGCGATTCACTTTCCGTTGGCTCGATCATCAGCGTTCCCGCCACTGGGAACGACATTGTCGGCGCATGAAACCCGTAGTCGATCAGGCGCTTCGCGATATCATCGACTCCGACATGGCCTTCTTTGTCCATAGGTCGAGTGTCGATGATGCATTCGTGCGCCACGAGCCCGCGATTTCCCGTATACAAAATCGGGTAGAGAGGCTTCAAGCGATGTGCAATATAATTCGCATTCAAGATGGCCACTTGGGTGGCCCGCTTCAATCCGGCAGCTCCCATCATTCGGATGTACATCCACGAGATCGGCAGAATACTCGCACTGCCGAATGCAGCCGCAGAAACCATGGGGCCGATGCGCTGCGTGTGGACTCCGTCGCGGGGCAGGAACGGTGCTAAATGGCTTCGAACAGCCACTGGGCCCACGCCAGGCCCACCCCCCCCGTGCGGGATGCAAAAGGTCTTGTGCAGGTTGAGGTGAGAGACATCCCCTCCAAACTTCCCAGGCTTCGCCAGCCCGACGAGTGCGTTCAGGTTCGCACCATCGATGTAGACTTGGCCGCCAACCGAGTGGACTCGCTCGCAGACCTGTGTTACGCCTTCTTCAAACACGCCGTGCGTCGAGGGATAGGTGATCATGATCGCAGCGATCCGAGCACCATAGGTTTGAATCTTTTCATCCAGATCGGCGAGGTCGACATTGCCCGCTTCATCGCATTTGATCACGACGACTTGCATGTTCGCCATTTGGGCGCTGGCGGGGTTTGTTCCATGAGCGGAACTCGGGATCAAGCAGATGTTTCGGTCGGTCTCACCTCGAGACTCATGGTAACGCATGATCGCGAGTAGACCGGCGTATTCTCCTTGTGAGCCCGCATTGGGTTGGAGCGAGACGGAATCGTATCCGGTCACTTCGCATAGCATCGCTTCCAATTGATCGATCAGGATTCGATACCCTTCACACTGATCGGCGGGCGCCAACGGGTGGATCGAGTTGAACTCGGGCCACGTGATCGGTGTTAATTCCGAGGCTGCGTTCAGTTTCATCGTGCACGAGCCCAATGGGATCATAGCTCGGTCGAGGGCGATATCCATTTCGGACAGTCGCCGCAAATAGCGCATCATCTCGGTTTCGCTGCGATAACGATGGAATACCTCTTGGCTCAAAACGGTATCGCTGCGAATCCATTCCGCGGGCAATCCCACGTCGTTCCCCCGCGTCGATGCCTCCGAGGTGGCCTCGTTGAGAAGAGGGACACCGAAAGCCTTGGCGATATTTTCAAGATCCTTCAAGGTGGTTGTTTCGTCGAGACTAACTGTGACCGCATTGTTGCTTAATGCTCTCAAGTTGTATCCGAGTTCGACGGCGCGGCGCAAAACCGACGTTGCCCATCCGTCGCTGGCTTTTGCGGCGGTCATCCCGGTCTTTGCGTCGATCACTTTGTCTTTAGGCTCGATGACCAGAGTGTCAAAGAAGTGTTCATTCCGACAAATAAGCCCACCTGCAACGAGGCTTTGTTGCAATCGTCTCGCCAGACGATGGACATGCAGCGCGATCGCTCGCAAGCCATCTGGTCCGTGGTAGCACGCGTACAAGGTCGCCATAATGGCAAGCAACGCTTGGGCCGTGCATATATTCGAAGTCGCTTTTTCGCGGCGGATGTGCTGTTCTCGTGTTTGGAGAGCCAAACGGAAGGCGGGTTTGCCGTGACGGTCGATCGATTGGCCGACGATTCGACCTGGCATGGTCCGCTTCAGAGAATCCCGTGTCGCGAAGAATGCGGCATGAGGACCTCCGAATCCGAGGGGTACACCGAAGCGTTGGGAACTGCCTACCGCGATGTCCGCGCCCAAGGAGCCTGGCGATTTGAGGAGCATCAACGCCAGCAAGTCGGTTGCCATAATGACCATGGCTTTGTTTTGATGGGCGCGAGCGATCCAAGCTCGATGGTCGATGCAGCGGCCATCGGTAGCTGGGTATTGTACAAGAACACCGAAAACGCCGTTCCAATCCGACACTTCCTCCGACTCATCAAATTCGACCACTTCCACGTCTAGCGGGATGGCCCGTGTGCGAACGACGTCGATGGTTTGAGCATGGCACCACTTCGAAACCAAAAAGCGAGTCCCTCCCTTGGCGTTACGGAATGCAAGGGCCATCGCTTCGGCAGCCGCGGTCGCTTCGTCGAGCAGCGAGGCGTTCGCGATCTCCAGACCAGTCAGTTCAGAGATCATGGTCTGATAGTAGAACAGCACCTCCAATCGACCTTGGGAGATTTCAGGTTGGTAGGGAGTGTACGCCGTGTACCATGCCGGGTTTTCAAGAACGTTTCTCTGAAGGACTTTTGGGGTGTGGGTGTTGTAATACCCGGCACCGATGAACGACTTCATCACGCGGTTCTTCGCCGCGATCGCTTGCAATTCCTCGAGCGCCGCTTCTTCGCTGAGCCCCGAGGGTAGCTTCATCGGCGATGACTCTGCGATTCCCGAGGGGACAACGGCTGCGGTAAGTTCGTCGAGCGAGTTGAAGCCCAGTACATCGAGCATCTTCTGGATCTCGTCCGGACGGGGACCGATATGGCGAGATACAAACGGGGATTGAGTCGAACTCATGCGAGATTCCTCTTCGGCAGATTTTGATGAACAGGGATTCACCAACCGTTCGCAGTTCGTTTTGTCAGGAGCACGCCGCAGTCACATTACATGCTGCGTTCGCACAACGACAACCCTAACTCACCGCAGTTGGGAGTAATGCCCCTCTGTCCATTGACCTGAGAGATCCGCAACAATCGTCAGCAATGGCGCCATCGGCTCACTCCTGTCGAATGCCACTTGCCCCTTCGGTGGAACCATAGCCATTGAGGCCGCTGTTCACTCTCCAGAGATTCGGTTTCGTCCCGGCGGTCCTTTTGCCTGAGTGTTTGTGGGACACTTTACACCTTCGGCGGATCTTGGCAAAAAACACGCCACGATCTCTCTTGCACCGGACTTTCACGAATACTCACAAGTGTATCTCGCCAATCGCCACTGAGCAACTCGAAACAACCGCCAAAATGGGCGATGAATGCTGGGCTTTCCGCCATAAACGTGCATCAACGGCCAAGTCGATTATGGGTTGCTTTACCAATGACAAAGCTGTTCTACGTAGGCGGCCGAACCATCACGGACCCAACCGTCGAGCTGTCCTGGATCTTTCATTTGCTGGCCTCGGGGGGTGTCTACGGCGAGGTACTCGCAGGCCACCTGTGGCAGTGTGCTCATGTCACCCCAGAGTTTTTCGAACTGGGTCACCGGGAAAACGTCTTCCTGGCCCAATCCCCATCGCTTCTTCACATCCTTGATGGTCAAGTAAGTAGGCAATCTGTTCGACAAGCTTCGGATGGCAGTTTCGACGGCGCGTGGATCTCCTAATTGCTGGCGGACCAATCCAAAAACATCGAGCAGTTTGTCGATATCAATCCATGTTGTCATCGACGAATAAAAACTGAGTCGAAACTCGTCCTTGTCGTTGGGCATGGCCATCCCTTCGACCAATCGCAATTTGCCATCGACGTTGGCTAGCCCGCCGCCGCGGTCATCGATCCTTCGACCGATGACTTCGAAGCTCAAGCAAGCACCTGACTCGAGGTGCTTGCTCAAGGCGAGGGGATCGAGATTTGCGCCCAACGTATCGATGTTATGAAGCATCAATGTTTTCAGTTGAGGCCGATCTTCGAGCAACTTTTTCAGCGTACCGTTCCGGAGCATGCTCGGGATTTCGTACCAGTGCCCCACGGGATGCATGCATTGTTCCGCGATATTGTCGGTGTAGTCACTTCCCTCGCCTGCGCTTTTCGCCCAATTCGCGATCGCTGCATGCGCGCTTTCGCGTACCTTCTGCTGCTGCTCATCGAGCATCTGATGCGGTGTTTCTTCCCAATGGAAAACCAAATCGCGAACCGTCGGTACGGTGCGCAATCCGACGGACATTCCACGAGAGAGATAGTAGGAACCCGGGTATCCAAACCCTTGGTTGCTGTCCAAGTACTTTCCAATAGGCTCGTGCGTTAGATACCCGGTCGTAAAGACGTGGGGAACTGGGGTGCCAAAATCCGTGGATGTCTTTCTCGATTTTGCGAGATGCACCTCGATGAAGCTGCGATGCTGCCCGTTGAAACGATAAAAGGGGTGTAATCCTTTGACCACACCGGCACCGGAAGTCCATCGCGAACCTACTCCGGCAGAGAGTGTCACCACGGCGACTTCTCCTGCGGCGAGCGCCCGACGCCCGGGTTCTGCGTCGGCTTTCGATGACGCATTCCCGTTTCGCAGATCGATAAAATCATCGCGAGCGACGTCATTGATGACGGTTTGGATCGGCAGGCGGTTTTCCGAGAGTCCAATCCTACCCGAGAGAATCTCAGAACGAATTTGCTCGTGCTGTTCGCGGTCGAAGCCGAACTCGCGAAGCTGATCCGCCAGAGAGCTTGTTCCCAACTTTGCGACTTGGGCCTGGGGCAATATTCGATCCAGCAGCCAGCCGGCTCGAGATGGATTGTGTTCGCAGGTGCGATGGAAACGGATCAAATCCCGTTTGGCCTGCTCGCTCAACTCACGGACTTCTTTTCGGATCAATTTGGGAGCTAAGATCGAGTAGTAGCCATC
The DNA here is from genome assembly GCA_903930765.1 of uncultured Pirellula sp. GTDB lineage: Bacteria > Planctomycetota > Planctomycetia > Pirellulales > Pirellulaceae > JBKCUI01. The sequence goes on from CAIYZV010000203.1 coordinate 14,790, forward strand.
CGGCATGGACGCATCGTCTCCGGTCATCAACTCGCACCAGGAACCGCGATCATTGATTTTGAAATCATAGACAACGGGATCCATGGCGAATGGCAGTCGATCCTGCATCGATCGTTTTGTCTCTACCAAGGTCTTCAGCAACCAATCGCGGGCGGTGTCACGAACGGAGGGATCGAAGAAGAATCCCATGCCGCCTCCTGACATCCCGCCCAGCATTAAGAAACCCCAGTACTGATCCCCCCATGTCTCTTTGCACTGTTGGATCATTCGTTCGGTGAAGTGATTGGTACACCAAGGAATGATGCTTTGCAGGGGCCCGGTGAAATTCTTGGTGGTCCAGCCCGCCAGCGTGCGGATGTCTCCGCGTTGCAAGGAGTCTACGATCTGTTCGAAAATCGCGATCGCTTCCTGCCTGGCTTCCCATTCTTTTTCAGCGCGGACCAAGTACTTTTCGGTCACCATCTCGAGGATGGGGCCAACATTTTGCGCCATTCCCCCATAAATCAGGATCAAGCTATCCTGAAGAGCTTCGCGCGATTGTTTCGGTAGTCGATCTTCCGTGAGGATCGTATGTGCTGGGAGGAGGCGGCCGCGCGAGATACCAAATTCGGGATCTTCCGGCGAAGCGATCACTCCTTCAATCCGTTTGATGCCTTGCCAGACCCCACCGGAGTCTTGCCAACCCCCTCCGGAACCGCCGAGCCATTCTCCTAGAATGGCCCTCGCTGTAATAAGTCGTTGGTCCGCGACCTCCAAACCGCCAGTCATGTTTTTGACTTGACCGGTGGCTCGCATCAGAACCGAGATCAAGCACCCGAGTAAGTTCGTTGAAACCGCGAGTCGCGAACCTTTCGGGATATCATTGACCTTGCTCACCAACTCGATTCCTAAGTGATCGCTTCCGGTCAAGACCTGCAGCAATTCGGAGATAGGGCGACGGCAACCTTCCATCGCTGGTGGAACGATCCCCGAAGCGATCAAAGCGCCTTTGAGCAGGCCCAAGTAGTCCTTCGCGAAATCGAAGACTTCATCGATCTGATGCAATTCGGCTTCGGCGCCGAGATCGGTACTCACCAATCGCAGTACTGGGCGATCGATAATCCGCAGGTACGCTTCTACGGGCGGCCGAGGTTCACTGTCTCGGCCGTAGACCCCGAGATCGATCGATGCGTTCAGTACCTTGGCTCCCTCGGGAAAATCCATTCCGAGAAAAAAGATATCACTCCATCCAGAGTGGGAGAAATCCATGCGCACACTGGTTCGCTCGGTTGCGATCGGGTAGTCCCCGGTCTCGGCGTCAGGCTTCAGTAATACTGAGTTCAGTCGCAAAGGGTGATCATCCGGGTGCGCGATTCGAAACATCCACTGGTTGCCTCGCACGGTACGCACGCTTCTGCGGACTTGATCGGCCAGCGTTTGGATTCCCAGTTGATGGTAGGCCCGGGCCAGCGCGCTACTGATAGCCAGCGTGGGTCCTTGAATGGACTGTTCGCGGATGAGTGTATCAATCGCCTCGGAGAACCTGCGTCCCAAAATGTGCTGGTAGGCTTCGTAGGGGAGAAGACCTGCATTGGTCTCCGGGATAGCGCCGGGTAGCAGGTACCGATAGATCGCCGCGAGCATGAAATGAGCGCGGACTCGGTGGTATAAGTTACTGGATTCGCGGTGGAATTGATCCAGTCCTTGGGCTACGGCGAGCAAGCCATCGGCATCGAGTCCTTCTGCAAGGGAATCGAGCGTTCGATTGCGGAGGCTATCATCGGATGAAACGATTGTGTTCGTCCATTGGCGGATGGTCGCCACAAATCGTTCGGAGTTGGGTACCTGTTTTGAGGTTGAGTTCATGATGACTGCTCCGGTCCCAAGCCTACTTTTGCGTACCCAATAGTTCGACCAATTGCGTCAAGATCCTATCGCGGTCTTGACCGTTCAAGCTCAAAGCGAGTTGGGTATTGAGCAGCCCGTATTTGACACCGATATTGTATCGCTGGCCATCGATCTCATACGCCAAATAGCGTTGTCTCGAAGCCAGTTCATGCAGCGCATCGGCCAATGGGACTGGTTTTTTACGATCGGCGATAAGCCGTTCGAGCGTCTCGATGACGGACGGGGTTAAAACATGCATTCCGAAAAAGCATAGGTACGTTCCACTTCGGAAACCTGCGACGGTTAGCTCTTGTTCGGCGAGTGTCGGCGTTGGTTTTTCCACCACGCGTTTTACTTCGTAGAGCCGCTCTTCCTGAGGCACTCGGAGTCCACCGATGGTTCCGAAAAACGGGAGCATGCTTTCCCGTGTGGCCTGGACAGCAGAGACGATGCAATCATGGGTGCTGGCGATTTGCACCAACTGCTGCGCGCATTTGCGAGCTTGTTTGCTCAAGTACAAGTGATCCCCAACCAAATGAAGGAATGGCTCGCCGGCGACAAAATCTTTCGCACAGCAGATCGCTTGGCCGTACCCTGTTGCTTCGCGCTGAGTGACGAATGTCAAGCGTTCGAGATGTTTTCCGGCCGCTTCGCGAAAGGCTTCTTCCGATCCGGGGCTGAGCACCATGGCAATGGAGTCGATCCCCGCCGATACGATCTCCTCGATGATCATTTCGAGGGCTGTCTTTTCGTCCCCATCTCGATCGACCAATCTTTGGAGTGGCAATGACGATTGTCCAGGTCCAGCTGCCGTGACGACCGCTTTTTTGATGATCATGAGTTTGTCCTATCGGGCTTTGGCTTCTTCCATCTCAATCATTTTGCCGAGGATCGATTCTAAATCCATGCGGATCGACCAGTCGGGGTAATGAGACTTCATTTTTCGTAAATCGGAGATGTAGCAGATGTGGTCCCCAATACGGTTTTGATCGCTGAGGGTGTATCGCACTTGATGAGGACTTATTTTTGATATTAGGTCGATGCACTCGAGAACGGATGCCGAGTTTTCGCGACCACCACCGAGGTTATAGACCTCTCCGGGTCTCGGGTTCGCAGCAAACGCTTCAAAGGCTGCAATAACGTCAGAGTTTTCGATTTGGTCTCGTACTTGTTTGCCTTTATAACCATAGACCGTGTAAGGCTTGCCGTTGACAGCGACATGGACCAAGTAAGAAAGGAAACCATGGAGTTCCACACCTGAGTGCGAGGCGCCGGTCAAACAACCGCCTCGGAAAACGCCAACTTTCAACCCGAAGTACTTGCCATACTCTTGGGCCATCACATCGGCGGATGTTTTCGATGCGCCGAAGAGCGAGTGCAATGTTTGGTCGATGCGACAGGTTTCGGCGATTCCATGATAATCTTCAGGCCTAGCGTACTCCCAACGCTTCTCCAGTTCCACGAGTGGCAATTCGTTGGGGGCATCGCCGTAGACCTTGTTAGTGCTCATGTGACAGAACACGGCATCGGGTGCAAACTGTCGAGTCGCTTCCAGCAAGTGCATGGTGCCAAGCGCGTTGACTTCGAAGTCCAGGATTGGAATATCCTTCGCTTTGTCATGCGAGGGCTGTGCGGCGCAGTGGATGACTAACTCCGGTCGGGTTTTTTGAACGATATCGAAAACACTTTCACGATCTCGGATGTCGATCGCATGGGAGGTGAATCGTTTTGTCTCGGAGAGCAATCGTTCGAGGTTCCAAGCAGTGCTGCCGGCGGGGCCAAAAAAAGTTTGGCGCATGTTGTTATCGAGCCCGACAACATCGGCTCCGAGAGCATCCCAATAACGAACTGCAGCAGAGCCAATCAGTCCGCTTGAACCCGTGACTAGAACCTTCATATTACCTCGGTAGCAAGCACTTCACACCCAAACAGGACACAACCCGGCAGTTTGCGGGGTGGCAATTAAAGATAATTTGCCGGCACCACGGTGGCCATGCAAGCTCCGGTGGCTTCGACGCGGATGCGCAACTACTCCACAGGAATTGGTTAGAAATCCCGGTTGTGCGGATTATTCAGGCTTCTGACCCTTCCAAGAGCAGATTTGCGACGGGAGGTTTATTCTTATCGGCTGAATGGCGAACGATGGACTATCCAACCCACATCGCAGCTTACTCGGCGAAACGATCCGGCGAGAGATGGGACACGTCTACCGATGGAGTTTCGCCGTCGAGGACTTCGCCGACAAGTCTGCCGGTGATCGGCCCTAGACTGATACCCATCATGGCGTGTCCGGTTGCGATCGTCAGGTTGGAGTAGGCGTTGGTGCGTCCGATGTAGGGTAGGCCATCTGGAGAGACGGGGCGCAGGCCAACCCACGGTTGGATGCCTTCGAAATGCTGTGGTTTGAAGTTCGGCATGTACTTGGGAATACTCTTAACGATCCCTTGAACGCGGCGAGGGTCGATCGATTGGTTCAGTTCACCCAATTCCATGGTTCCGCCGAAACGCAACGAGTGGCCGATCGGGGTCACCGCAACCTTGGCCTCGACGAAGATCGAGCAGACGCTCGGCAATTCGACCGGGTCTGGAACCGTCAAGGAGTAGCCTTTACCGGGTTGCATCGGAATGCGGAGTTTAAGGGATCGTACCATGCCATCCGACCAGACGCCTCCGCACAGTACAAACTCATCGGCTTCAAAATCTCCGGAGGCAGTTTCGACGGCATGGATTCGACCATTTGACGTTTTCCAGCCTTGGGCATGTTCTCGAAGAAGGAACTTGCCTCCCAGCGATTCGATCTTATGGCGGAGCGACTGCATCAATTGGCTCGGGTCCAAGTGGCAGTCTTTGGGATAGTAGACCGATCCGACCGTGGTCATGGTCACATTGGGATCGAGGGAGTTGGTCTCCTCGACGCTCAGGACCGATGCAGGGATGCCAAGGCTGCGGGCTTGGTTGGCGATGGTGGCTTCTTCGTCGAGGGCATGCTGCGTGTTGCATAGCATCAGCAACCCCCGCTTGACCAACGAGCAGTCGATACCGCTATCCTGCCATTGCGAATACATTTCGCGGGATTGCAGATTCATGTCCCTGAGGACTTGGGTTCCCGCAGCGACTTGGTCGGCGTTGGTCGACATATAGAATCGCAGTCCCCATCGCATCAAATCCAAGCTCAATCGGGGCTTTACATAGAAGGGGGATTCGGGATCGCGCATCCATCGAAGTCCCTGCGAGATGATTCCGGGTACCGCGAGTGGAATAAAGTGGCTCGGGACGACCATCCCCGCGTTGCCTTGGGAGCAGTTATCACCACCCGGAGCGATTCGGTCGAGAATGGTAACGTCTCGCCCCCGTTGCAGGGCGGCGAGTGCCGACGACAAACCGATGATTCCATTTCCGATGACAAGAACGCGATTCTTCATGGATCTACTCAAAGTGCACAGAAAAGTAGGTTAGGACAAGTGTGTTAGGTCAAGTATGTCAGGACTGTGAGGTAGCATCGCTGCTCGGCCCGGGCAATCGTTCTCGTTGTTCCCGCAGGAACTCCGAGTAGACCCCTTGTTCGATGGCCGCCCGGGCTCGCTGCATCAAGCGTTGATAGAACGTCAGATTGTGGATCGAAAGCAACGTAGGGCCGAGCATTTCGTCGGTTTGGAACAAGTGACGAATGTAGGCACGACTATGCTTGCACGCAATGCATGGGCAATCGATTTCGAGCGGTGAGTCATCTCGGGCGTGGCATTGGTTTCGCATCCGCAAGGGACCGTCCGCAGTGAACGCGAGGGCGTTGCGTCCGTTTCGAGTTGGCATGACGCAATCGAACATGTCGATTCCGCGAGCCACACCCTCCACCAAATCGATTGGCCGCCCGACCCCCATCAAGTATCTCGGTTGGTCGGAGGGTAAACCAGGGCAGACGATATCGAGCATCTTGTACATTTCAGGGGGAGGTTCCCCGACACTCAGTCCACCGATGGCGTATCCATCGAACCCAATCTCGATCAATTGCTCAGCGCACGAGACTCGCAGAGCGGGTTCCAGTCCGCCCTGAACAATCGCGAATTTCGCTTGATCGTCTCTCACGGCACAATCCGAGCAACGGCGAGCCCATCGGATCGAACGGTCCATCGCATCGCGCACCTGTTCGATACTAGCCGGCAGGGCAACGACATGGTCGAGCACCATCGCAATGTCGCTCCCCAGTTGCTCTTGGATGCGCATGGAATCCTCGGGTCTCAAGTGAATCGTTGACCCATCCAAATGGGACTTGAACGTAGCGCCATCTTCTTCGACTCGGTTCATTTCTCCGAGTGAAAAGATTTGGAAGCCACCGCTATCGGTGAGGATAGGTTTGTCCCAGCCCATGAACCGATGCAGTCCCCCCATCGATTCGATCAACTCCCCACCGGGCCTCAACCCCAAGTGGTACGTGTTTCCGAGCAAAATATGGGCGCCGGTCGCCACCACTTGGTCAATCGTCAGGCCTTTGACGGTAGCTTGCGTTCCTACCGGCATGAAGGCAGGTGTTTCCACGACGCCGTGGGGCAAATGGAGTCTGCCACGACGGGCGGCCGACCCTGAGTCGGTTGTGAGTAGATCGAATGGGAATTGACGTGATCGAACCATGCCGTATTGGGTAGCCCGGGAGAAGCGTTTTCGTGGAGTTCCTCGCGAAGGGGTGCGAAAATGGAAAACCTCCCGAAATCCAGACGGGGATTTTAGACATCCCCACGTATTCGCCAACGCCCATTCCGCGCCGTAATGCGGCGGATTGATCGGAATTTCTCAGGATGCCCGGTGCTGGCTAGGAAACCGGCTACGTTTCCGACAAGGCCTCCATGTCCGACTAGCGTACATCTCCGACTAGACTGTGTGATACCATGCACGGAGGACGCGATCACGGCGCTATCCTGCACTCGGATCCTTTGCAGGGTTGCAGCGACAGTTGTTTTTTCACTTTATTCACTTTTTCGATACGATTCCATGACTTCATCCATGACTCCATCCATGATCTCTGCTGGCTCTCCGACTCGATCGTTGGGGCATCCATGGCAACGTCTTTCTTCGCTCGGGGCCTCGATTGGCTTGCTCCTGTCAGTCCTCCTGTCAGTCCTCCTCGTGTCCGGTTGCGACTCACCGTCGAGCACGAAGACGCCGGTGGCCGACAAGTCTGGATCAGCAACCGCGGGCCCCAGCAGTGCAACGGAAGCTCTTGCGGGTACCGTTGCCGTCAATCCTGGAAAACTGACCAAAGTCAGTCTCCTTTTGAATTGGTATCCAGAAGCGGAGCACGGTGGTTTTTACGCGGCCAAAGTCCATGGCATCTTTGAGAAGTATGGGCTCGACGTTGAGATACAACCTGGTGGAAAGACGACGGTCGTCCCACAAACGCTCACTCTCGGCCGGGTTCAGTTCGGCGTTGCCAATGCTGACGACGTTTTGGTGGCCAGAAATCAAGATATCCCGCTGGTCGCCTTGATGGCACCCATTCAGCAAGGGCCTCGCTGCATCATGGTCCGGGCAGACTCAGGTATCAAATCCTTCCAAGAGTTCAAGAACTTAACGTTCCAAGTCGACTCAACGCGTCCTTATGTCCCATTTCTGCGCAACAAAGGGTTGCTCGACGACTCGGTAAAATTGGCTCCTTACTTTGGATCCGTTGCACAATTGGTTGCAGGGCCAGGTTATGCCGCCCAAGGCTACACGTTCAGCGAGCCGTTCATGGCTAAGCAACAAGGGGTCGAAGTCACCCAATTGATGATGTCCGACATCGGATACAATCCTTACGCGAGCCTCCTGGTGACCACGGGGACTTATCTCAAAGACCATCAAGATATTTGTCGCAACATGGTCAAGGCATCCATCGAAGGTTGGCAGAAGTACTTGACCGATCCGACTGCATCCAATGAAGTCATTCTCAAGAACAACAAGCAAGGTCTCGAGCGCGATGCGCTCGTTTACGGGGTCGAGGCCTTAAAACCTCTTTGTACGGTTAACGGAGACTTGACGGGTGTCGGCCAAATGACCCGCGAACGTTGGGTCGAACTCTCCGATACGCTGGTGGATCTGAAGCTGATCGATCGAGCCAAGGTGAATGTCGACGCTTCCTTCAACAAGGATTTGCTGAAATAGCTTAGATGGTTTTCCAGATGCTTTGGAGTCGTACTCCCGCCTTTTGCAAGATCGGCAAGAAAACGGAGTCGAGAAGCCGCTTTTCGTCGGACGAAAGAATCCAATCGGTCCGCGAGCATGCGATGACAACCCCGCTCCAA
>CAIYZV010000204.1 GCA_903930765.1 uncultured Pirellula sp.
GATGGGAATTTGCCGAAGGATGCTCGGTTAGTGATTGTCGGTGAGCATGGAGAGGAAACCTCGATCGAAATGTCGCGGGCCTTGGCGGACCCCATTTTTGGTGCGACCGTACGGCATGTGGAGATACCGGTCACGTATCGGGTAGAGGTAGGACCGATACGCAGCGACGATTACTCAGTCCGAGTCTTTGATTTTCCCGCATTGGTTCAAAGCGATGCGGCGATCGAATCACCATCGTATGCGAAACGGGAGACTCGCGTGGTAGAGGATACACGCCGAGTTACCGTCGTCGATGGCGCGCAATTGCGGTGGAACATGTCGGTCAATAAGCCGCTGATTTCGGCGATGCTGGTCGACGAGGATGGGAACGAAACAAAGCTCGTCCAGAATCCGCTCGATCCGTTGAAGTACGAAGCTGCGTTCGAGATGGAACAAACGAAGCGTTGGAAGTTGAAACTGCTCGACACGGAGTCGCGGGCTTCCAAATGGGAGGAGGAACTCGTCGCCAAAGTCATTCCGAACAAGCCTGCGGAGTTGAAATTGGCATCGCCGAGCGATTTGCGAGTTTCGGCTATTCAGGAAGTGCTCGTCGGTGCGAAGATCCAAGATGACTTCGGGATTCATCGGAGCGGTTTGACCTATTCGCTGGGGGAAGGGCAACCCACGGATCTGGTCCTCTTCGAGGAAAAGATAAGCTCGGGCGAGAGCGATCGTCGAGAGAATGCCACGGAGAGTGTTCAAAAGCAGGAGCTGAATCACCGGATTGATTTAGAGAGTCTCAACGCGTCTCCCGACCAGTTGCTCTCGTATTTCTTCTGGACCGAGGACATCGATCGCGATGGACATGTGCGACGAGTGGATGGTGACTTGTTTTTCGCAGAGATTCGACCCTTTGAAGAATTGTTCCGGGAGGGAGACGCCGCGGCAGCGCAACAACGGCAGCAGCAACAATCCGAGCAAAGTGAATCATCGCAAAACGCCCAGCAGGCGGAAGATCTCGCGGAGCTACAAAAGAAATTGATGACTGCGACCTGGAATGTGATCCGAAAGGTCGGGGCTAAGAGCCAAAGGATCGATGACGAGGATATCGAGGTCCTGATCGAGTCCCAGGGTCAAGCCTTGCAGCAAACAGAACAGCTCGGGGAGCAGCTTCGAGATGAGAAATCGATCGGGTTTTTGAAGGCTGTTCAAGAAGCGATGACCAAAGCGGTCACGTCGCTGGAAAAAGTAAAATCAGAACAGGATGCGTTGTCGCTACGCGATGCATTGACCAATGAGCGTTCGGCGTACGAGGGGCTTTTGAAGCTGCGGGCGCGCGAGCATAACATCGTTCAGTCTCAGCAGCAGCAATCCCAAAGTCGGTCCCAATCGTCGAGCCAACGGAATCGCCAGCAACAGATCGAGCAATTGAAGTTGGAAGACGCTACGAATCGGTATGAGACGGAAACTCGGCCCCAGGAGGCAAACAACCCAGCGGACCGCGAGATGCGACAGGTTATGAGTCGGCTCGATGAATTGGCCAGGAGACAACAGGATCTCAACGAGCAAATTCGAGAATTGGATTTGGCGTTGCGTGAGGCGAAGGATGAAGCCGAGAAGAAGGAGTTGGAAGAGCAACTGAAAACCCTTCGAGATAACCAAGAGGAATTGCTGCGCGACAGCGATGAATTGCTGGAGAGGATGGATCGGGAAGAGAACCGACAAGCGATGGAGTCATCGCGAGAACAGGTTCAAGATGCACGCGAACAACTGAAGCAATCCAATCAGTCCCTCGCGAGCGGCGAAACGTCACCGGCCCTGGCATCTGGGACACGTGCCCAGCAAAAGATGGAGGAGACGCGAGAGTCTCTACGACAAGAATCGGCAGAGGGACTTCAGGAGTCGGTCCAGGATCTGCTTCGTGAAGCAAAGGCACTCGAATCGCAGCAGTTGGAGCTTGAGCGTAAACTCCCAGGGAATGCCAATCCTAAGAAGAACGATGATAGTCCGTCCTCTGCCGATCCATTGAACCCATCATCGCTTAGACCCGATTCGGAAGCTGGGGAAACCACGAAGCCCGAGGACTGGAAAGAACAGCGTCAAGGTCTCGAGAAACTGTACCAACGGATACAGGAGACGGTCCTCGAATCGGAAAGTAGTGAGCCGTTGCTCGCAGATGCGCTGTACGATTCGTTCAAAGATGCCAAGGGGAAGGGTATCGAGCAACGGTTGGATCAGATTCCCCAGATGCTGTCTCGAGGACTCGACACTCCTGCTCGGCAAGCTGCCCAGGAAGCAACGAGCGGAATCACCGAGCTCAGAGAACGACTCGAAAAATCTTCCGAGAGCGTCTTAGGAAGCGAACAGCAATCGCTGCGCAGGGCCATCAACGAGTTGGAACGAGCGCGTGGGGCTCTGGAGGACGAAATTCGTGAACGAACCGGTGATGCGGATGAGTTAGAAATGAAAACCAGTGACCGTGAAGGCTCAGGTCAGGATCGCATGCGACCAGACGGTGACGAGCAGCGCCCAGGCCAGCAACGCGGCGAAGGCCAACGCGGCGAAAGTCAGAGCGGCGAAAGTCAGAGTGGCGGGCAACAAGCGAGGGCTTCACGACAAGGAGAACCGCAACGTTCGGACGCTCAGGCGGAAGAAGCGCCGGCGGGTGAGCAACGGCAGGGTGAGCAACAGCGTGAGCAGCAGCAGGGCGAGCAACAGCAGGGTGAGCAACAGCAGGGTGAGCAAACGGGTGGGCGACAGCCTGGCGATCGAGCGCAAGGTAATCGTCAAGGTACCCAGGCTCTCAGTGGTAGTGGTGGCGAGCGATCGACACTGGATCGGATTGCAAGCGAACGGGAGTTCCGAGCTCCTTTGACGGGAGATGATTTCTTGGAGTGGTCCGACCGGATTCGTGATGTTGAGGAGTTGGTGAGGGATCCGGAGTTGCGGGCCGAAGCGGCGAGGATACGCGAGGCTGCCCGTGAGATGCGGGTGGATTACAAACGGCATTCCAAGGAGCCGCAATGGCCGTTGGTGAAGAAGATGATCGCTGAGCCATTGGATCAGTTGCAGCAGAAGGTCACGGAAGAGTTGCTGCGGAAATCTGCGGAGCGGAACCAGATTATTCCGATCGACCGCGATCCGGTGCCGAATCAGTTTCGTCGAAAGCTGGACAAATACTACGAAAGTCTCGGAGACGAAAGAGCGCGCTGATGATCGTTTTCGCAGAGATTATTTTTGGCCGCGCGTATGCGATCCCTTACGCAATTGCTGCAGGGATTTGCCTGGTGCTTCTTTCGCTATGGTCCTACCGTAGGAGTGCCTTGAGCCTGCCCATGCGAACGCTCGGCGTTCTCTTGAGAGCGGTTGGGATCGGGCTCATGCTCTATTGCCTTCTCGAGCCGATGGGGAGTTTGGAGCGACCGAAACCTCAAGCAAACGCGATTGCCGTATTGATGGACAACAGCGCGTCGCTCCGTGCATTGATGGCGACCGAGATGAGCGAAGATGCGAGATCGCTCAATACAGATTTTGAATCGTTGATCGCAGACGATGCGCGATGGACTCAAGAGTTGACCAAGGATTTTCGTGTTCGTCGATATTTGTTCGATGCTGGCATCACGCCGACTGAAAGTTTGCAAGGATGGACTGGACGTGGCACGGCCTCTGCATTGAATCGCTCGTTGCAAGCGATCGAGCAGCGGTATCAAGGTCAGTCCTTGGCTGGAGTCGTGCTGCTGACCGACGGACAATCAACCGATCGGATTGAATCGGAACGCACGGCAGGGGGATCTATGGTCACGACGGGTTCGGAGCAGGGAACAAGTTGGCGAGGTGACGTGCCTGTGTATCCGGTTCTGTTGCGCGACGGGACCGATGTGCGCGATTTATCGATAGAGCAGATCTCGGTCCAGCAATCGGAGTTTGAAACGGCCCCGGTGACGCTCACTGCGCAAATCTCGCATCGTTTTTTACAGGGCGAGGATGTCCTGGTGGAGCTCTGGGATACACGCGGAACGTTGGTGCAGTCGACCACGTTGCGATTGGGACGGGCCGACCAACCCATGATTGCAACATTTCGCTTCCGACCTGAGAAGCGTGGAGTTCAAGGGTACACGGTCGTGTCTAAGTTAAAGAAAGATAAGGCGTGGGAGCGTGTTGTCGGTTCGGAATTGCCAAAGAGTCGGTCGAGCGATGATGTTGCGTTTGGTAACAATCGCCGGTTCACGGTCGTCGATCGAGGGATGGGGCCCTATCGAATTTTGTATTTGTCGGGACGACCCAATTGGGAGTTCAAGTTCCTGCGGCGCGCGCTCGATGAGGACCCCGAGCTTCAATTGACGGCGTTGATTCGTATCGCCAACAAGGAACCCAAGTTCAGTTTTCGCAATACGAAGTTGGATTCCAACAATCCACTCTTTTCAGGCTTCGAAGATGTTAGCGAAGAGGAAAAAGAGAAGTACAACGAACCGGTTTATGCCCGTTTGGGCGTGAAGCAATCGGGGGAATTGAAGACGGGGTTTCCAAAAGATGCGAGCGAACTGTTTGAATACTCTGCCGTTGTTCTCGATGATTTGGAACACGAGTTCTTAACCCTCGATCAGCAACAGATGCTTCGTCAATTCGTAGCCATCCGCGGTGGTGCCTTGGTCGTTCTCGGCGGTCAAGAATGCATGCGAGGCAAATCCTTTCGCGATTCGGTGCTAGGCCAATTACTTCCCGTTTACGGAGACCCGAGCCTTCCGGAGATGTTTACACCCACCGGGGTAGCCGATAGCAACAGCCCGGGCGAAGGATCGGTTTCCTTTGGATTGTCGCGTGAGGGTTGGTTGCAGCCATTCATGCGGTTGTCCGATCAAGAAACCGGAGAGCGGCGTCGACTGGATCGGATGCCCAGATTCGAAGTGTGGAATCGGACTTCGCAGGTAAAGCCGGGTGCGAGCATATGGGCTGAGGGTGTAACCGGTAACGGCGAGAAGGTTCCGCTGGTTGTTGCGCAACGATTTGGACGGGGGCGGACCTGCGCGTTTATGGTCGGTGATTTTTGGCGTTGGGGATTGCGCAGCGAAGAAGAGGAACGAGGTGAGGTGTTCCAGGCATGGAGGCAATTGGTGCGAGGAATGATCGCCGATGTTCCTCGCAAGATCGAAGTTCGGTCCGAGAACGACGCGAGCAATCCGCGATTGGTGCGTGTGATCGCGACGGTGGTCGATGAAGACTTCAAGTCTCTCGATACCGGATCCGTCGAGTTTCAAATTCGTTCACCTTCCGGAGAGCTTTCCAAGGGGCGAGGGTTTGCTGCGATCGATGCACCTGGCGAGTATGTTTTCTCGCTCATTGCAAGTGAGACTGGGGTTTATCATGCAACGGCAGTCGCAAATACTGCGGATGATAACAAGATCGGTGAGGGGGAGACGGGTTGGGTTTGGGAACCCGAAGCAGTCGAGGTGGAACGCCTAGGGGTGGATCGGGATGCGCTTCAGCGAATTGCCGACCGGTCCGGAGGCAAGTTGCTCACGCCATCGGAGTTGGCGGGGCTGGGTTCCATTTTGCCAAAGGAAAAGATTCCCGTGAAAGAAGTTCGGGTTGTTTCGTTATGGCACCAATCATGGGTCCTTGTGACGGCGTTGGCATGCCTCGTTTTGGAATGGTTCGTTCGACGAAGCAATGGGATGGTTTAAGATGTGTAGCCGTGTTTTTTTAGTATCGATCCTAGCGCTGCTTGTCCCAAGAACTGTGCTTGTTCCAAGAACTGTTTTAGGGCAGGAAGACAAGCTATCGATCGTAGCCAAGGAGGCTTCGGGGGCAAAGGATGCTGCGCCGAGACGCATTTGCTTGGTGGTGGGTGCAGCAGGTGAACCGGAGTTTGGCGAAGAATTTCGAAAGTGGGCGAGCCGTATTCGCAGTACCATGCCCGGTGGGTCTTGGCTGTTTCTCGATGGTGTTGGCGACGAAGAGAATAAGGAAGCCAAGAGCGGCGTTGTGGCTGGCGATGCCGGGGAACAAACGCACCGCGAACGTATCTTCCGTTGGATCGGAGAGACTCCCGAACAGCCAGGGGAGAATTGGTTGATCTTTTTGGGCCATGGGACCCACGAAGGGAAAGTCACACAGCTCAATTTGTTGGGGCCCGATCTATCGTCTGCAGATTTAGCTGAGGCGTTGCGCGGCAAAGCGGGACGATGGGTGTTTGTTTTTTGCAATTCGAGTTCGGCTCCATTCATGGCATCCATCGCCGGTCCCAATCGCGTGATTGTTACATCTACGAAGAGTGGAGCTGAGCAGAATTTCTCTAGGTTTGGTGACTACTTTTCGCAGGCACTTACCGATCCGACGTCGGATTTAGATCATGATCATGAACTTTCGATTCTCGAAGTGTTTTTAACAGCGAGCAATGGTGTTTTGAAGTACTACGAGGATCGTGGCTTGCTTGCGACCGAGCAAGCGTTACTGGAGGACACGGGCGATGGTCGAGGGACACCAGCCGTTTTTTATCGAGGGCTTCGCGCCGTGAAGGGACCTGCAGACAAAGCGAGTTTGGACGGCAATCTTGCGAAGCGGGTAACCATCGACGGTGAGTCTATGGTGCGGCTTTCGGAAGACTCGATGGCAAAGAGAGATAGGCTCGAAGAGGAGCTAGAACGGCTTCGATCTCAAAAGGGCGACATGGACCTCGATCCATACTACCGTGAATTGGAACGAGTGTTCATACAATTGGCCCGAATCAAGTCCGAAGAGCCGGTGAAGCCGTGAAAGGACTCCGGATGCTTGCCGTTCCCGAGGAATAGGCTGGCGAAGGTCGGCGATCAAGTCGGGTTGCTGCGAATCGTATACTCTCCGCTTGGAGGTGGGAGTTCGAGGTTGCCGAACGAGAACGTTTGAAGAAGCCGATCGAGTCGATCTCTGCAGCGATCGAGATTGCGGTAATGCCGAAACCGGGAGAGTGCACCGAGTCGTTCGAGCCGCGGTTGGCCGGGGTCGATTTCCCAGGGGTGGATATAGAAATGGATCGAACGGCCCGATTGCTCGATCTTCTTGAGAGCCCATCGAGTGAACCACCATGGGAAGATGCGAAAATAGCCACCACCTCCTACGGGTATTTTGAATGGGCCGTAGGGGAGGACAGAGACCGGGTGTTCCGCGATGGAATGCCCGCTGGAGGTAACCGTGTAAGAATCGATCGGTGAGTCCGGGATTCCGTACCGGTCATGGCGGATTGGAACGATGCTACTATCGTAACGGATGCCATGTTTCTTAAGGATTTCGATAGCCCAACCGCTTTGCCGAGTGATCGAAAAACTGGGTGCGCGAAAATGGAGTACTGGCGACTGGGTTATTTTTTCGAGCGCCGATGAGGCCATCGCCATATCCATGTCGAACGTCATGGGGCCTTGTTCGTAGAGCAAGCGATGCCAGTAGGTATGAGATCCTACGACGTGACCGGACTCGTGAATCCGGCGCACGAGATCAGGATATTGATCCGCTACCCAGCCTAAACAATAGCAAAATGAGCGGACATTGTGTTTTTGGAGAAGGTCCAGCAAGCCGTGCGTGTTCGTTTCGACTCGCGATTCCCAATCGACCCAACTCTCTCGAGTGACGTAAGGGTCGAACGAGGAGACTTGGAAGTAATCCTCGACATCGATGCTAAAAAAATGTTTCGGCGTTTGGGACGTAGGCACTGCGAAACACCGTATAGGGGCTTTTGCCGAACTGGATGGACGTGGAACTCAGTCGATGAGGCTCAGTCGATGAGGCTCAGTCGATGAAACTCAGTCGTCCATGCATACGAGATCGGGGGTCAGTGCGTGCTGAGCTGCATCTTTCGCGTGGTGGTTCTTTTCCCAAAGGGGTGCGTAGATCACGCTGAAACGGGACTCGTCGGGCGACATGGAAAGACCGGCGACTTTGGTGGCGACACTGCCAGGGATACCGATCAAGCGAAGGGCGGTGCAAGCGACCATTTTTAGGTCTGCGAAAAGAGATGCATTTTCGACGTACTCGAGATCGAGCGTCTGCTTTTTCATCACCGAACCCAGGTCGGAGTCGGGGGGAAGGTTGATTTGTGAGAAGCCCGTAATTCCTGGTCGAACAGCGAGTCGCGAGGAGTAGTAGGGCACGGTTCGAACGAGTTTCTCAATGAACTCTGGGCGTTCTGGGCGAGGTCCACAGAAGGACATCTCTCCGCGGAGGACGTTGACGATTTGGGGCAATTCATCCAAGTGGAGTTTCCGGAGCCATCGGCCAACCGGGGTAACGCGAGGGTCATGGTCACCCGTCGACCATTGGGCGCCGCGGGCCTCGGCGTCTTGGTACATGCTGCGCAATTTGAACATCCGGAACGATCTGCCGTTCTTCCCCGTCCTTACTTGTGGGTAGATTCCCGGGCCTTTGCTCGTAGCCCGCACCAACAGAATTAGCAGTGCCGTCATCAAGAGTGCGGGAACCGCCAAAACCAAAGCGACTGGAACTTCCCAATACCGTTTCAGATCGTGGTATTTGGCGGGCTCGAGAGTGTCTAGGAGACCCTCAAGTTCCAAAGACCCGCCCGTGGCGGTCGTGGGACCGAAGCCGGTTGGTGAGGGGCGCAGCGTGCCTACACTAGAGTCAAAACGACGACTCAACGTAGACGAAGACGCGATAATTGTCGCGTCTGCGGGCGATATTTCTGACATTAACCAATCCTCGAACGAAGCCAAACTCGATGGGTGTCAGTGTGTGTGTTTGATCCCAAGGACCAATGCATCGGATCGCGGAGTCAGCGGGCGCGTCTTCCGTGCCGCCATTATGGTTATCCTGCGACTTCGTTGCAACCGATTCAGGCATGAAATCCTGGAGAGTTTCCGTGGACGTTGAATTAGGCATATTTTACCGATTGAGACACCCAATCCATGCGAATCCGGACCGAATTCACCGCTTGGCAGGCGTTCCGGTGCTAGGAAGTCCGCCGTTTTCCTGGATTCAGGCGTCCGGGTTTCGGCCCGCTCGACAGCAATGAGGGGGTCGGAATTATGTGGAAAACGTTATGGAACCACGCTGTGCATTACCCCTAGAGCTATGTTGGATTGGAAAGTACGGTCTAGCTGGCGATTGCGGTCTGAATGGCGGCTCCGTTTCGACGGTGGTAGCCTCAACGTGCTCCCGCGATTGTGGTTGTCAACGGATATGATTTACTGAACACAGAGACGGGTTTTCAAGCAATTCAAGCAATTCAAGCAATATCGTAGGCAGGTCTAGAAACCGTGGAAGTACAGTCGCAGGTTCCAAACATGCCCCCGTTGGATTGGATATCTGGCCAGGTCCACGTGGAATTGGCGCATCAAGGTCGAGTGCGTTCGTTCCGCTTTCAAGGACCATTTGCACGGATCGGTGAGCACGAGCGTTGCGAGATCCGTGTTCCTGGGATCGGCGCCCCCGTTGTGGCATACGTGCAAGTTGGGGAAGGGTATTTAGCAGTCTTGGATCTCTCCGAGACGTTTCCTATCGCTCGCTGTGAGGTCCAGTACGTTCTGCCGGGTGGCTCGCTTTGGTTGCAACCGAATGCGCGATTGACCCTGGAGTCGATCCAGCACGACGCACCAACTTCCGATGCATTCTCATGGGAGTCCTTTGAACTCGAAGACTTGCGTGTTTTGCCCAACACGTTGGTTTTGGAGTCAGGGGTCACGAAACCAGAATCGAAGGAGAATTTGTTTCGACTGACAACCGTTCTATCGGTCCTCGGAACGGACGCCGCTTGCCAGTTGCAGTTAAAACATCGCACGATTGCGAAGTTCCAGTGTGTTATCTTCCGTGGCGAGCATTTGGGGAAACCCGTTCGAGTGGTCGACTTGTTGGCCGCCTCTCCAACGTTGGTCGATGACAAGAATGCCAATGGTGCTGTGCTCGAGGTTGGTGGCAGGTTGCAATGCGGCAAAATGATTTTGTCGGCGCGCAGGGTATTAACGGAAGCCTTGCTTCCGACATCTGTCAGCACTCCAACGGCGTCCGGGTCGGTTCCGGGACCTCCGGTATCACCAGTAAATCCGGCGATCCAAAGCGCTAATCCGGCCTCCCGTCTGGTCGAACCATCGACTCCGAGCGAACCCGGCCCATCCTCGGATATTGCCATTGTTGGTGGCAACATTGTTGGTGGCAATATGAGTGCTGGTGGTAATATGAGCCTTTCCCCGGTCCCAAAAGATGCTTCCACATCGGTTCCAAAGAGCGGAACGCTCATCGCGGATGTCGCTCAAGTACTCGTGCCTCGATTGAACCCTTGGGAAGAACGGATTGAACGCAATCAAGAAGCGATGCTTTCGAGTCTCCAAGCGATCGTAAACCGAATGGAATCGATCGAGAGTTCGGTGTCCAATGCAAGTACCGATCCTCGATGGACCGCAGCGATGTCGGAGATTGAGAGGGCCTTTGGAGTGGTTTTAGAAAAAGTCAGCACTCTGGAGTCGGGCTTGCATCAGGTTTCTGAGGATACGCGTCGCGAAATCAACGCGCTCGATCAAAAAAATGCCGCTTCATTTGCAACCCTGCAAGAGAACAACGCATCGCAGCTAGCTTCGCTCCGTACGACCATCTATGGCTTGATGGAGAACTATGGTTTGATGGAGAACTATGCAAAAGCAAAGTCTGCTGCAGATGCGGTTGCCAACAAGCCAACCCCGCCCAACAAGCCAACCCCGCCCAGCCAACCCGCCACGCCCAGCCAACCCGCCACGCCCAGCCAACCCGGGCGAACGTCCGCGAAAAGTTCGCTTGGGACTTCTGTTGATAAGATGATTGATGCCGAGGCCGCTAGCGTCGCGGCTGATGATATCAAGCCCGATGGTGGTGAATCCAAGTTGAGAACACTGGATGAACCGTTGGGGATGGCATCCGCTTCGAACAAGCATTTGGACCCAGACTCTCCGAAGTTGTTGGCGTCGAGCGACTCACCCGAGGAAACCTTGGTGCTCGGATCGCTCATGGAATTGAGGCAACGCAAAGCCAGTGCGAGGGTCATGCAAGTCACCCTTCTGACGGCTGTGTTTGTAGCCGTGGTTGGAATCGCGGTGCCCATCGTTTGGTACCAAATACCGGAAGGTTGGAGAGAGCTGATTTGGCGATTGGGCGCAAAGGAGACGGTCGTCGAACCGGACCGGAATACGTCAGTGCCGAAGGCCCCGAATCGTTAGAACACTGAGGCACTATTTCGTGCTTTCAACAGCGACAGGCGAAAGGAATCGACGAGTTTTGCACAAGCTGCTCTGGCGCGTATGCATCGGATAGAGGCCGCAGGCTTTTCCTAAACAGAATGTTGTGATTGAGTTGCGAGCGAAAAGTGGCGGCGGGTCGCTTTCCCCGTTGGAACTGCAATTGGGTTGAGTTACCTTCTGCGTCCCCTCGCAAAAGCAGCGAAGTGATCCGCACAATCTCCTGGCGACGAGTCGTTCGCGAGTGAATTGGCTGTTGCTGGGCATTGGATGCGCAGGGGGGTAAGTACCTTCATTCCACTAACTCAGAATGAGCTATGAAAGATACGAGTTCCATGGAACCTTTGCACGAAGCCCAATCCAATGCCAATCAGCCAAAAGGTTTGGAAGGGATAAATGCTGACGTTGTAAATGTAAATACGACGAGTCTCGCCGTGGAAGAATTAGACTCCGCGTCGGTTGCCTTGTCGGAAAGTTTCGTCGGACGTTGGCAAAAACTCGTCAGTCAAACGAACTGGGAAAAGGGGAAAATCATCGCGGAATGGCGAACAGCGCTGATCGCCGGAAAATCGCCAGTAACCGCTTACAGCGACGAATCATGGGCTCGGCAGGTTGGGGATGTCACCAGCCAGCACGTGGGCCGTTTACGGCGAGTTTACGAACGATTCGGCGAAAGCCAATCGAGTTTCGCAGGCTTGTATTGGAGCCATTTCCTCGCTGCCTTGGATTGGGATGACGCGGAATTGTGGTTGGAGGGTGCCGCGCGGAGCGATTGGAGCGTCTCTCAAATGCGTCGGACTCGGTCCGAAGCCATGGGGGGCGATCACGGTGCCTCGGAACGCGACGAGGAGTTGATCACCTCGGAGTTGGACGACGGATTCGTCGGCCTCGCTCAAGAGGATGATGATGCTCGGGGAAGCCGTCACGACGATGAGGACGACATCCGCTCCGAAAAAGATTCCAATGGAAGGATCGAGTCTGGGCCGCTCGCCGAAGGGCCCGATTTCGGGGATGAAGATAGCGAAAATATCGGGGCCTACGATTCGTCGGATTCCAACTCTGGACTTGCGGAATCGATCCATGAGAGTGGGGAGCAAGGAAACCCATTTGCCGACCTTGGGCAGCTGCCACCCGACATCGCGGACGCTCTCGAGCAATTCAAATTGTGCGTGATTCGCCACCGGTCGTCGCATTGGAGCGATTTCTCACAGTCGAGCATGATTCAGGTTCTCGACGCCCTGCGTTCGTTCGTAGCGCGATAGAACTTCACTCGCGCCTTTTTTAAAATCCTTTGGGATTTCCTGCGACCCCGCCGTCTGTGACGGTTTAAGGCGGTGGGGTAGAATGCGGCGGTCCATGCAGCCAGTTTGCCATTTTGGCGAGGAAACCTCTAGAGAATGAACGAAGAAACCCTCCAGCGCATCTATCGCACGTACGGGATCGAGAATTGGTCTGCAGGGTACTTTGGCGTAAGCCCTCAGGGGAACATCGTCGCCCACCCCTCGATGAACGATGCACGGGCAGTCGACCTGAAATCCGTAGTCGATCACTTGGTCAAGGATCGCAAACTCCATCTCCCGTTGCTTCTGCGTTTTCCGCAGATCCTGACCAATCAGCTTCGGATTCTGTCCACCGCCTACCGTGACTCGATCGAAGAGTTTGGGTACAAGGCGAAACATTACCCGGTCTTCCCGATGAAGGTAAATCCGCGGCGAGAGGTCGTGGAGGAGTTTCTCAAGGACACCGGCAAGTATCGCGTGGGGCTCGAATGCGGCTCCAAAGCGGAGCTATACGCGGCCATCGCCCAAGAGCAAACGCCGGAGTCGCTGCTCATCTGCAACGGCTTTAAAGATGAATCGTTTTGCCGCTTAGCACTGCTCGCCGTGCAGTCGGGCAAACGTGTGGTCATCGTGATTGAAAAACTGAATGAACTTCGCATCCTGCTGCGAGTCTGCGCCGAGTCAGGCGTCTATCCTTGGGTTGGTTTGCGAGCCAAACTGTACACCAAGGGGTCTGGCAAGTGGGCTAGCTCGGGCGGGGACTCGGCCAAGTTTGGGCTAACCACCTCGGAACTGCTCCAGTGCATCCGCTTGTTGCGCGAAGAAGGCCGACAAGACTGCTTGCGTTTGCTGCACTTCCACATCGGTAGCCAAATCACCGATATCAAACGGGTCAAAAACGCGATGAAGGAAGCAGCGCGGGTATACGCAAAGATCCATCAGTGGGGATTGCCGGTCGATTACCTCGATATCGGTGGCGGCCTGGGTGTCGATTACGACGGCTCGAAAACCAGGACCGAGTCATCGATGAACTACACCGTGGAGGAGTTCGCCAACGACGTGGTGTACACGGTTCAATCGGTCTGCGACGAAGAAAACGTCCCACACCCCAATTTGGTGACCGAAAGCGGGCGAATGATGACCGCTTACCATACGGTGCTTGTCACATCGATCCGCGAAGAAATCGAAACCTTTGCGGACGATCAACCCGAGGTCACCATCGACGAAGACGATCCGCAGGTGATCACGGAGATGAAATGGTTGCTCGACGAACTCAACGGAAAGAACTATTTCGAGTACTACCACGATGCGGTCGAGCACAAGGACGAACTCCATACGCAGTTCAATCTCGGACTGATTTCGCTCGAGGATCGGGCCAAAGGGGAAGTCCTTTATTGGGAAATCTGCGCTAGAGCTCTCAAAGAATCCGAGCAGACTCGAAACCCCAATGAAGAGTTCGAGGATGTGAAACGCATTCTAGCTGCCAAGTACCTGTGCAATTTTTCCTTGTTCCGCTCGGCACCCGATTCCTGGGCCATCGGGCAATTGTTTCCGGTAGTCCCACTGCATCGACTTCAAGAGCCAAAGATCGATTTCGCGACCTTGGTCGATGTGACTTGTGATTCCGATGGCAAGATCGATAAGTTTGTCGATCTGAGGGATGTCAAGCAAACGCTGGAACTGCCTGAATGGAAAGAGAATCAAGAGTACTACCTGGGGATCTTCCTCGTCGGTGCCTACCAGGAAGTGATGGGGTCGTATCACAATTTGTTTGGGTTGCCCAACGAAGCTCAGATCTTCATGGAAACCGACGGCCGATTTCATGTTGCGAAAATCGTTCCTGGAAGTAGCATCCAGGACATGGTCGCCTTCGCCAGGTACGATACCTCGGCCTTGCAGGATCTCTTTGCGAAGCGACTATCGGGGCTGGTGGATGCCGGGAAAACAAACGCGCACGAAGCTGAGAAATTGGTCAACCAGTACAAGAGTGCTGCGAAATGGTCCACCTACTTGGACTGAACGAGACCTACCCAGATCCGATGCCTGGTTGCTGAGTGACGCAGGTTGCCGGCGTTCTTTCGGGTGACAGTGCCTTTCCGCAGGTTCATTGCGGAGGTACGATGTTCGCCAGAGCCAGCAGGCTTCCCGTCGATCGCAACTTGTGGAAAGGAGTCTGAGTCATGGCGCGCAATGAACAGTTGATTCGGCAGCATAAAATCATCCAAGTCTTAGAACGCCGCCGATATGGGGCGAGCTTAGAGGATCTGCGCGACACCGTCGTCGATGAACTCGGGCTCGGTAGCCTGCACGTGCGGAGTATCCGAAGGGATATCGAGGCGTTGCAAGCCGCAGGCATGCCGATCATCACTGAGGAGACGGCATCGGGCAAAGTTTGGAAGATGAGCCGCGCAGACACTGGGCTTCATCGTCTGACGATTACGGCCAGCGAATTGATCTCGTTGTCGATCGGACGCGATCTCCTGTTTCCGCTGGCAGGGACCCAATTCTGGCAAGGCATCGAGGCGTTCTGGAACAAGGTACGGGATCAATTGCCGGCCGGTGTCTATGAACATTACGAACGGTACCGAAGAACCTTGCGCATTCTCGGCGTGGTACCGAAAACGTATGAGAAGCAGCAAGGCATGCTGAAGACGATCAATCGAGCGATCCAAGAGCATCGGCGGTTGGATGTCGAGTACGAAGCCACAGGTAGCCCGGCGCGACAACGTATCCTGGAACCCTATGGCCTTGCGATTTTCCAGTCGAGTATTTACATGGTGGCGACGGAATTTGGGCAGCATATGGATTTGGAGCCACAGGAGCGATTGCGGCATTGGAAGTTGGATCGATTTTTGAAAGCCACGGCATTGGATGATTGGTTCAAGCCCGATGATCAAATCGATTTGGATAGCCACTTGGGAAGAAGCGTTGGTATTTTTAGTGGTGATCATCCGACGATCTATCGGATTCGGCTGAACGCGAAAGCAGCGCGGTGGATTCAGGAGGAACCTTGGCACGCGGAGCAGCAATTGGAGGCGTGTCGCGATGGTTATAGTATCTTGTCGGTGCCTGCTTATCATCCGATGGAGGTAATCCCGCAGGTGCTGCGACTCGGGTCGTCTGCGGAGTTGATCGAGCCGGCAGAGGCAAGGAGTATTTTAGGAGACCAACTCGCTGAGATGGCGGCAATGTACCGCGCGGAGCGAAAGAGTCGCAAGTAAACATTGATTCGCGAAGCGAATCCCATCGGAGCCCTAAGCGTGAGTTTTGAAGTTGCGCAGTTCGAGTTTCACAGAACTGGAATCCATGTGCTCGCTGGCTTTCTCGTGCTCCTGCTCGTAATCGTGCTCGAGTCAGCCCGTTCGATGACGAGCACGAGCACCATCCGCCTCGGCGGATTGAGCACGAGCAGGATAAAAAGCCAAATAGCGCAACTTCAAAAAGCGTGAGCGCCGGGTTGAGGATCGCCGGAATTGCTAGTTCCAACGGATCGCTCATAACCAGCATCGGGGGATCCGGGTTCCCACGTCCAGTCGCCACTTGCTCACACGCGTGGCTCGGATTGGATGCGCAATTCTATGGATTGTCTGCTTTGTATCGATGGTGAGGATTGCAACACCGTCGACAAGCATGATCCATTGTGCATGCATAATCGGCATGGTCGTGTTAAATACCCTAAGGGGCGGTGTTTTACTAACAGACTTTCTTTGCTCAATTGACAAACCCGTTATACCCTTTCGATGAAGGCTACGGAGAAATTCTTTCCGCACCATAGTCCCATCGCCTAGTGATCTAAATGCCCCTGACGCCCAAAAAGGATCACATTCCGCCCCGTAGTTTTAGCCAACGACTCAATGAGTTGCTGGACAAGCTTTCTCGGTGGCTTAAGGCAGCGGTTTCTCTGGAACAGCCTCTCTCGCCCAATGATGTGGATGCGATCGTGCTCGAGGAACGCGTGCTCTACAGCGGTACGCCCATGCCTGTGGACGCCCAAGAATCCGGGGGTGAGGCAAACGTAAACCCAGACGGGATGGGAACCCCAATCCCCGACGATATCTGGGCGTACATCGAGTCGCTCAACCCCTCGATAGAGGGGCTGGCAGGCTCCGTTCAGCAGCAGGACGAGAACGCAGCGGAAACGGCACTCGGGTCCCTTGTCCCCGAAGAACTCGCCACGGAGTCACCCGACCAGAGCACGACTACTAGTCCTATCAACGTCGATTCGGACGTAGGACGCACCGCTGCGGAGGATCTCGATCCGAGCGATAGATCCGCCGTTTCCGAGGATTTCTCAGCGACTGCCGAAGGGATTTTGATTCAAGCGTTATCACTGCAGGCCGATATTTCCGCCGTCGAGGGTTTGTCCTCGAATTGGGAAGCCTCCGCATTAATCCTCGAATCACCCAGTAGCGATGGTACGAGCGACACTGCGACCGATTCGTCCGAAAACGACTCAGCACCTGAGTTGGCATATGGGATGCCTTGGCAGTTCGCATCTTCTCAACCGAACTTGATCGAACCCTACCAAGTTCTCGGGGCTGCACAGCAGCAATTGA
The DNA here is from genome assembly GCA_903930765.1 of uncultured Pirellula sp. Taxonomy (GTDB): domain Bacteria; phylum Planctomycetota; class Planctomycetia; order Pirellulales; family Pirellulaceae; genus JBKCUI01. The sequence goes on from CAIYZV010000204.1 coordinate 17,002, forward strand.
GTTCGCTGAGCAATCGTCTCTCCGATATGGAATGGGATCGCAGTCC
>CAIYZV010000205.1 GCA_903930765.1 uncultured Pirellula sp.
CCAACCCGCGACGTGGGCGGCGCCAAAGTCGTGGCACGCCAAGCAACTGCTGCCCGAGTCGGACGCAGTACCGCGAGCGATGTAGCGGACATACGAATTGCTCGCTGCATAGTACTCGGGGAAACCAGCGATCGGCGTGCGGTCGCCGTAGTCCGTACCCGTCTTGTGCCGCGTTGGATCCATCGCCTTCTCCCCTAAATAAAGGGTTGTGCTGGTCCCGTCGGTGATCTCACTCATCTTGATTTTGTGACCTACGTACCACACACCCGGTTGCTCCATGACCACAACGGCGTTGTTGGGATCGGTACTTAGTGCGGCACCACCGTTCATGGCGTAATCGGTCCGAGCTCCATAAGGCCCGAACTTGTCGCTGATCGGAGAAGGGATCGGGTACGATTTCGCGTCGCGTCGACTGGGGCAATAGAATTGCTGAACAACACTTTCAATGTACGTGTAGTCGGCGGCTGCGACCGGCGTGACGCCTGGAACTCGATCCATAATGCGCCCGAGATTCGCGCTCAGTTGGGTCTGTTCCATGTATGGCATGATCTGGACCATCCAAGGCACCCCGCGGGCTTCTGGCCTCGCTGCAGCGGAACCGACATCGACGGCCAGCGGAGCCATCTCGCCTGCGTAACCCGGGAACCGCTTGTACGCCGACTCGTAATTGTGACCTGCCATGACGACTTGTCGCATCCGGTTCTGACAATCCGCGCGCCGTGCCGCTTCGCGGGCCGCTTGGACGGCCGGTAGCAACAACCCGACCAGCACACCGATGATGGCGATCACCACCAACAATTCAACCAGTGTAAAGCCTCGATGCTTGCGCATGGGACATCCGTGCACGACCGATGGAGAGACCGAAAAGAATAGCGTCATAGCGAACTCCAGAATAAGACAAGAGATGGAGCACATTGCGGAACGGGGAACCCAAGGATCGATCCCACTCGTCTCGTGTGTGTGTGGTGCGTAACAGAAGTGACCCAAAAACTCGCCAAAGTTTAACAAATCCAACCTTGCCACCGCAACAAAAATCCGTACCCCTAAGGTGAGTTTTTTGACCTCGAAGACCCCTTGCGGGCATTCTAGGTAGCCTTGATGCGGTCACCCTAGTTTCACATCCCAAACGCGGTTACGGAGGATGCGGAACCCTGCCATCGGGGGGCTGTTAGCTCATTTGCGAGTCCCATTGCGATGCTTGGTGGAACACGCAATGACGCGAGCCAGCCGAATACGACTTTCTTTCTCCGGGGCACTCCGCGTGATTTGCGACGGCCCAGCAATTTGCAACCGCCCCGTGGAAGCAGCTTCTGAATGGTTTGATTTCTGACTGCCAATCGATTAGGTTCAAGCATTGGGCTTGCGCCTTCCCGCCTTTAAATCCCCACATACCCGCCTCATTCGTTCTCGAACAGAACCTGCTTCACGGAGGTACACCGTCGCAGGCACACCGCTAGAGTGCGAGTATCTGATCACGTTGGTAACCAAGGGGTTGCAAAAGCAACTCACAAGCCATCGAACCCGTGTCGAAAACAACTTGAGGTAGAAATCATGAATCGCATCGCTCGATCCAAATCTGGAGTCCGAAGTCGTTGGATGGGACTTCGCAGTCTACAACGCCGTCGAAGGAAGTTGACGATAGAGAGACTGGAGAACAGATCGCTTCTCGCAGGGGATCTGGACCTAGTTCAAGACATCAATATGCACCTCGATGTTGGATACGTGGTCCCTTCTGGATACGAGGAACCCGTATTGCTGGGTACGGAAATGTATTTCACCACCCAAGTGGAGGGGTACGGCGAAGAACTTTGGAAGAGCGATGGGACCGATGCGGGTACCAAATTGGTCAAGGACATTGTGCCTGGGGTAGGAAGTTCGGAACCATCCAATCTTACCGTTGTGGGGCACGAGCTTTTCTTCACTGTCTCGCAGATGCATTCCGGTGCAACCCAACTTTGGAAGACGGATGGCACTGAGGCGGGTACTGCGTTGCTTAAGGACTTGGGACCGGGAGATTACAACAAGTACATCGAAAGTGTCTTTTCTTCGGACCAAGGGGTCTATTTCACGTACCAGCCATCCATCGATGACTCCATGGAATTGTGGTATTCCAATGGAACGTCCGTTGGTACCTACGTTGTCGCCGATCAATCGTTTGGTTTTGAATATATTGACAGTGGAGTTCAATCGGGTGGAATCCTCTTTTTTGCAGGTCAGACCGATGCATACGGTAACGAGCTCTGGTGCAGTGATGGCACCCCTGAAGGGACGTATCTGATTAAGGACATCAGACCTGGAGCCGATAGTTCCTCGCCCACCGCATTAACCGCATTCCAAGGAGGTGTCGTCTTCTCTGCCTATCTCGATACCGACGACGCTGGTGTAGAACTCTGGAGAAGCGATGGCACTGCTCATGGAACCATCCAAGTCATCGATCTGCAACCGGGGAGCATGGGATCCTATCCGAACAATTTCTTCGTCGCCGGAGACCAAGTGATATTCAGCGCTACCACCAATTCGGTTGGTGAAGAGCTTTGGCTGACAGACGGTACGAGTGCAGGGACGATCCTGATCGGTGATTTGAATCCGGGACCGGACAGCTCGTCGCCTCGTGATTTTACCCCCGTGGGAACATCGACTCTCTATTTTGTGGCGAGAGGCCCTGGGGTCGGCAAGGAGCTTTGGATCCTCGATGCAGATGGACCTCGATTCGTGAAAGACATTTTCCCGGGGGATACTTCTTCGTCGCTGGATGAACTTGTCGGAGTCGGAAACCTTCTGTACTTCGTCGCTGATGATGGAGTTCACGGCCGAGAGGTATGGCGGAGCGATGGGACTGATGGTGGGACATGGATGGTGGAGGACGTCGGTGACGTAAGTTACTCGAGACCGAAATTCTTGACGAATATTTCGGGGGTTCTGTTCTTTGAACAGTACGATTCCTATTTCCAGATGAATGTCTTGCGTTATTACGACGGTTTTAGTCCAAAGACCAACATGGTTGTGTTTTCGTGGGCGCCTAATGCTGGCTCGTACCCGTACGCGTACACGGATGTGAATGGCGTTGCCTTCTTTAGCGCGGACGATCGCATCCATGGCACCGAGCTTTGGAAGAGTGATGGGTCGGGTGCGGTGCTGGTGAAAGATATCCGCGCCAACAACGACGAAGGAAGCTACCCTGAACTCCTCGTGAATCTTAATGGACTCCTCTATTTCACCGCTTGGACCGGATTCGATGGCGCCCAAGTTTGGAAAAGTGATGGAACCGATGCTGGAACGACACTAGCCTTTGATGCCGAATTGGCGGACCAAATGGGCAATGTGAATCAGATTCTTGTATCGAACGACAAGCTATTCATTGTCTGCCCGGGGCCCAACAATAAATTCGATTTGTGGATCAGCGATGGGACGAACGCCAATACGAAGCTGCTGAAGACCTTTACAGGATTCGGTGGGTACTATGAACCCCTTATCGGCGAAGTCGTAGCGTACGAGGGCGAGTACTACTTTGCGGCCAATGACGGCGTCAATGGCGAAGAGCTATGGAAAACCGATGGTACTCCAGAGGGAACAGTAACAGCGTTTGAAATCGCGGCCGGTGCTGGCTCCTCGTACCCAAGCAATCTCACCACCTTGAATGGCAAGCTCTATTTCAGGGCCTATTCAGTGGAAAATGATATTGGACTGTGGACGACTGATGGCACGGAGAATGGAACAGAGCTGGTCTATGAATTTGCCGATCCTCCCCAGAATGGCAGTTACCGCAGCCCTTTATCGGAGATCGTCGTGGCGAATGGAAACCTCTTCTTCACTGGCTACGAGCCAGAAACCGGTGTCGAACTTTGGAAGAGCGATGGCACAACTGCCGGTACGGTACTGGTTGCGGATTCGATTCCTGGTTCTGAAGGAATCGCTCCGCAGTTCCTGATCTCGGATGGGATGAAAGTCTATTTCGCAGGCTATACCCCAGAAAGTGGTATGGAGCCATGGGTTTCCGACGGGACCTCGGCGAACACCAAAATGGTGCTCGATATCTGGCCAGGCCCAATGGACGGGATCAATACATCCAATGGCTACTATTACTATTACTCAGACGACGCAGCTGTTGTCGCAAACGGTAAAGTCTATTTCGTTGCAAACGATGGGGTGCACGGCGAGGAGCCTTGGGTCAGCGATGGAACGGTCGCTGGAACGAAACTTATTAAAGATATCATCCCTGGTTCGGGGGCCTCGGCACCGTACGG
>CAIYZV010000206.1 GCA_903930765.1 uncultured Pirellula sp.
CGCGGGGTACCTCGGGGGACCGCTGGCGGCGAGATTGCGGTGTCTCACCGAAATCCTAGCGAATGACACAGGAATTTTCAATCAAATCAACTCATTTCCCCCCTGCTACCTTCCGAGCTGCGGACATGATATGTTGAATTTTGGTTTTCCGGGATATGTGGAGTCGAATCATGCCGGAATCGGACCCCGTAAGCACGTTCAAAGGTTCGCCCCTGATGAGACAGGTGCGACAGACCATGAGGGTGATGCACGTCGCGAAACGCACAGAGGAAGCCTATATCTCTTGGATCGCTCGATACTTGATTTTTCATCGGGATCGACGAGGGGAATGGACCCATCCCACTTTGCTCGGCAGTGACGGTATCAACGAATTCTTGACTTACTTAGCTGTGGAACGCCGGGTCGCCGCCAGCACCCAAAATCAAGCCCTATCGGCGCTCCTTTTTCTTTATTCCAAAACCTTAAAATCAGACATTCAGATCGATGCAATTCGGGCCAAACGTCCCTCAAAACTCCCGGTCGTCCTTTCTCCTTCCGAAGTTGCGAAGATCCTCAGTTACGTTCAACCGAAGCCCAAACACCTGATGTGCAGCCTGGACGGATTTCCTCGTACTCGTACTCAGTGCAACGGTACTCGTACTCGTACTCGAAAGTATGCAAATGACAGAGCCAATCTTCGACCACGAACGACTCGACGTTTATCGACTTGCGATCGAATACGTATCATCGACTTATCGAATCGCGAAATCACTTAATGGTCCGGAACGCCACGCTCGTGATCAATGGTTGCGAGCGGCCCAATCGATTCCACTCAACATTGCCGAGGGTAATGGGAAACAGAGTCTGAAAGACAAGAATCGATTTTTTGAGATTGCGCGTGGCTCTGCTTTGGAGTGCGCTGCAATTCACGATATCCTCTTATCGTTCGAGGCGATCGATTCTAAACTTAATCGGATTGGAAAAACCAATTTGAAACGGCCAATTTGAAACGGATCGTGTCGATGTTAACTCGGTTGATCCAACGAACTGATACGGTTTCCGAGGGATCGATCGAGTACGAGTACGAGTACCGCGATGCTGAGTACGAGTACGAGAAGAAGCACGAACCAAGCATTGGACCGAAGTGCTCGATCGAACGTTTCTGACTTGCGTTGAGTCAACTCCTCGCACTCGGTCAATGCGGTCGATGTGCAGCCTGATGTATGGCGGAGGGCTTAGAGTCATGGAGGCATGCCGCCTTCGCGTCAAGGACATCGAATTTGATCGCAAGCAAATCATTGTTCGCGAAGGCAAAGGTGAAAAAGACCGCGCAGTACCACTGCCTCAGCGCTTGATCACTCCTTTGAAACACCAAATCGAATTGATCAGCAAACTCCACCAACAGGATCTCCTCGTCGGAGCCGGCTGGGTATGGATGCCCTATGCTCTGGCGATCAAATGGCCTAACGCGGGAAGAGAATTGGGCTGGCAGTACCTGTTCCCTGCCTCGAACCTTTCCTACGATTCGCACCCCAGAGAATCCCAGGAAGGCATACCGGATCAACATGTCGTCGACGGCGATCGAACCCAGTTGCGCCGTCATCATGTGAACGAAAATTCCGTCCAGGCAGCAGTCAAAGCAGCAGTGCTAAGGGCTGGAATCCATAAGAAAATCACCTGCCACACCTTTCGGCATAGCTTTGCAACACACCTGCTCGAGTCGGGCAAGGACATCCGCACGATCCAAACGCTGCTTGGACATGCCGATGTTTCGACGACGATGATCTACACGCACGTCAGTCGACTGGGGGCCAGCGGAGTGGAAAGTCCGTTAGATCGGTTGTAAGCGGAGACGAGTCGGTCTCAGGGCACAACCAAGGAATGGAGCATTCTAGCTCCAAGAAAACGCATAAATTTGCAGCGGAGGACAAGGGATTCGAACCCTCAACCGGTTTCCCGGCGCCTGATTTCGAATCAGGTTCCTAACCATTCGGCTATCCTCCAAGGTCATTGGACGGGCCCCATTATTCCGTGAGGGGGGGATTCATTCAAGCCTGAAATTCCGCGATTCGGCAATTCGCTAAAACTTGGAAGAGAACCTAAGATGGGTAGTATGGCCCCTTACCATCCCGAGAACGTTCCGACCGATTCCCCTCCTCCAAGCTGTCGAGAGTCAAGCCGTCGTGAGTCAAGCCGTCGAGAGTTCTTGGCAGCAGGGATTCGACAAAGCTGGCTCGCTCTCACCGCCAGGCCCTTGGTTGTTGGCCTAACATGCGGTGTGCTGGGCCATGGTTGCATTTCAAATCCAGGGACGGTCGGTAATTCCGGAGACCTGATCATCGGGCAGAGGGGATTGGCGGATGGCAGGTTTCAGAAACCTCGCGCGATGGCTATCAGCCCCACCGATGAAATCTATGTCATCGACAAAACGGCGCGTGTCCAAGTCTTCAATACATCTGGAAAATTCCTACGCGGTTGGAAGACACCGGAATCCGCGAATGGGAAACCGACTGGCGCCACGTTCGATGCGGCGACAGGAAATCTGTTTGTGGTCGATACTCACTACTTTCGTTTCCTGACCTATTCGCCGAGCGGAGAACTGCTTCAAGAAAAGACCATCGGAGGCACCAATGGCTATGAACCAGGGCAATTCGGTTGGGTCACCGATATCGCCCGTGCACCCGATGGGACGCTTTATCTCGCCGAGTATGGCGAGTTCGATCGGCTTTACAAGTATTCGTCGGACGGGGAATACATCGATCGCTTCGGTGAGCATGGTGAAGAACCTTTGCAATTCAGCCGTCCGCAAACGTTAGCCGTCGATAACGAAGGCCTCTTGTGGATCGCCGATAGCTGCAACCATCGCATCCAAGTGGTCGATTGGAGAGAGGACAAACCCCGTTCGGTCGCTATTTTTGGATCTCGAGGCGTCGGTCCCGGGGAACTTCAGTTTCCTTATGGCTTGACACTGATTTCGGGAAAACGTCTCCTGGTGAGCGAGTACGGAAACCACCGTGTGCAGTGCTGGGACCGGGATGGCAAGCCGTTGTCATCGTGGGGTAGCGCTGGGAGTCTGCCCGGGCAACTGAATCAACCATGGGCGGTCGCCTGCGATTCGCAAGAACGCGTTTACGTCGTCGATTCAGGCAACAATCGCATCCAGCGATTTCATCTCTAAGGTTTTTTTCACGCAAGCACTTTCCATTCAATAAACCTATGCTTCGGACTTTGTACGTCGGAAATCTCTACGGCGCGAGGATCTACATCCATTGGTCCTTTTGGTTGCTTGCAATTCTCATCGTTCTTTCGAACCTGAGCGAAGGTATCCCGCACGCGATTTCGGTACTCGGGTTCGTTTTTGCAGTATTCGCATGCGTGTTTTTGCATGAAGTTGGCCATGCGGTTGCCGCTCGAGCGTTCGGTAGAGCAACGCGGGATATCACGCTGTTACCCATCGGTGGCGTAGCGCGCATCGAAGGCGGGGAATTGAACCCTCGTGCGGAGGGCTGGATTGCTATCGCAGGTCCTGCGGTCAATTTTGCCATCGCGGCGTTGCTGGCCATCGTCGTTTCGGTCTCGTCATGGACCAACATTGCCGACACAAAACAGTTGGTAAAAATGTCGCCTTGGCAGCAGCTGTTAATCGCGAATCTCGTTCTCGGTGGAGCGAACTTGATCCCAGCGTTTCCGCTCGACGGGGGCCGATTGCTCCGCAGTATCC
>CAIYZV010000207.1 GCA_903930765.1 uncultured Pirellula sp.
CCGAGACGAAGAAGCCCGACCCCGCCACGATAGAGCAGGTGATGGTGCAGATCGACTATGACGGAAATATCACTTTTCCAAAGATTCCCAATGGAAACCAGTAACAGCAGAACCACAAAACACTCAGGGCGGTCTTCTTGCTCACGTTATTCGTCCCGGTCGATTCCAATTTGGGTAGTCGGTGGGCTGTTGTCTCCGTCGGCGGCAACGGCAGCTCGTAAAGCGATCGTTTCGCATACGCCAGGAACCGAAGTGGAATTACCATATTGATATCAGAACCAACCATCCAGCGCCCGTGGCCACGGCCACTACGGTGGCAAGACTTAGGCGTAAATGGATGTTGGTGAAGCGATGGCCCAGACGATGGTGGAGTTGTTAAGGAACAAGTAACGAGAAGATAAAACGATGCGCGGATCAAGTAACTGGAAGCCCCCGAAAACCGTAGCCTTCGCTTCGCTGTTGTGCATGCTGATGCTTGGCGGCGAAATATTCTCCGGCTCGAAGAATCCACTGAGCCTTGTTTTTTATTGCTTCCTTCCGGCGGTGATTTGGATGATCGTAAACGGACAGAATCGCAATGCCGAACTCATCGAAGAATTGAAAACGAAAGTCGATCGGCTTGAAGAATCGCATCGCCCCAGCAGGTCGGCCTAATAGGCAAAAGGTGACATTCTTATGATTATAAAAAAGGCAATGCATCTTCCATTCGTCCTGCTGATTTCGTTGCTTCTCACTTGCTGCAACCGAGGCAAACCGGAGTTTGTTTAACTAAGTCGGAAAGCTCCTCGCAAATGATTCAACTACACGTTGATGCAAAACCTCTGCCGAAAACGAATCCCATGATTTACGCATTTGTTATCGTGGCTTTGATGGCTGCGCCCACCGTGGCGGCGGCCAAGCAACCACTGCCTACTGCGCACACCACATGCAAGATTGAAGGCTGGAATGTTCGCGTGGATGATCGTTTACTCAAAGGCGAGGGCTCGGCTCTTGGGGCTCGTGTGTTAAAGTTGTTGGAAGCGAGACTGGTCGCCATTTCGGTGGTCGTGCCGGACAAGTCTCTTGCAAAGCTGCGGACCATCACTATCCAGCTGGACCTGAACTACGGCGACCTGCGCACGATGCAGTATCACCCTGATGCCGGTTGGCTTAAGGAACACGGCTACAGCGAGCAACTCGCGAAGTGCGTTCACATTCCCGATGTCAACGACCTTCTGGAGCCAGCGGGAATTCACAGCCAACCGTGGGTCCTGCTGCATGAACTGGCACACGGATTTCACGACCAAATCGTCGGGTTTGACGAACCTCGGGTGAATGCGGCGTGGGAAAAGTTTCGTGGCAGTGGAAAGTACAAATCCGTCCTCTCGGCCTCCGGCACGATTCACGAACACTACGGGCTCACGGACCACAAAGAATTCTTCGCCGAGATGACCGAGGCCTATTTCGGATCGAATGATTTCTATCCCTTTGTCGCCGGCGAACTAAAGCAAGCCGAACCAGAAATCTTCTTGCTGCTTGCAGATATCTGGGGACCGCTTCCAGGATTTGCTCAGTCGAACACAGCGGCACATCACGCGCCGAATCCTCCGCCAGAAGTTGGCAGTGAGAATCCAAAGGTTCAGGGGCTGGCCCTCAACGTCGAAGTTGAGGCCAACAAGGTTGCAGAGATCACTTTCGAGGCCGCGCGTCTCCACTCTGATCCGTTCATGCAGGTGATTCTGGATGTCGAGTTCACTGATCCTGCCGGAGCCAAGAAGCTAGTTCCTGCTTTCTGGGCTGGCAAGAATCAATGGAAGGTTCGTTATGCTTCGCCGATTGTGGGTGTCCATCTCTGGCGATCCATTTGCAACGTCGCGGACGATTCCGGATTGCATGGCGTTGAAGGCAAGGTCACGATCACACCCAATACCGGGACGAATCTTCTCTATCTCCACGGCCCGGTCCGCGTTGCTCAGGACAAACGGCATTTCGAGCACGCCGATGGCACTCCGTTTTTATGGCTCGGCGACACGTGGTGGAAGTGTCTGTGCAGGAGGATGACTTGGGAGGGGTTTCAGCAACTCACCGCCGACCGCAAGGCAAAGGGATTCAATGTCGTGCAAATCGTCTGCGG
>CAIYZV010000208.1 GCA_903930765.1 uncultured Pirellula sp.
GCAAGGGTGTGGAGTTTCAGTAGGGGGAGTGTTGGCTCGTAGATGGTCGCGATTATTCGTTGAGTTCTAGGAGCATCATTTCCATTGGGGGTTCGGGTTGTATTCCTTGGTGGCCTGGTGGTAGGGTGTGTACGGGTGGGATTAGTTTAGCGGAGGGGAATCGAGCTTGAATCCATTCGATTCGAGTTGATTCGCTTGGAGTGATACCGGGTTTGATAAGCCAGAATCGTCTTTCTGGGGTAGCAGCGGCGAGGGATTGCACAGATTCGGCAGTGGGTTGTTCAAGGGACATGATGTTTCTGGGTAGAAATCCTGGAAGCCGATTCCATTCAAGCAGAAGTGCCCTGCAATAATAGGCCGGGTATCCGGTTGAGGATGCGGAAACCACAGGTGTTTCTTTCGGTAGGGATGCGATTATGGGGGAGAATTTTGTGGACATCGCATGGAATTGAGGAGAGCCGATATCGCGTGGGGAGTCGAGTTCTAGGAGGGAGAGGGTTAGTAGCAACAGGGTTTGCCCCAATCCGAGCCAGCGATGAATGGCGAATGAAGCGAGAATTGGGCCACTTGCTGCGCAAGCGGAAGCGGCGGCGGCATAGCGAGTCATTGCAGATTGATTTGTTTCGCGGAGTACATCGACAAGGAGCATGGTTGCTATTGGAGTCATCAGCAACGCGATCCAGATTCCCAACGAGCGATTTCGCCAGAGGCCGACGATCATCAAGAGGGCATTTACGATCAGGAGGATCGACCAATACAGGCGATGCGATGGGGAGACAAAGAAAAGTAGTTTTATCGTTAGCGCAAGTGAAGTGATGCACTTATCGATGATGGTGTTGTTTTTTACGAAGTAGAGGTCAATTGTTTGGGTTAATTTTATGTCACTTGAAATGAACGGGAGAGTTGAACCTAGGATGACAGCCGCGGCGCAGGAGGTAGCGGCAAGCCAGTGCCATCGGAAATTTCCTTTTAGGGACCAGAGTCCCCATAGTCCGATCGCTACGCAAGGTGTTGCGGCGAGATAGTGGATTAATGGGAGGGGAGTGAGAGAGAGTCCGAGCCACCAGATGCGTTGGATGGTTGGTCCAAATCGTTCGATGCGTATCATTTGCCAGATGGCTATAGCCATCAACCCGGTGAGCATACCGTATCCTCGCACCTCCGTGCCGAGTTGAATTTGAACTGGGGAAAGGGCCAGGACGAGGGCGACGCAAGTGGCGGGGGTGGTTCCGAATTGCAGTCGCACGGCGGCGAAAACGAATCCGATTGCCAGAACGGACCAGAACACGGAGTACATCGACGCCACCCAAGGGCTTTCGCCAAAGACGTTTCGCCAACACCATAAAGTCAGAGAGTGCAAGGGTGGATGAAAAGGGACACGATTAACAAATACAGATTGTGCGGAGCGAGCATTTTCGAGAGCGGTGGGTGAAACCTCTGAGTGAATTAGAACATTAGAGGGGATATCCAAACAGTCGCTACCAAACCCGTTTGCGCCGGCGAGTATCCATGTTTCATCGAATGACAATCCGTGGTCTGCGGACTTGGATCGAATCGATAGAGCGAGCAGCAGGCAGACCAGCAGAATGCCCAGATCGAGTCGAGTCCAGGCTGAGGGGGGGGCTTGGAGAGAAAGATGCGGCTTAGCGAGGGAGGATCTGATCCAGGACAGGATATTCATCGGTTTTTTAGATCAGTCTAGTCGGTTGTGTTTGTTGATTCGGTTATAGCCATATTACAATCACGGTATCTTAGGTTCTGCTGGGGAGAGTAGCAACTAAAGTTCGCAATGATGGACTCCCATCATCGAGCTTTGAAACCTGTCACTTTGTTCCATGAGTTCAAGCATTTATGGAGTTCAAACGTTAATGCGATCGCTACTTTCGGTTCCGAAACTCTACGACTTGGCGCAGTTCGTGATGCGAGGGACCAAATATCGGTCACGGTTGACGAGTCAGTTTATCCGTGCCAGTTCGGGCTCTCGCATTTTGGATATAGGGTGTGGCACAGGAACGATTCTTGACAGCTTGCCGGAGGTCGAATACGTCGGGTTGGATATGAGTGCTGCTTATGTGGCTGCAGCGCGGAAGCGATATGGAACAGTGGAGAATGGTGCGCCAAGGCATAGAAGTCAGTGTACGTTTCACTGTTTGGAATTGACCGATAAAACCGTAGATCCATTAGGTAAATTCGACATTGTCTTAGCCATGGGGGTTGTTCATCATTTGGATGATGCCAGTGCGATGAATTTGTTCGCCTATAGTCGCCAGGCGCTTCGCGAGGGAGGGCGGATGATCACCTTGGATGGGGTATACACCGAGAATCAGTCGAGAATTGTCAAATCACTTCTTCGGGCGGATCGCGGCAAGTTTGTGAGGGAAGAGTCGGCTTACCGTAGTCTATGCAGCGGTTCGTTTACCAGCGTACAGACGACGATTGCGCATGATTTATTTCGGATTCCATATACTTGTTTGATCATGGAGTGTTTCGCTTGAGTTCAAGTTCGTCTGGTTCCCCGGTCACAATTTCGGTGGTGGTCCCTGTTTACCGGGGAGAGAAGTCGCTTCGCTTATTGCTTGCGGAGTTGGAGCCCTTTACGCAATTGCGGTCGACTCCGATTGGGGTGGGTTACTTGGTAAGTGAGGTTTTATTGGTCCATGATTGTGGGCCTGATCGATCCGATTATACGATCGAGGAGTTAGCGAAGACTTACTCATTTGTGCGTCCGATTTGGTTGACTCGCAATTACGGTCAGCATGCCGCGACGCTTGCGGGGATGGCGAAGTCCCAAGGGGAGTGGGTTGTTACCTTGGATGAGGATATGCAACAGAATCCAGCGGATATCGCTGCGATGCTGAACATGGCGTTGCTTCATAAGTATCAAGTCGTCTATGCGCAGCCCAGTAATAAGCCACCGCATGGAGCGCTTCGAAACGGGGCGAGTACTCTTGCGAAATCTATCTCGAATGTCCTTATCGGTGAGGGGGCGACGGGGCAGTTTAATAGTTTTCGGCTGGTGCAAGGGGAGATAGCCAGGAGCTTATCGAGTTACTGCGGCAACGGAGTTTATCTCGATGTTGCACTTCGGTGGATCGTCTCGCGTGTGGGGTATTCTCCGGTGCAATTGCGGAATGAATTTGATCGACCTTCGGGTTATACATTTCGAAAGCTGTTTGCTCACTTTTCGTTTCTGATGATGACAGCGGGTGCAAGGCCGTTGCGATTCATTTCGATGTTGGGTATTTCATCGATGCTGTTGGCGGTTTTGATTGCAATCGTGGTGCTTATTGCCAAGTTGACGGGGCAAGTTCGAGTGGAGGGTTGGACCTCACTGATCATCGTCATCACTTTCTTTTCCGGCAGCATTTTGACTGCGTTAGGAGTCATCGCCGAATACTTGGCGTTAACAATGAGTATCGCTATGGGTAAGCCTTTGTACTGCATTGCGAGTACGCCGACACGATCTGCGGAGCAATCTTCATGAATTTGTCGCGGAAGGAGGAGGTACAAGCGGAGTTCGATCCTTACGCATCCGACTACGAAACGTTGCTCAATACAAGTATTGCAGCGTCTGGAGAGAGTGCCGAATATTTTGCCGAGTACAAGATCAAGGATTTAGCGAAGCTTTGCGAGACTGTTCGGCCGGAAAGACCGCAGGGTATCGAGCTGCTTGATTTTGGCGCTGGTACCGGTTCGTCGATCCCTTACGTAAAGAAGCACTTGCCGAGAGCTCGCCTGACGTGTTGTGATGTATCGAGCGAGAGTCTTGCGGTTGCAAAGGAACGGTATGAGGGTTCGGCACAGTTTGTGATGAGTGAAAATGGCAAGATACCTACGGAGAGTGGTGCGTTTGACGCAGTGTTCGCTTCGTGTGTCTTTCATCACATCTTACCGAGCGAGCAACCGGGAGTTTTCGAGGAGCTCCTGCGGGTGTTACGTCCGGGTGGACTGATATTTATATACGAGCATAATCCTTGGAATCCGTTGGTTGTCCGTGTGGTGCGTTCGTGCCCGTTCGATGAGAACGCGATCTTGATTCCCGCGAATGTGCTTTGTCGTCGTTTGCGGGATGCTAGGTTTGAGCGGGTGATGACGCGATACAGGGTATTCTTTCCGGGGTTTTTGAGAGCGCTACGAGTGATGGAAGATTATCTTGGCTGGTTACCAGTTGGGGCACAGTACTACTGTGTAGCCAGGAAGCCTGGATAATCGCAATTGTCTATGTGTTAAGTTTGAGTGGTGCGACAGAATGAAACAGCCACATTTGTGGTATTCGAATTTAATGATCCTTGTCCTGGAGTAGGGATCGTCCGATGATTTGGGTAGAGCAAAACAAGTTTCTCGATCATTGCGAGTCAGTAAACCCATTACGATGTCCGGCACTCAATCAAGCGAGTCCTCGGCAGCGAATCCTGCATTA
>CAIYZV010000209.1 GCA_903930765.1 uncultured Pirellula sp.
CTCCGAAACCTCAATGGGAAATTATGGATCACCTACAAAGGTCCTAGGCTCGAAGGAGCCTTGAAAATGAGGCCCGAGTTAGAAGTCCCTCTCGCTGAGGAGACATTCGAGCCTTGGCTTCGCATCTGGAAGTCCCTCGGCTTCGAGGTCGTTGGAACCGTCACGAAGACACGCGAATCGTTTCGGGTAGCCGCGCTGCACTCGGCGGTGAACGTTACGATCGACCGGGTTGAAGGGATAGGTACATTTGCCGAGGTTGAGCGCGTTGTCGACAACGAACAGCAAATCGTCGCGGCGCGCCATGACATCGAAGCGATCGCGACTCGGTTGGGACTAGATACCGTGGAAAAACAGAGCTACTTGTCGATGTTCCTGGAGCAGAACCGATGAGTTTCTAGGGTCGAGGTCAAGGGCGTTGCCAAAGCGAGTTCTCGGATGCTCACGAGTAAAACAAAAAAAGCCCTGGTGATTCACCAAGGCCTTTTGAGTATTTTAACGATCAAAAGATCGCGTTTAGCTTAGTTGCAACCGCAGTCAGCAGCTGGAGCAGCTTCGCAACCGCAGCTTGGAGCTGCTGGAGCGCCGCAAGAAGCCTTCTTGGCTCGGTGCTTTGCCATGAGGTTAGCGAGCAACTTTGGACGGGACTTCTTGGCACATGGATCAGCATCGCAACCGCAAGCTGGAGCTGCGTCGCATGCTGGTGCAGGAGCTGCACAAGGTGCTGGAGCAGCACATGGTGCTGGTGCAGGAGCTGCACATGGAGCTGGTGCTGGTTCGCAGCAGGAAGCAGCAGCGCCGGAGCACTTAGCAGCCTTCTTTGCATGCAAACGAGCGATCAAACCAACTCGCTTTGGAGCTGGCGCACAAGCCGAATCACAAGCTGGAGCTGGTGCTGCACATGGAGCTGGAGCAACGTCGCAAGCTGGAGCTGCTGGTGCACAGCAGTCACTCTTGCGATGGAACAATCCAGCCGAAGCATTGGACGAAGAAACAACGGCACACGCAACAACCGTCAAAGCAACCAAAATACGACGCATTCGAATCTCTCCAAAAACAGTAAGGGTACACCTACGTTCGCGCCGTACATCCTTGGCCCAATGCCCCCCCGGGCTGGCCTGTCTCCACTCTTCGGAGTGGAAGCGTTGACGCGATTTCTTAATGGTTAACCGTTCCCTACGGAATCCGCAAAGGGAACCCAAGCCGCAAAGTTTAGTTATAAGTTAAGGTCTAGCACCTCCTATTTTAACTTTTTTCCGGATTATCTTGCCTCGCTTAACACACCACCCCCCTCCGCGGAGTGGTTTTCAGACCGTAGCGTGCCTATTGCTTGCGAACCAAGGCAGGAAAACCTAGAACTGAACAAATCGCAATGCTGGCTTATGAGGCGGTTGCTCCTGCTGCTCGGCCAGAATGCGACCCTCCGAACACTGGACGACTGAACCGAGGAACCATGTCTAAGCCGATCCCTGCCTTGCGATTCCAAAGGAAAATTGAAGCTATTTCCGCGGCATACCTTCCGTGGAAGCCCGTCGCGAAGATCGATTTTGAGTCTTTCGAACGTGTTCTCGAGGGGACGTGGGGATGCGGCCTCACCCCCGCGATCAATATGGATACCGGGTTCGCGAACCTGCTTTCGTTGTCCCAGCGGTGCGACATCCTTGAGTTTGTGGCCAATCGGACCAATGGTCGGCCGTTCGTCGCCGGCGCGTTCGTCGAGGACTTGGCCGGGGATTGTTTGAACAACTACCGAAAAGAAACAGACAGGATCACCGCGGCGGGCGGAACACCTATCATCTTTCAATGCAGTGACCTCGTCCGCCGCTCCGACACCGAGATTGTCGATGTCTACCGGTCGATCGGCTTGGCCTGCGACCGATTCCTTGGATTCGAACTCGGCAAGATGTTCGCTCCGTTTGGGGCGATCTATTCCATGGCGGTGTTCAAGGAACTCCTGCAAATCCCTCAATTGATCGGGATCAAGCATTCCTCGCTCTCGCGCGAATTGGAATGGGTCAGACTCAGTCTCCGCGATGCTTGTCGCACCGATTTTCGAATCTACACCGGGAATGACCTCGCCATCGATATGGTCCAATGGGGAAGCGATTATTTGCTGGGTCTTTCCGCGTTCTACCCCGAAGCCTTCGCGCGACGGGATCAGTACTGGCTCGACGGCGATCGGCGGTTCTACGAACTCAATGATGCCTTGCAACTTTTAGGCGGATATGCGTTCCGCCCCCCGGTCCCAGCTTACAAACACAACGCTGCGATGATGCTCGCCATGAGAGGCGTGATCGCGAGCGATGCCATCCACCCCAATGCCCCGAGCCGCCCCTCCGATGATCGCGAGTTTCTGCGTTCGATCCTCGATCGTATCGAAACAGCCCTGCAGTCGTGAAGCCCTGCAGTCGTGAAGCCCTTCACTAGGATCGCATCTGCCTTATTCGCTCGCCAGCCATCGCTTCGACTCAGCCTACCCAAGCAACCCATGGCCTCAACGAATCCATTATCCTAAGTAATCCCATTATCCTAAGTAATCTCCGAAGTAAACACTGTGCCACGCTTCGAACATATCCGGCATAAACCTCCGACCTCGCTCGAACACCCCCGCGAGATCGTTTTGGCCCTCGCTCCCATGCGGAGCAACGTGAACCTTAGCCGTATCGTTCGCCTATGCGGTTGCGCCGGCATCCAAAATTTGATCCAGTGCGGGGCCGGAAAAGTGGATCGAGAAATCGCCCGAGACGCGGCCGACTTTGTCTCGATCACCCTCCGCAGAAGCTTGCCCCCCGTTCTTAAGCAACTCCGAGACGACGGTTTTACGCTGGTTGGATTGGAACAGACGACAAACTCGCACTCCCTCTTTGAGTACCAGTTCCAACGAAAAACCGCTCTCGTTATCGGCGCCGAGCGGGAGGGATTGAGCGAAGAAGAGCTTGGTTTTCTGCACGCCGTCGTCGAAATCCCCGTCTACGGTCAACCCTTTAGCTACAACGTCGCCACCGCGACAACCATGGCTGTCTATGAGTATTGCAAGCAATATCCATTCGGTTGAGACTTCGTCGGCTTGGTACACTCGAAGGTCGGGAACGATTCCCGAGTGCGTCATTTTGTCCACTGCGAAAAGTAGATCGCGTGTGGGAAACTAGAAGATCTTTCGGTTCCCTTTCTAGAGTTGGCTGCGCCGATGAAACCGGCGCGTTGCACTTCTGTTTCCTTGTACGGACTTGATTCGTATTTCCCTAAACCCTTTGCCATGGCACCACACGTGCCCCCGGTGATCTTGAACACGACTCCGCAGAGACTCCTTACTTTGGTGCCCCAAATCATGGTCATTCCTTTGACCTGTGTCATGGTTGGCTGCGGACCCGCGAAAATCGAGTATCGCCCGAACGAACTGTACGCGGTGAGCCTTCATCGCGAACAAGGTGACGCGGACCATACCGAATCTGAGGAATCATCGACGCGGGCGGCTGCATTGGCGGAGCGATGGTTCGGTACGGCGGACTCTCCGGTTTGGCCCAGCGAGTTATTGGCGGGTACGCCTGGGGCGGACGAGGTCGTTCGGATGGACGAGGTGGAACGTTCGGCAGGACCCGTCGGTCGAGGGAACGACAAAATTGAACGTGGTTTATACCGCAAGCATTGTGTTCCATGCCATGGCGTCACCGGCGATGGAAGAGGCTTGGCGGCATCGATGCTGTCTCCGTATCCTCGAGATTTTCGAAGGGGCACTTTCAAATTCAAATCGACCCCTACGGGAGTCAAGCCGACGCGGGCCGATTTGGTCCGCACACTCCACGATGGGATCCCTGGTACCTCGATGCCGTCGTTTGCGGCTTTGGAACTCTCCAAAGAATTTAAAAACGACATCGAGTCCTTGGTGGAGTATGTACGGTTTCTTTCGATCCGCGGAGAAGTCGAACGCCGGCTGATTGCCAAGCATGCTCGTGGCGAATCGCAACTCAATCCAGACGATGAGTCCGCGATCGAGGTGGTGCGACTCGTCGTCGCCAATTGGGCCTCAGCGGAAACCAAAGTACTGCCGATTCCAAACCCGCCCGAATTCACCCCTGAGCAGTTTAAAGAGTCCTCTAAACGAGGTGAGGAGTGGTTCCGTAGCGAACTGACGGCGTGTGCCAAATGCCATGGGACTAGCGGCGCCGGTGACGGGAACTCGCAAGACTTCGACGATTGGACCAAGGATTGGACGCTGTTGGCTGGTATCGATCCTAAGAAGAAATCGGATTGGAAAGAGATGAAGCCGTTCGGTGCACTCAAACCGGTGATCGACAAACCACGCAATTTGGCTTGGGGGGCGTTCCACGGCGGAGGCAATCGACAAGACCTATTTCGGCGGCTGGTACTAGGCATCGAAGGGACTCCCATGCCACCCATCGCGCGGGCCATCAACGGCAATCCAGGGCTTACCGACGACGAAATTTGGGATCTCGTGCATTACGTGCAATCCCTAAGCAGTGTCCCATCCAGCAGTTTAGCATCGGCGAAATCTACGTTGGACGATACGATAAGGTCGAAGCCGGAAGGAGCTGCGGAATGAGCGCCACTCAGGAACTGAAGGATAACGATTCTCGAAAGGTATTACCCGGACACGCATCAGCCGCTTGGAAGCAGAGTTGGTTTTGGGCCTGGGCCACGACAATCTGTGTGTTCCCGCTGATTTGGGTCGGGGGATTGGTAACCACGCACGATGCAGGGATGGCGGTCCCCGATTGGCCGGGGACCTATGGTTACAACCTATTTTTGTACCCGGTGACCGCTTGGCTGTACGGCCCCTTCGATCTATTCGTCGAACACGGACACCGTTTGTTAGGTTCCTTAGTTGGACTCCTTTCGATCGCCCTTTGCGTAGCCGCTTGGAGTACCGAAACGAGGCGATGGTATCGGTGGGCCGCGATCGGATTGCTTTTGGCGGTGATCTCCCAAGGCCTCCTCGGTGGATTTCGTGTTGTGCTCGATGGACGGACCATTGCGATGTTGCATGGCTGCGGTGGTCCGATGGTCTTTGCCTTGGCAACGTTCCTCGCCCTCTCCGCCTCGAGCGATTGGGCGTCGGCTCGGCCAGTGATTCCTTCTCGCGGGATGCGTTGGATATCGCTCGCACTATTGCTCTCGACAATCGTCCAACTCATCCTTGGGGCCCAATTGCGACATGCCCTCCCAGACACATCCCCGAGCGGTTTTATGTCCTTGGTCCACCTCCATTTGACGATGGCGGCGGTAGTAACGCTGATCATTGTCTTGGTGGCTATCGTCGGCCGCTCTGGTACCTACCGTGAAGCCAGAGAGATCCTCACCCCCGCCAATGCCTTGCTTCTTCTTTTAATTGTGCAGCTTTGCCTCGGATTTGCGACGTGGATTGTCAATTACGCGATGCCGTGGGCGGACCTCTCGCAATGGCTTGCAAAGTACGCGATTTCAGCGAAAGGATACTGGGAATCGTTGATCGTCACCGGGCACCAAGCGACCGGCTCCCTGATGATTGCAACCTCCGTTTGGCTGGTTTGTCGCGTATGGCGGCGACAAGGTCAACTTGTGAGGAATCAACAATCGTTTACCATTTCCCATAGGGCGGAGGCTTAGCCTGAAGCCCACTGAAACAAGTTTCGCACGAACACCTCAATCCCATTCAAATCCCCCAACTTCTAATCTCCCAACTTCAAATCAATGAACCCCACGGTCGCTGAAACCGAAATCTCTACAAGAACACCTCCCGTCGGCGACGTGGTGATGCGGTGGAAGAGTACGGCCTGGCGCGATTACTTTGCGTTGTCGAAACCACGGATCACGCTGATGATCCTCCTGACGGTCGCCGTCGCCATGGTTTTCGCCTCCAAGTTCCGATCCGTCACGGTGAGTCCATGGGTTTGGTTTAGCGCATTGGTAGGAACCAGCATGGTGGCCGCGAGCGCGAGTGTCCTCAATCAATGGTTCGAGCGGGACCGCGATTCGATGATGCCACGAACGCAACGGCGACCACTTCCCACCGGTCGCCTGACAGCCTTGGAGGCGTCGGTATTCGGTTGGCTGCTGGTGATCTTCGGCACTCTTCTTTTAGGATTCGGAAGCAATTGGACAGCCGCTTCAGTCGGATTAACGACGTGGTTTGTTTACTGCTGGATCTACACTCCGATGAAGACGTGGTCGTGGTGGAATACCGCTGTCGGAACCTTGCCGGGCGCCTTACCCGTCATGATCGGATGGACCGCTGCCGGCGGTGGCCTCTGGGATATCAATGGCTGGGCCTTAACCGCGGTCGTGATCCTTTGGCAATTCCCTCACTTCATGGCGATTGCGTGGCTGTATCGAGATCAATACACCCAAGCTGGATTTCGGATGCTGACGCGTGAAGAGCCGACCGGTATCGCAGCTGCATGGCATGCGATCGTTCCCTCGGTTTGCTTGATCCCACTTTCGATGGCCGTGCTTTACCCCAATTCGCCAGCCGGTTGGGTGATCTCATTCCTTGGTGCACTGAGCGCATGGTCGCAGTTGCAATGCTCGATACGGTTCTTGCTCGCTCGCAACAACGATACGGCGCGAAAACTGCTTCGCGCGTCGTTGGTCTATCTTCCAGCCATCATGATTCTCGTGGTTATCCGCTGGGTATGCCTGTGAGTGTCCCCGCGCTGACCATCGATCGTGTCACGCATCGTTATGGCAACGCCGTGGCCTTGAGCGAACTCAGTTTCGATGTCCCTGCCAATCGAATTTTTGGGCTGCTCGGACCAAATGGGAGCGGGAAATCGACCCTGTTCCGCTTGATATCAACACTCGTCCCTGTGCAATCCGGTTCGATCCAACTGCTCGGGATGGACGTCATGGCCGAGCGGAACCGGGTGCGCGAATCGCTCGGCGTCGTTTTTCAATCCCCCAGTCTCGATCGAAAACTCACCGTCCGTGAAAACATGGAATGCCAAGCTGCACTCTATGGGATCTCGGGGCAAAAACGAGCGGATCGGATCGAGGCACTTGCCAAGCTGATGGGGATCAGCGACCGACTGAACGAGCGATGCGAACGATTGTCCGGTGGCTTAAAACGTCGAGCGGAACTTGCCAAAGGCCTGCTCCATCAGCCCCGAGTATTAATCCTCGACGAACCGAGCACCGGGCTGGATCCGACCGCAAGACTCGATCTGTGGCGTGCGCTCGTCGAATTACGGGACCGATGGGAAACATCGGTCCTGCTGACAACACACCTGCTCGAAGAGGCGGACAAATGCGATTGTTTGGCGATTTTGGATAACGGCAAGCTGGTCGCACTCGACAGTCCCGATAATCTCCGGCGCGCTACCGGCGAAACGGTAATTTCGGTGATGACCGACGAACCTGAACTGGTAGCTGGTGTCCTAAAGTCGCGCTTCGGATGGGATCCAAAAACTCTAGACCATCAAGTCCGTGTCGTGATCGACGACCCGGGGATCGCTATCGCGGACATCCTGCAAACATTGGCCGGCAATTCTCTCAGCATCACTATTGGACGCCCCGGTTTAGAGGATGTCTTCATCCGTAAGACGGGCATCCCTTTTAGCAGTTACCAGTCCGATGGACGCTCGATTGAACGAAAATAACTCAACTCTGGTTGAACATCATGATCGTAGTCGATTCGGGGATTTCTCCGAACTGCTACAAACCGCTTGGCCGTTGATGCTCTCCACCGGATTGTTCTCGATCACGTTGTTCATCGATCGACTGTTTCTCTACCAGTTCTCCGATGCGGCCGCCGCCGCGGCCATGTCCGCGGGGACCCTTTCCTGGTCGGTCACCTGCCTCCCGGTTGGAATTTGCGGTTATACAAACACCTTCGTTTCGCAATACCTTGGGATCAAGCGGCTGGATAAAGCCATCCAGTTGGTTTGGCAAGGGATCATCATGGCGCTCGCTACTGTTCCTGTGCTGGTTACACTCGGCATCTTTTCGTATCAGATTTTTCGCGCAAGCGGTCACTCGCATGAGTTGGCTACTTCCGAGTCCGAGTTCTTTTTTTGGCTTGTACCAGGCGCCTGTTCCACAATCATCAGTGCCGCCTTGATTGGTTTGTTCGCAGGTAGTGGCCGGACGATGGTATTGCTTTATTCCGACGCCATTGCGACCGCCCTCAATTGCGTACTCGATTACGGTTTGATCTTTGGCAATCTAGGGATGCCACGCCTCGGGGTTACCGGAGCCGGGGTCGCTTCAAGCATCGCACTTACCGTGAAGCTGGTGCTGTTA